>NZ_JAHKQX010000013.1:0-169216 GCF_019345515.1 Shewanella sp. NKUCC06_TVS | reverse complement strand
TTCCACTAATTTATGCATAGGCCCTCCGGTGTGATGGGGTTTCTCTTGGTCGAAAGATCCGATCACTTGGAGGGCTATTAGTTCAACATTTCTTATCCCGAGTTCAGGTTATGTTAAGAACAAGGTCATCGAACAAAGTCGATAGGGCTTATTCTTCGCTGTCGCTCAAGTAGTAGAAACCCTGATTGATGAGTGTCAACAGTAGGGCTTGGACTTCTTCATGCTGACATATTTCAGTCGCTTCATCGGCGCTTAAGCTGACCTTATCGCTCAACTGTGCGATCACGTCTGCCGGTGTATTGGGCAGTTCATGCACGTCACCATTGATGAATAATCGCGGTGTGGCGTCATTTTCGAGGCGCAATACTTTCAAACCACCGATACGGCTGACGCCAGCACCTTGGGCGAAGGCATCTTGCAAATCTTCAATGCTGTAAGCTTCTTCGCCTTCACACAAATCAAGCTCGAAACGGTTTTGACTGAGCAACTTACCTAACACGATTTGGTAGCTATTGGGATCTTGGCTCAGCTGGCTCAAGAGTGACATGATGCCCACTTGATGATCTTGGCTGACGATACCGGCTGAACTCGGTTCAGTTTGCGAGGTGAAACGCTGCTGACCTAAGTTATTGTCGAGCAAATAATCGGCGACTTCACTGACTAATTCTTGCTGGCTAGGAGCGCGGAAACCAATCGAGTAACTCATTGCCACAGTTAGGGTTTCGCCGCAGTGTGGGAAACCAGGTGGAATATAAAGCATGTCGCCTTTTTCTAACACTACATCGATAATGGGTGTAAAGTCTTCAACCAGCGGCGAGTTTGGATTGCCGCCACGGCGTTGTTGTGGGGTATTGTCACCCACAGTCCAGCGACGTTCACCTTCGCCTTGAATGATAAACACATCGTAGTTATCGACGTGCGGGCCGACACCACCACTTGGGGTTGCAAATGATGCCATCAAGTCATCGAAGCGCCAGTCAGGTAAAAAGCGTAGAGCTTCAACTAATGGCTGCGAATCTGGATACCAATGGTTGACGGCTTGCACTAATAACTGCCAATGGGTTTCGCCATAGCTGTCGTAATCTTCAAACGGACCTTGCACCACTTCCCAATCATTGTCTTTGGTGACAACGATACGTGAAGAGATTTCTTCTTCACAGGCAAGGCCAGCTAATTCATCGGCGCTGATAGGATCTTCAAATTGCGGAAATGCTTTTTTGATCAACAGGGGTTTCTTTTGCCAGTATTCACTAAGAAACTGGGCGATATCGAGATTGAGTGTATACATAGTGTTAAAAAAGGCGACCACATCGCGGTGATGTGGGTCGCCTTAATCCTTATTTCTGTTTAAGAAAGAGTATTGTCCGTCGCCAATTTCAGTTAATAACTAATTTCAGTCAATAGCTTAATATTAGTTAATCGCCAATTTTAATTAATAACTTACTTCAGTTCGTCGACAAACGTTTCGGCACGACCAATGTAATTGGCTGGCGTCATTTTCTTCAGTTCAGCCTTCACTGAGTCTGGTAATTCAAGTCCGTCAATAAACACTGACAGTTGCTGCGCGTCGATACGTTTACCGCGCGTCAGTTCTTTTAATTTTTCGTATGGCTTTTCAATACCATAACGACGCATTACCGTTTGTACGGGTTCTGCTAACACTTCCCAGTTGTGATCTAACTCATCACGCAGATGCGCTTCGTTAACTTCTAACTTGCTGATACCTTTTAAGGTCGCTTGATACGCGATCAACGCATGGGCAATACCCACACCTAAGTTACGCAGTACTGTCGAGTCAGTTAAGTCACGTTGCCATCTTGATAACGGTAGTTTAGACGCTAAATGTTGCATCAGGGCGTTAGCGATACCTAAGTTACCTTCAGAGTTTTCAAAATCGATTGGGTTAACTTTGTGCGGCATAGTCGATGAACCGATTTCACCGGCGATAGTGCGTTGTTTGAAGTGACCTAGGGCGATGTAACCCCAAATATCACGGTCAAAGTCAATCAGCACAGTGTTGAAACGGGCAACCGCATCAAACAATTCGGCAATGTAATCGTGTGGCTCGATTTGCGTCGTGTAGGCATTCCAGTGCAAGCCAAGGCTAGTCACAAAACGCTCAGACAGCTCATGCCAATTAACTTCAGGATAGGCTGACAGGTGAGCATTGTAGTTACCTACGGCACCATTCAGTTTACCCATGATTTCAACATTGGCGATTTGTTTGATTTGACGTTCAAGGCGCACTGCGACGTTCGCCATTTCTTTACCGAGCGTCGAAGGTGACGCGGGTTGGCCATGGGTACGTGACATTAATGGCACAGAGCGATATTCAATCGCCAGCTTTTTAATTGCCGTCAGTAACTCATTGCAGTAGGGCAGTAAAACATGCTCACGAGCTTCAGTCAGCATTAAACCGTGGCTTAAGTTGTTGATATCTTCAGAAGTACAAGCAAAGTGAACAAACTCACCCACAGCGGCTAATTCGCTATTGCCTGCGATTTTTTCTTTAATGAAGTATTCAACCGCTTTTACATCGTGGTTAGTGGTGCTTTCGATAGCCTTAACACGCAGCGCATCTTGTTCGTTGAAATTGTCTTTAATGCCATCGAGTACGGCGATAGCTGACGCGCTCAATGTTGGCACTTCGCTAATGTCTGGACAGTCGGCTAACAGTTTTAGCCAATTGATTTCAACCTGAACACGGTACTTGGTAAGACCGAACTCGCTGAAAATCCCTCTCAATGACGCGGTTTTACTACCATAACGACCGTCTACCGGAGAGATAGCAGTTAGTGCGGAAAGATCCATGTGTAGCTCCTTGATGAACGCTAATTTTATTATAGGGTAAGACTTTTCTTGGCTGTATCGACTATGGCTTTGCGGGCGAAGACTAAGTGTCGACGTTTACCGCCCAACTGACGCCACAGTACTGCGCTGCGTATAGCGGCAAGCAGCAGAGCACGAATTTTATGTTGTACAATAGGGCGCTGCAAACACACAGGATTACCCGATATTTGGATTTTTGGCCCTAAATTACTGATGATGTCACTGTAAATGCTGGCAAGATTGGCAACAACTTGCTCATCTGTGATGGCAAAATGATGTAGCTGGCGATTCACTTGATTAATACGTTCAGCCAACATGCCTAAGCCACTGTTAGAGCGCACGAGTTTACGCTCAAGGGCAAGCACGCCCACTAAATAGCGGGTGATTTCAACATCTTTTTGGCTGCTGTCACCGAGCTGATTCAGGATCAGTTTATAGCCTTTTTGCAATACGATTTTATCTTGGTAGACATCGGCCGTATTGTCAGGATTGGTGACGAGAATGGTGTTTAAGCTCGCTGCGAGCTCGGCATTATCCAATTCGCCATGGCGCGCTAAATGTTGAACTTGGGCAATGGCTTGCAGTATGCCTGCAAACGCCATAGTCCGATTAATGAGTTGCTCGTTCACGCGTTACCCTCGGATTAATTGATCTATGATGCCGCCACCTAGGCAGACCTCACCATCATAAAATACCGCAGACTGTCCAGGCGTCACCGCCGCAACAGGTTCATCGAAGACCACGCGCAAGGTGTGTTCATCTGTGTAGGTTAATGTACAAGGCACATCTTGTTGGCGATAACGGGTTTTCACTGCGATATGACAACCATCGACAGGCCCAGTTCTATCTACCCAATGCAGTTGGTTAACTGTCATGCCGGTCGACATCAAACGGGGATGATGTCCGCCTTGACCCACGATCAATACGTTACGCTCAAGATCTTTATCGACCACATACCAAGGATCGTCATTGCTGTTTTTCATGCCGCCAATGCCTAAGCCTTTACGTTGGCCTAAGGTGTGGTACATGAGTCCTTGGTGCGTGCCTATGACTTCACCTTCTGGGGTTTCAATATTGCCAGGCTGCGCCGGTAAATAAGTCCCTAGAAATTCAGTGAACTTGCGCTCACCGATAAAGCAGATGCCAGTACTGTCTTTTTTGTCATGGGTGATTAAGCCCATTTCTTTCGCAATTTCACGAACTTGATGTTTTTCGAGCTCACCGACAGGGAACAGGCTTCGGGCTACTTGTTCATGGCTAAGGGTGTAGAGGAAATAACTTTGATCTTTATTGCCATCAACGCCACGGAGCATTTGCGTACTGCCGTCGCTGTTATCGCGACGGCGAACATAGTGGCCCATTGCGATGTAATCGGCGTCGAGGATTTCGTCGGCAAATTCTAAAAATGCCTTAAATTTGATTTCTTTGTTGCACATGATATCGGGATTTGGCGTGCGGCCGGCTTTGTATTCGGCGAGGAAATACTCAAATACATTGTCCCAATATTCGGCAGCAAAGTTGACTGTATGTAGCTTGATCCCAAGCTTGTCGCACACGGCTTGGGCGTCTTTTAAATCTTCTGCGGCCGCGCAGTACTCGTTATTGTCATCTTCTTCCCAGTTCTTCATGAAAAGGCCTTCAACCTGATAGCCTTGCTGCATAAGCAAATAGGCTGAAACAGATGAATCTACACCGCCGGACATGCCGACAATGACTTTTTTTCCTGTATGAGTGGGTTCGATTGATGTCATAAATCCTAAAAACCATTGAGTATGTGTGTTGGCTAGGTGGATGAATTTAAGCCGCGACATTGAGCGCGTAACAAAAATACCTAACCTAACTAAAAATATGGGCTAACTAAAAATCCAAGCTCACTTTAAATCCAAGCTAACTTTACATCTAGGTGCTGTGCTGCTGATTGCTAAATCAAACTTTTCCAGCGCTATCAAATAAAATGAGTCCGCAAACTGTCAGTAAACCTCGCATTTACGGCCAACTATTTATTTGCTGTACAAGGCCTCTGCAGTAGCACACGCATTAAGCTTAACCAGCCGTTTATGCGGGGCGGTATTCTATCACGCCTTGCTCGCTTGGGCTATCGTGAGGCGGTCACTATTGAGTAAGCTAAGGGGATAAGTTTGGCCATTTTGTGCCTGATTGAGATAGTCTTTTAAGCAATCGAGTACTAAGGGGCTGCGCAGTAAAGATGGCATGGCTTCTATCTGCGCAAGACTTAACCAATGCGCACTATGGATCGCTTTATCCTGCGGCGCAGGTGAGGGCATATCATCTAACTGCACGAAAAAAGTAAAGCGCACAAAGGCTAAGTCTTCACTGGCGCTGAGTTGATAAATGCCGACGAGTCCTTGGGCTTTGAGTGATAACCCTGTTTCTTCAAACACTTCGCGCTCACAGGCTTGGATCAAGCTTTCATTCGCTTCTAAGTGACCCGCGGGTTGATTAAAGCGTTGCTCGCCTTCAATCCACTCTTCTACCATCAGATATTTGTCCTGTGAAGTTGCATGAACAATACAAGCGACGGTCACATGGGGTTTATATCTTTGACT
Organism: Shewanella sp. NKUCC06_TVS; assembly: GCF_019345515.1. NCBI lineage: Bacteria > Pseudomonadati > Pseudomonadota > Gammaproteobacteria > Alteromonadales > Shewanellaceae > Shewanella > Shewanella sp. NKUCC06_TVS. The sequence goes on along the minus strand of NZ_JAHKQX010000013.1, from coordinate 163,820 downwards.
CATGGAGCCTCCTTTGAGTGGATTGGAACGCAAAAATTAGGCTGAAATTTAGACTTCATCACCGAGACGGATGCATTTGTGCTCACCCGATGGCAAATTATCTAGACTCCATTGGCCTATTTTATAACGGATTAATCTTAAGGTCGGAAAACCGATATGCGCTGTCATGCGTCTGACTTGGCGGTTGCGGCCTTCATGAATTTGGATTTCTAGCCAAGTTGTTGGGATATTTTTGCGCTCTCTCACCGGTGGATTACGTGGCCAAACGTCGGGTGAATCCATAATTTTGACTTTAGCTGGCAGCGTTATACCATCATTTAATTCAACACCTTGGCGCAGTTTAGTGAGTGCATCTTCCGTCGGAACGCCTTCTACTTGCACCCAATAGGTTTTAAAGGTTTTCTTTTTCGGCTCTGTCAGTCTTGCCTGTAATTGACCGTCATTGGTCAGCAACAATAAGCCTTCACTGTCTCTGTCTAAGCGGCCTGCGGCATACACGTCAGCAATCGGGATATAGTCTTTTAGGGTCTTACGACCTTGTTCATCGGTAAACTGGCAAAGTACATCAAAAGGCTTATTAAACAGCACGATAATTGGTGCGAGCGTTTGACTCTGCACCGGTTTTGCCGCCGCAATTGCGCGTCGATTAGGATTTTTAAAGGGTTCTTTCTTTAAACTGCCATTGGCATTTCGTGCTGGCGCCACTTTGCTATCTACGGCGGTAGCGCGGTTGGCAGGGCCTCTGCTGGCGGGCTTAGCGGGTTTAATCGGGCTCTTGGCTGGGGAACTTGCGCTGGCATTGGCACCTTTAGGTTGAAACTTGTTTTTGTTCATACTTTTGCTAACAGGAGGTTGAGACACGCTTACCTGACTTGATTGAGTCGTTAATGTGGTCATAGTGTACTTGGCATTCGCCGTTAGTGGAATTTGAATATTATTGCGAATGCTCTATGATGTCGGCCAGAAAATGTGATCTGTGCCTAAATGTTTATTAGGTTTTAATGAGTCGTTGTAACAAATTTTAGCTTGCGCGCAAAGACAGAAGGGCATTGAGAATTTGAAAGATGAGGGCGTGGTCGATTGCCTTGATTGATATTTTCCCTGTGCTCAGATTTGTTCGCCATGCTATAAAATTATTATAAAAAATATTAAATTTTACAATAATGTAGGATGTAACATGAAAGATAACTCATCAACAATTATTTACACTGAAACAGACGAAGCGCCAGCACTGGCCACCCTCTCACTCTTACCTATTATTAGAACGTTTACCGACGCCGCGGGCGTTGCGGTTGAAACCCGTGATATCTCGTTATCGGGCCGTATTATTGCCAGTTTCCCTGAGCAACTGACCGAAGCACAAAAGATTGGCGACCATCTGACTGAGCTTGGCGAGTTAGCGAATCAGCCAGAAGCGAACATCATCAAGTTACCAAATATCAGTGCTTCGATCCCACAATTAAAAGCCTGTATCCTTGAACTGCAGCAAAAAGGTTACGACATCCCTAATTATCCGGATGAGCCAAAAACTGACGCTGAAAAGTCAATTAAAACCCGTTACGACAAGATCAAAGGCAGTGCGGTAAACCCAGTACTGCGTGAAGGTAACTCAGATCGCCGTGCCCCATTATCGGTGAAAAACTTCGCCAAGAAAAACCCTCATTCCATGGGGAAATGGGCCAAAGATTCCAAGTCACACGTTGCCCACATGACTGACGGTGATTTCTACGGCAGCGAACAGTCTGTCACTTTATCTGATGCGGGCAGCGTGAATATCTTGCTGACCCAAAAAGATGGTCAAGAAGTGGTGCTCAAATCCGGTCTTAAGCTGCTGGCTGGCGAAATTATCGATGCTGCGGTATTGAGTAAAAAAGCCTTAGTGAGCTTCTATGAGCGTGAAATCGAAAACGCCAAAGCTGAAGATGTGCTGTTATCGCTGCATTTGAAAGCCACTATGATGAAAGTGTCTGATCCTATTATGTTTGGTCACGCTGTGAAGGTATTCTTCAAGCCAGTATTTGACAAACATGCGGCGCTTTTCGCTGAATTAGGTGTAGATGTTAACAACGGCTTTGGTGATGTTTATGCCAAGATCGCGACATTACCTGCTGATAGCCGCGCCGAAGTCGAAGCCGATATCGCCGCCGTTTACGCTGCGCGTCCCGCATTGGCTATGGTTGATTCTGACAAAGGTATCACCAACTTACACGTGCCAAGCGACATCATTATCGATGCGTCTATGCCTGCTGCGATTCGTTCATCTGGCCAAATGTGGGGACCAGACGGTCAACTGCATGATACTAAAGCCATGATCCCCGATCGTTGCTATGCCGGTATCTACCAAGAAACGATTGCTTTCTGTAAAGAGCACGGCGCTTTTGATCCTAAAACCATGGGCAGCGTGCCAAACGTGGGCTTGATGGCGCAAAAAGCCGAAGAGTATGGCAGCCACGATAAGACCTTTGAAATTCCTGCTGACGGTGTGGTCAACGTTGTTGATGCCAGCGGTAAGGTATTGATGAGCCATAACGTCGAAGCGGGCGATATCTGGAGAATGTGTCAAGTTAAAGACGCACCAATCCGTGATTGGGTTAAACTGGCCGTGCGCCGTGCCCGTTTAAGCAATACTCCAGCGGTATTCTGGTTAGATAGCAAACGTGCCCACGATGCGCAAATCATTGCAAAAGTGCAGCAGTATCTGCCAGAGCATGATACTGATGGCTTAGACATCAGCATCATGTCTCCAGAAGATGCGACGCGTTTGTCTTTGGCTCGCATCAAAGAAGGCAAAGATACCATTTCAGTTACGGGTAACGTTCTACGTGACTACCTGACTGACTTGTTCCCAATCCTTGAGCTAGGCACCAGTGCCAAAATGCTGTCAATCGTTCCGCTAATGAACGGCGGCGGTCTATTTGAAACAGGTGCGGGCGGTAGTGCGCCTAAGCACGTGCAACAGCTTGAGAAAGAAGGTCACTTACGTTGGGATTCGCTCGGTGAATTCTTGGCTCTGGCGGCGTCTTTAGAGCATTTAAGCCAAACCGTGGGCAATCCAAAAGCCCAAGTGTTAGCCGATACTTTAGATCAAGCCATTGGCCAATTCTTAGATGGCAACAAATCGCCATCAAGAAGAGTCGGTGAGCTGGATAACCGTGGCAGCCATTTCTACTTAGCCATGTACTGGGCTCAAGCTTTAGCTGCGCAAACGGGCGATGAGCAGTTACAAGCTCACTTCATTCCGTTAGCGCATGCGCTCGCGGCGAATGAGCAAGTGATTGTGGCTGAATTAGCGACGGCACAAGGTGCACCAGTCGATTTAGGCGGTTACTACCGTTTAGATGCGGCTAAGGCTGAAAAAGCCATGCGCCCAAGCGAAACGTTGAACAAGCTGTTGATTGCTTAATCCCGCTCGTTATCACTTTTAGATGGCGTGTGCGTCAGTGTGGGCCATCTAAGGTGATGTAAAGTTGTAAGTCATTAGACTGATTTTAAAAAAGGATCTGCATTGCAGATCCTTTTTTATACCCTAAATTTGCTGTCGAGACCGATGATAAAATCTTTTTGCTGGGATGCAATGGGTGATGTGCAGCAATTGAACTTGAATTAAATTCATGCGAAATGATGATGAGCGATGCAACATTAAGTGGTGAGAATTGATGAAACACGCAGCAATAAAAAGGCAGGGACAAGTCCCTGCCTTTTAGATCATTGGCCTCACCAAACGTTATTTTGTTGGTGAAATGGCTGAAGCGTGCATCCCTTTTGGACCGGCTTCTACTTCAAATTGAACGGGTTGGCCTGCTTTTAGAGTTCGATAGCCTTCCATTTCAATGGTAGAATAGTGTGCAAAAACGTCCTCACCACCTTGATCAGGGCAAATAAACCCGAATCCTTTGGCGTTGTTGAACCATTTAACAGTTCCGCTTGCCATACTTCCACTTCCTTCTGTTGTCTACTTACCAGTAAGATAGTAAAACCTGTATAGACGGGTATTCGTTCACCGTCTGCACAACAGAATGTAAGGAGTAAATGCGGAAGTCAAGCTAAAATTAACAAAGGGGTAACAACTGATTAATTTGAACGGATCAATTGGAAGAGGCCAACACGAGAGGCTAGTATTAAAAAATGGCAAAGATAGGAAATATTGAACACGTTGAAGAACGTGTCGAATTAGAGTTAATGCCGCCTTCGATGTATAAGGTGGTACTCAATAATGATGATTACACCCCAATGGATTTTGTGATTGAAGTTTTGCAGGTTTTCTTTCGCAAGAACGAGCAGGAAGCGACCGATATCATGTTGACGATCCATCACCAAGGAAAAGGGATTTGCGGTATTTTCCCGTTTGGGATTGCAGAAACTAAGGTGATACAAGTAAATCAATTTGCAAGACAAAACCAACATCCGTTACTGTGTTCGTTAGAGAAAGCATAAAACCGCTTTACTCTGTAGTCTGTTGTTAATTTTGGGGGTGCTTATGCTGAACAAAGATCTGGAAGTCACCTTAAATCTGGCGTTTCAGCAAGCCAGAGATGCGCGTCACGAGTATATGACAGTGGAACATCTGTTATTAGCTCTGATCGACAATCCTGCGGCTCAAGAAGCGTTAATCGCCTGTGGAGCGAATCTAGATAAACTCAGAGATGAAGTGGCAAGCTTTATCCAACAAACAACCCCAATCATTGCCGATATTGATGATGACAAAGAAACTCAGCCGACGCTTGGGTTCCAGCGAGTGCTGCAACGGGCGGTATTCCATGTGCAGTCATCGGGTCGCAATGAAGTGAACGGCGCTAACGTGTTAGTTGCCATTTTCAGTGAGCAAGAATCCCAAGCCGTGTATTTACTGCGCCGCTGCGACATTAGTCGCCTCGATGTAGTGAATTTTATTTCCCATGGTTTCGCCAAAAATGATGATGCTGAGTCACATCAAGATCAAGAACGTGTCGAAGATCAGGGCGAAGGCAGCGAAGAGCGTAGTATGTTGTCGCAATTTGCGTCCAATTTAAACCAGCTTGCTAAGCAAGGGATCATCGACCCTTTGATTGGTCGCGACCAAGAAATTGAGCGCGCGATTCAAACCCTGTGCCGTCGCCGTAAAAATAATCCACTGTTAGTGGGTGAGGCGGGTGTAGGTAAAACAGCGATTGCTGAAGGGTTGGCATATCGTATCGTCAATAAACAAGTGCCCGATGTAATGCTTGAAGCGACAGTGTATTCCTTAGATTTAGGTTCACTGCTGGCGGGAACTAAGTATCGCGGTGACTTTGAAAAACGCTTTAAGAACCTGTTAAAAGAACTGGCGGCGGATAAGCATGCCATCCTATTCATCGATGAGATCCACACCATTATCGGTGCGGGCGCGGCCTCTGGCGGCGTAATGGATGCCTCTAATCTGCTGAAACCTTTGCTATCTAGCGGCAATTTACGTTGCATGGGTTCGACTACTTTCCAAGAATATCAAAGTATTTTTGAGAAAGATCGCGCACTTGCACGTCGTTTCCAAAAGGTGGATATCAATGAGCCTTCAGTGGAAGAAACCACTAAGATTTTGATGGGGCTTAAGTCTAAATACGAAGAATATCATGGGGTTCGTTATACTCAGGCCGCGATCAGCTGCGCTGCAGTATTGTCGGCCAAGCACATCAACGACAGGCATTTACCCGATAAAGCCATCGATGTGATTGATGAAGCGGGTGCGCGTATGGTGATGCTGCCTATGAGTAAACGTAAAAAGACCATAGGCCAAGCCGAGATTGAGTCGATTGTGGCGAAAATGGCACGTATCCCTGAGAAGTCGGTATCCGCTACTGATAAGGACTTACTGCGTAACCTTGAGCGCAACCTTAAGATGGTGGTCTTTGGCCAAGATAAGGCCATTGAGAGTCTGAGTTCGGCCATTCGCTTATCGCGCAGTGGCTTAGGTGCTGACCGAAAACCTGTGGGGAGCTTCTTATTCGCCGGTCCCACCGGTGTGGGTAAAACCGAAGTCACTAACCAACTGGCCAACTGCTTGGGGATGAAACTGGTGCGCTTTGACATGTCTGAGTACATGGAAAGCCATACAGTGTCACGCCTGATTGGTGCACCTCCTGGTTATGTGGGTTATGACCAAGGTGGCTTGCTCACGGATGCTGTGATTAAAAATCCGCACTGTGTCGTGCTATTGGATGAAATTGAGAAGGCCCACCGTGATGTCTATAACCTGCTGTTGCAGGTGATGGATCACGGTACTTTGACCGATAATAATGGTCGTAAGGCTGACTTCAGACATGTGACTTTGGTGATGACCACTAACGCGGGTGTACAGGAGACTATTCGTAAGTCGATTGGCTTTACCCAGCAAGATCACACCCAAGATGCATTATCTGAAATTAATCGAGTATTTTCGCCAGAATTTCGAAATCGTCTCGATTCCATCATTTGGTTCAATCATTTGGACATGACGATTATCGCCAAAGTGGTCGATAAATTCTTGGTGGAATTGCAGGCTCAGTTGGATGCAAAACACGTTACTTTGGAAGTCAGCGACGAAGCCAGAACCTTATTGGCCGAGAAAGGCTACGATAAGAACATGGGTGCACGTCCAATGGCTCGGGTCGTGACCGAATTGATCAAACGTCCATTGGCAGACGAGATCTTATTTGGTGTCTTAGAGTCAGGCGGTGTTGCGTATGTGGATGTGAAGGAGGGCGAGATTGTCATTCGCACCGAACGTCACGAAAAAGCGACAACAAAAGCTTAACGCTTGATTATCCATTAGTTTTAGACATAAAAATGGCTGCAATTGCAGCCATTTTTTTCATCTTTCGCAAACAAAAAAACCCGGCCTTGCCGGGTTTTTAAATCTAAGAGGCTATATCAGCGTGCGCGGAAGACAATGCGACCTTTGGTCAGATCATAAGGAGTCAGCTGGACGGTAACTTTATCGCCAGTGAGGATCCGGATGTAGTTTTTACGCATTTTGCCTGAAATGTGGGCTATCACCACATGACCATTTTCAAGCTCTACACGAAACATTGTGTTTGGCAAGGTTTCAAGGATAGTGCCTTGCATTTCAATGTTGTCTTCTTTCGCCATTAATTAATTATCCCATTAGCCTTCGAATATAAAAAACGGGCGTATCATGCCCCAAATTCCCCCCGCTGTAAAGGGGAAGTACTTAGCAAACTTGGGAATACTCCCAGCCCGTCGGTGTCAGAATTTGATAAGGGCGATACAAACGCTTGTAAGACATCTTACGGTTTTCATCTATTTGATATCCGAGATAAACAAATTCTTTATTCATGAGTTTCGCCAGTCGACACTGAATTAAAATTAACAGTGCACCGAGGGAGCGATGTTCTTCGTCGGGGTCAAAATAGCTGTAAATTGCCGAAAGACTATTGGGCAAACTATCAGTGACCGCAACTGCCAATAATTTATTTCCATCATAGACTTCGATAAACGTTGGCGGTAACCAATGGCAAAAAAGAAAGTGATTATATTGATCTTCACTTGGGGGAAACATGGGGCCGTCAAAATGTCGCCCACGAATGTAATGTTCATATAGCGTATATTGCTCGGCGGTTTGCTCCGATGTAATTCGCCAAGTCAGATCTTGGTTTTTTGCTAAAGTGCGTTTTTGGCGTTTCGATGGGACAAATTCATGCGTTGGCACACGGATTGGTTGGCATGCACTGCATCTAGGGCAGCGAGGTTTGTAGATAGAGCTACCACTACGGCGAAAACCTACCGCGAGCAAACGCTCAAATAAAATGGGATCGAGCGTATCTTCTTGGATGACGAGTAGCTGCTCCTGCTGGCCATCAAGGTAGCTGCAGGGAAATATTTGACTGATACCGATAGCGATCGATGCTTTACTCGAGTTCAAGGATGACCTCTTTAGTGGCCCAAGTATTTGGGTCCACGGGATTGTTTCTCAGTTCGCTCAGTAACGTTATAAAATCAATGCGTTTAATAGCTTTAGCTCCCAAACTTTCTAGGTGGGGATTCATCACTTGCGCGTCGATGAGTTTGAATCCCATCTTGAGTAAATGTTGTTGCAGTGCTGCAACGGCGGCCTTGGACGCATTGGTTTTTCGGTGAAACATGGATTCGCCACAAAATACTTGGCCGATCGCTAAGCCGTAAAGCCCACCGATTAAACGTTCACCCTCCCACACTTCAATGGAGTGGGCATGACCTGTGTGATGCAATTCGCGATAGGCCATTTGAATTTCTTGGGTGATCCAAGTGCCGCTCTGTTTTTCTCTTGGCTGCGCGCATCCCGCCATCACATCGGTGAAAGCGTGATTGATAGTGATCCGCCAAGGTTGTTTTTTTAAGTATTTACGCAGGCTGGTGCTGATGTGAATTTCACCTGGAATAAACACGGCGCGGGGATCCGGTGACCACCATAGGATGGGATCGTCAGAATTAAACCAAGGAAAAATACCGTTGTAGTAAGCAGAGAGTAAACGTTCAGGACGTAAGTCGCCGCCGATAGCCAATAAACCATTAGGATCGGTTAAGGCGAGCTCGGGCGAAGGAAAAGCGTCAAATTCGTGATTCAGGAAAGACAGTGACTTCACAATTGAGTATGATTTAGTTATAGACCTTATTATTAAGTTAGCGGAAATTCAGATATGTGGAAACCTACTCTAGCAAGCTTTATGTTTATTTTTGCTTTTATCATCAGCCCCGCTAATGCTGGCTATGATCGCAATCAAGCCGTGCCAGTTGAGAAAGTACTCTATGGCGATATCACTTCGGTACGTAATATCACCGAAACCCAGTTAATTGAAGACCGTAATCAAGGTTGGAAAACCTTCGGCGGCGCCTTAGCGGGTGGGGTGATTGGTAATCAGTTTGGTGGCGGTTCGGGTCGAGATGTGGCGACGATTTTAGGTGCCTTGATTGGTGGTGGTATCGGTAACCGTTATGGCAGCGGTACTAGCGTGCAATCGTTTAAGCTGGTGGAACTGATGATCAATCAAGAAGATGGTACTCAGGTCATGGTGATCCAAGATTACGATGCTGGCATGACGTTTAACGCGGGTGACAGAGTTCGAGTGGTGTACCTGCAAGGTGGCGTGCGTGTTGATATCGCGATGTAAGCGATTGTCTCATATTGAATAAGTGCTCATCTTCAGTAAATGGTCATTTTGAGTAACGGACGGTAATGCAATGACACGGACAGAACTAAGCCAATATTTAGCCGATTTTTTACATGTGTCGGCCTTTAAGGATTACGCACCCAATGGGCTGCAGGTAGAAGGCAAGGATGAGATCCACACCTTAGTCACGGGCGTGACAGCGTGTCAGGCCTTGATCGATGAAGCGATTCGATTAAACGCCGATGCGATATTGGTTCATCACGGCTTTTTTTGGAAGAATGAGCCTGAAGTGATCACAGGCATGAAACAACGCCGAATTAAGGCGCTGCTCAAGCATGATATTAGCTTGTTTGGATATCATTTACCCTTAGATGCCCACCCAATGCTCGGTAATAACGCGACTTTGGGGAGACAGCTTGGGATCGTCGACGCAGAAGCCATCGAAGAGGTGGCTCAGGGGCTACTGTGGCGTGGAAAACTTGATCTTGCAGTCAGTGCTAGCGAATTTTCTCACACCCTTGAGAATGCGTTAGGCAGAGCCCCACTGCATATTGGTGATAGCGATGCAAAGATCCAACATGTAGCTTGGTGTACTGGTGGCGCACAGGATTATATCGATGTTGCGGCGAGTTTAGGTGTGGATGCGTTTATCAGTGGTGAAGTGTCCGAGCGAACGTTTCACAGTGCGGTAGAGCAGGGCATACATTATTATGCAGCGGGTCACCATGCGACTGAGCGTTTCGGTATTGAAGCCCTAGGCCGTCATCTCGCCCGTGAGTTTGATCTCGTGCACCATTTTGTGGATATCACCAATCCGGTCTAATCCATTCATAAAGCGGCTTATGATGACCATCTAACTGTTTTATTCCTAAACGAAAGGCGAGCATGGCTCGCCTTTTTTATTGTGGTTTATTATTACTTATAGTCACTCAAATCCCTTTCTCTAGCGTTTGTGTAATCAGCTCGTAGCTACTGCTAGATCAGCTCCAAAGTGGACAATACAAAGATGCCTAAGGTGCACGTGATCAGCGAGCAGACTGTGGTTAGCGCAATAATATTGGCTGCAAGGGGCGCATTGCCACCCATGGCGCGCGCCATCACATAGCTTGCGGCTGCGGTGGGTGCAGAACTCATTAAAAAAACCAGTGCTAACTCAATCCCTCGATAACCCAACAGCAAGGCCCCAATAGTGATAAAAAGCGGGGCAAAGATCAGTTTCAATGCGGTCGAGAACCAAGTTGTATGCTTTTCATGTTTGAGTGAACCAACATCGAGCGAACCGCCGGTACACAGTAGCGCTAATGGCAGGGTCATATTGGCGAAGTATTGTCCCGCATCGAGCACCATTTTCGGTAGCGGAATGGAGAGCAAGTAGAACAAGATGCCAACCATAATGGCAATGATCAACGGGTTTTTGGTGATGGTCTTGATGATCACGCCAAATGCATGTTGGCTGGATTCTTCGCCTTTAGGGCTTAGGCAAATAACCGCTTGAATGTTATACAGCAGCGTCATCGAGGCAACATAGACCGCGGCTAAGGCAACACCAGAACTCCCATAGGCGTTGGAAACGTAAGCTAAGCCGATAATGGCGGTATTGGCTCTAAATCCCCCTTGAATGATCACACCTTGGTCTTTGTGCTTGGGAAATAGCCGCCCAGTTGCATAGGTGGAGAGTATAAAAAACAGGAAATTGGCCACTAAACCATAGCCAATCAAGGGCGCACTGGAGGCGAGATCGTGATTGGAGCTAATAATGCTAAGGAACAACAAGGCTGGCAGCGTCACGTTAAAGACTAATTTTGATGCAACATCAATAAAGTTTTCATTGATGATTTGGGTGCGTTTTAGGATCACACCGAGTGCCAACATCAAACAGATTGGACCCGTAATCGAGGCCGAAAACAGCAACTGCTCAACGATATTTCCCATAACAACTCCTCGAATTATTCATTTAGCACTGCGTCGATTTTAGACTTGTTACTGATATGAATGTCACATTGCCGTGAATATCTTGTCGATAGAAATACGAGTTTTAACTCGGTCTCTTAAACCACTCAGCTAAAATTAAATGGCTTAAACTCAGTCTTTTAAAAGACTGAGTGACACTTGCGGCCACGAATCGGCTCAAACAATCGATATCAACAAATAAGGCCACATAAAATGCGGCCTTATTGATTTTTCGAGCGTTATCTAGCGCAGATTACTTAACCCGCATGCCAGGCTGTGCGCCTTCATGGGGTTCTAAAATCCACAGGTCGCTGCCACCAGGGCCAGCGGCCAAAACCATGCCTTCTGACATGCCAAAACGCATCTTACGTGGTGCTAAGTTAGCCACCATCACAGTTAGTTTGCCTTCAAGGTCTTCTGGCGAATAGGCCGATTTGATCCCAGCAAACACTTGGCGCGTTTCGCCACCGATGTCGAGTTGTAACTTCAGTAACTTGTCAGCGTCAGCAACATGCTCGGCTTTCACGATACGAGCGATACGCAGGTCTATTTTAGCAAAATCATCAAAGTTGATGGTTTCACTAATAGGATCGTTAACCAGAGGCTCACTGCTGACATTAGATGATTCAACCGTCTTTTCAGGCGCAGCCGTCTTTGGTGCGTCGGCCGTGACTTGCAGGTTATCCTTGGAATCGGCAACCATAGCATTGACTTTATCCAGCTCAACACGTTGCATCATGGCTTTGAATGGCGCGATTTCATGACCCGCTAAATCTTGGTTCAATGCATTCCAAGTGAGCGGTAGTTGGAAAAAGGCTTCCACATCTTGGGCTAAACGTGGCAATACAGGTTTGAGATACGTCACGAGAATACGGAACAGATTCAAGGCATTTGAACACACTTGATGGGCCGCTTCCTGTTGATCATCGTGTTTCACCATTTGCCAAGGTGCAGCATCGGCTACAAAACCGTTAGCAATATCCGCCAGTGCCATGATTTCGCGCATTGCTTTGCCGTATTCGCGGCCTTCGTAAAATTCGGCAATCACCTCTTGCTTGGCTAGAAACGCTTCAGTCAGGGTGGTGTCGTTAATTTTCGCTAGCTTGCCATCGAAACGTTTAGTGATAAAACCTGCGGTGCGTGAGGCTAAGTTCACTAGCTTACCGACTAAGTCTGAATTCACGCGCTGGGCGAAATCTTCGAGATTTAAATCTAAATCGTCGATACGGCTGCTGAGTTTGGCGGCGTAGTAGTAACGTAAATATTCAGGATCTAAATGCTCTAAATAAGTTCGCGCCTTGATGAAAGTGCCTTTGGATTTTGACATCTTAGCGCCGTTGACCGTCACATAGCCGTGGGCATAGACGCTGTTTGGCTGGCGGTAACCTGAGCCGTGTAACATGGCTGGCCAAAACAGACTGTGGAAGTAGACTATGTCTTTACCGATGAAGTGATAAACCTCGGCGGTTGAATCTTTGCCCCAGAATTCCTCAAAGCTCAGCTCAGGGCGTTTGTCACAGAGGTTTTTGAACGAACCCATATAACCGATAGGCGCATCGAGCCAAACGTAGAAATACTTGCCTGGCGCATCGGGAATTTCGAAACCAAAATACGGTGCATCACGGGTGATATCCCATTGCTGCAATCCTTGCTCGAACCATTCGTCGAGTTTATTGGCCATTTCGACTTGCAGGGCACCAGAGCGAGTCCACTCTTTTAGCATGCCTTCGAAGGCGGGCAGGTCGAAGAAAAAGTGCTCAGTGTCTTTCATCACTGGTGTCGCACCCGATACTGCTGATTTTGGATTGATGAGCTCAGTTGGGCTGTAAGTCGCGCCGCAGGCATCACAGTTATCGCCGTATTGATCCGGTGACTTACACTTAGGACAAGTGCCTTTTACGAAGCGGTCTGGCAAGAACATGGATTTCTCAGGATCGAACAGCTGAGAAATACTCTTGCTCTTGATATAGCCATTCGCACGTAGCTTGAGATAAATATCACTCGCCAGTACGCGGTTTTCATCGCTGTGGGTGCTGTGATAGTTATCGAAGGCGATATTGAAATCGGCAAAATCCTGCTGATGTTCTTTGTTCACTTGGGCAATCATGTCTTCTGGCGCTATGCCTAATTGCTGTGCTTTAAGCATGATTGGCGTGCCATGGGCGTCATCGGCACAAATATAGTGGCACTCATGTCCACGAAGCTTTTGATAACGCGACCAGATATCTGTCTGTATGTATTCCAGCATGTGACCTAAATGTATCGGTCCGTTTGCATAGGGAAGTGCGCTGGTCACGAGAATTTTACGTTGTGAAGTTGCCATCTTGTCTCAAATATCGTGGTGGGCCAAAAATATTGGTAGAGATACTAACCGATTACAGGATGATTTTCATCAAAACCTGAGCCAATTGAGCTAAATCTGCGCTAATGTTTTCTGCATTATCTGGTACACTTGGGCAAATTTATTGGTGGGGGTAATTCTTTTGTCTTCAACTCAAACTGATTATCGTCTGAATGACGATCTTCTCGAGCCAGTTCTGGCTATTCTCGATTCATTTGTTGACCCGTATCTCGCGAAAGGGTTAGTGAGCGCAGGATGCGTAAATAAGCTGGCATTGGAAGGTAAGCGTTTGCAGCTTGGCTTAGTCTATCCATACCCTTGTATGACTCAGTATCGCGACACTGTCATGGCGCTGACGAATAAGTTAGCGGTGCTCGATGCTATTGATGAAGTCGAGTGTGAAATCGATTTTCAACCTAAAGCCTACTCAGCGTTATCTTCTATTGCGCCGATTGCCAATGTGAAGCAAGTGATTGCCGTAGCCTCAGGTAAGGGCGGCGTGGGTAAGTCAACCACAGCGGTGAACTTAGCCTTGGCATTAGCGGCTGAAGGTGCGCAGGTGGGTATTCTCGATGCGGATATTTACGGCCCGTCAGTGCCTATGATGTTAGGTATTCCTAATTTCAGACCGCTTTCCCCCGATGGCAAACATATGACAGCCGCCAGTGCCCATGGTATTGCCGCGCAGTCGATTGGTTTTATGCTCAGTGGTGATGAAGCTGCCGTGTGGCGTGGCCCAATGGCTGCGGGCGCGTTGGCCCAGTTACTGAATGAAACCCAATGGCCAGAACTGGATTATTTAGTCGTTGATATGCCACCAGGCACAGGGGATATTCAGCTCACGTTATCGCAAAAAGTCCCTGTGAGCGGCGCTGTTATCGTGACTACACCGCAGGATATCGCGCTGGCCGATGCCAAGAAGGGCATCAATATGTTCCAGAAAGTGAACATTCCTGTGCTGGGTATTGTCGAGAACATGAGTTTCCATTTATGTCCTGAGTGTGGTCATAAAGAACATCCATTTGGAACACACGGCGGCAGTAAAATTGCTGAACGCTATCAAGTTCCACTGTTAGGCGCTTTGCCGCTGCACATCAATATCCGTGAAGCCATGGATAATGGTGCGCCGACCGTCGTTGCCGATCCCGACAGTGAAGTCGCAGCTCTTTATCGGGAAATTGCCCGTAAAGTGGGCGCCGAATTGGCTTTAAAGCAAAGCCAGAAAACAGTTTCTATTAGTGTTTCAGATGACGAGTAAGGTTTAAGGGTATGAATTCTCAGCAGTGTGTCATTATTGCAATTGCTGGCGCGTCAGCATCGGGCAAAAGTTTAATTGCCAAAACGATTTTTGACGAATTGCGCCGCGATTTAGGCACAGATCAAATTGGGGTAATTAATGAAGACGCGTACTATCGCGATCAGAGTCATTTATCCATGGATGAACGGGTATTAACGAATTACGATCATCCAAAAGCGCTGGACCATCAATTGTTGTGCACGCATTTACAGTTGCTCAAGTCTGGCGAAGCTGTTGATATCCCTTGTTATAGCTATACAGAACATACTCGAACTGCAGAAACCTTAAAGATGACACCGAAAAAGGTGATCATTTTAGAAGGTATCTTATTGCTGACCGATCCTAAGTTACGTGCCCTGATGGACGCGAGTGTGTTTATGGACACGCCGCTGGACATTTGTTTCCTACGTCGCTTAACTCGTGATGTGGCCGAGCGAGGCCGTACTATGGAGTCTGTGATTTCACAGTACAAGAAAACCGTGCGTCCTATGTTCTTACAGTTTATCGAACCCTCGAAACAATACGCCGATATTATCGTTCCCCGTGGCGGCAAAAATCGTATTGCGACCGATATTTTAAAGACTCGTATCCAACATTTACTGGCAAAATAACGACATAAAACTCAAGGAGTAATAGGCAAGATGCGCTTAACCGATATCGAAATTGAACAGGCCCTTGATAACGGCACTATCGTAATAGAACCTCGCCCAGGCATAGAAGCTATTTCAGGCGTCAGTGTTGATGTGCGCTTAGGTGGACAGTTTCGCGTCTTTAAAGATCATACCGCGCCTTTTATCGACTTGAGTGGTCCAAGTGCTGAGATGCAAGCGGCACTCGATCGGGTGATGAGTGAGATTATCGAAATCCCCGATGGCGAAGCATTTTTCTTGCATCCTGGCGAATTGGCTTTGGCTGTGACTTACGAGAGCGTAACTTTACCTGCCGACATCGTCGGTTGGCTTGATGGTCGTTCGTCTCTAGCGCGTTTAGGCCTGATGGTACACGTAACGGCGCACCGTATCGATCCGGGTTGGCAAGGTAAAATTGTGCTCGAGTTTTATAACAGCGGCAAGTTGCCTTTAGCTTTGCGTCCACGCATGACTATAGGTGCGCTTAACTTTGAACGCTTAAATCATGCGGTTGCACGTCCTTATAACACCCGTAAGAGTGCCAAGTACAAAGATCAGCAAGAAGCGGTGGCTAGCCGTATCAGTCAGGACTAACACGCGTGTTCTGGGTGAATGGCGCATCGCAGGCAAGTGTCGACCCTTCCGATCGAGGGCTTGCCTACGGTGATGGTCTGTTTGCAACGATGCGAACGGACGCTGAGGGGATTATGTTTTTTGAAGCCCATCAAGCCCGTTTAACCGCAGGCGCCGCAAGGCTTGGATTTCAATGGCAAATGAGTGAAGCATTGCAACAGCAACTGAATACCTTAGCCATTGAATATCCTCATCATTGCATTAAGTTAATCGTTTCCCGTGGTGCTGGTGGCCGTGGCTATACACCGCCAGAAACTGTTAATCCTACCGAAATCGTCTCAGTTCATACTATCCCCGGCCATTATGCTCAGTGGCAGCAACAGGGGATTAGCCTTAAAACTTCGTCGGTACGATTGGGGTTGCAGCCCTTGTTGGCTGGGATGAAGCATTTAAATCGACTCGAACAAGTTTTGATTAAATTGCACTCTTTACCGCAGGGATTTGATGACTGGTTAGTCAAAGATATCGAGGAGAATGTGATTGAATCTTCGATGGCGAATGTGTTTTTTATCAAAGATAATCGCATTATCACGCCTTCATTAGCCCTGTGTGGCGTGGCGGGTGTGATGCGCGAACAGATAATGTTGGCCTTGCTTGAACAGAACATGAATATCGAATGTTTGCCCGTTGGCGCCGAGCGTTTAATCGAATTTGACTCAGCGTTTATCACTAACAGCGTTTTAGGGATTGTGGATGTACTGGCGATAGACTCGCTCAAGTTCACCCGTGCTCCGATTACCGCGCAACTTAGACAGACACTTTCACTCACTCTATGAAAAAAATCATTATTATCGCCAGTTCAACTCTGTTGACCTTGCTAACCTTAGTCTGTTTGGGAGCCTTTTGG
This sequence comes from Shewanella sp. NKUCC06_TVS, assembly GCF_019345515.1. NCBI lineage: Bacteria > Pseudomonadati > Pseudomonadota > Gammaproteobacteria > Alteromonadales > Shewanellaceae > Shewanella > Shewanella sp. NKUCC06_TVS. Next base: position 147,025 of record NZ_JAHKQX010000013.1, on the reverse strand, counting down.
GGCTATCAAACGGTTGTCGAATACAGTCAAACGCCGCTGAGTCTTAGCGAGCCTAAAGAGTTGAAGGTTGAACGCGGCACCAGTGTAAATCAACTGGCGCAGCAACTTGCCGATGACGGCGTTATTCAAGATACGTGGAAACTCAAGTGGCTACTTAAGTTTCGTCCTGAGCTTGCCAAAATTCGCACGGGACTTTATGAAATATCACCTTCACAAACGATTACTGATTTACTCAATGATTTGATCGCTGGGAAAGTAAAAACCTTCAGTTTGACCTTAGTTGAAGGTAAAACTATTGTGGAATGGGAACAACAGCTTACCAGTGCTCCGCATTTACAAATGTCACCAGAAGCATTTGCAGCGGTATTGATGGCACAAGGCGATGATTCTGGTTTGCCTGAGGGAAAATTCTTCCCCGACACTTATCATTATACCGCCGAGGCGGATGCTAAAGTCATGCTGACTCAAAGCTATAAAATGATGGAGCAGGAGCTTGCCAAAGCGTGGGCGGAACGGGCGCCAAATTTGCCGTTAAAATCGCCCTATGAAATGCTGATTTTGGCATCGATAGTTGAAAAGGAAACCGGCCAAGCCCATGAGCGTGAGCAAATCGCCGGTGTATTTGTTAATCGTCTTAACCTAGGTATGCGTCTGCAAACCGATCCGACTGTTATTTACGGTATGGGCGATCGCTATAAGGGCAATATCACCCGCAAAGATTTAGTCGAAGAGACGCCTTTTAATACTTATCGCATCTTTGGATTGCCGCCAACGCCGATAGCTGCACCGAGTAAAGCCTCATTGATGGCCGTGTCTAAGCCCGCCAGTGTGAGTTACCTTTATTTTGTATCGCGCAACGATGGCACCCATGTGTTTTCAACCACGCTTGAAGAACACAATCACGCCGTAGACGTCTATCAGCGTAAGATAAAACCAGCGACGCCAGAAAAATCACCAAAGTAAAAATGCAGAGAAAGAAAATCCAATGTCAGTTTTTGCAAAATTTATCGTTATTGAAGGTTTAGAAGGCGCAGGTAAGTCGAGTGCGATTAACCTTATTCGCGACTTTATTGAAAAACATACGGGTAAAGCGCCGATTTGCACCCGCGAACCGGGCGGTACACCATTGGCTGAACGTATCCGTGATTTAGTTAAGATTGCCGATGCGAACGATCCCCTGTGTGATGAGGCCGAGTGTTTACTCATTTATGCTGCCAGAGCTCAGTTGGTTGCTAATGTCATAAAGCCCGCGCTTGCGCAAGGGCAATGGGTATTGGGTGATAGACATAATCTATCGTCATTAGCTTATCAAGGTGGTGGCAGAGGTTTAATGCCGTTAGTGGAAGCGGTGAGCACTGCAACACTAAAGGGATTTAAACCCGATCTTACTTTGTACTTAGATTTAGATCCTAAGCTTGGGCTTACCCGTGCAGCTAAACGTGGTGAGCTTGATAGAATTGAGCAACAAGCGATTGATTTCTTTGAGCGAGCACGCGCTACATATCTCAAACTTGCCAGCGAAGACGACAGTATTGTGGTTATAGACGCGAGCCAAACTATGGCCGAAGTGCACAAAGATATCTTAGCCGTGCTTCAGGCGATGGTATGGTAGCCGAGTCTGGATTTACGGCTGAGCAATTACCTTGGCTCGAAGGGCCAAGGCAGGCATTTTTAGCTCAATTAGCGTGTCAAAAAATACCTCACGCACAACTCGTGGGCATTGATTCAGCCTATGGCGGTGAGTTGCTGAGTGTGTTTATGGCGCGCGCGGCTATGTGTTTGCAGCCAACGCCTGTGGGAGCGTGCGGTTTTTGCAAGTCTTGCCAGCTCTATGATGCGGGCAATCATCCTGATTTTTATCATATCGCCGCCGATGGCAATCAAATTAAAGTCGATCAAATTCGTGAGCTGTGTACGCGTCTGACAGCCACCGCACAGCAAAGTGGTAGGCGTGTAGCGATTATCCACCACAGCGAGCGTCTTAACTCCGCTGCCGCGAACGCACTCCTTAAAACCCTTGAGGAGCCAGGTAAAGATACCTTACTGATTTTGCAGTCGGATACGCCTGCACGTTTGATGGCGACGGTTAGCAGTCGTTGTCAACGCATTCCTTTTGTCGTTCCTAGTCGAGAGGTCATCAAAAACTGGCTTGCCCAGCGATGTGGTATTCAAGAGGATGTGACTTGGTGTTTGAGTGTGGTGGGGGGGCCGTTAAAGTTGGCTGAGAGCTTGCAGTCTGAGGGTAGCCAACAGAGTCGGTATCAATCTTTGCTACAATTTCGCAAAGATTGGGCACAAAGTTTGTCGTCTGGTCATCTGTGTGCTAGTTTGTTAGTAATAAGTGAACAACAAATAATTGATGTTCTTAAGGTTTTGTATCTACTTATACGACAGGTTTTACTGAAAAATAGCCATCAAGATGCGTTTGTTCATGCGCAGCTCGGGAATTTGGCGGCTAAGATCATGGGAATGTGTCATAGCTTAAGCACAATGCCGAGCATCAATTATCTGGCCCTGTGTCAAAGTTATGTCTTAGAATATAGAGAGATAACAAATAAGTAATATGCCATGGTAGATCTCGTCGTTAATTTTGATACCTTACATCAGTTATATCGTGCCTATATGCCTTTTATTAAGCCGGCAGGATTATTTATTGCGACCAGTGAAAGTCATTATCTTGGCCAACCGCTGACGATTGCGTATCGTTTACCCGGCGCAACTCTCACTAATGAATTTCGTGGTGTTGTGGTGTGGATTAATCCCTTAGGAGCGTCGGGTGGCCGCCCTGTGGGGATTGGCATTAAAATTATTTCTGAGCCAGATAGCCATAAACACCATATCGAAAAGTTACTGTCTCGCGAACTCGCCTCTGGCGATTTAACCTGTACTATGTAGGTTAGCCTGCATTATTGCTCTGGTTTAAACGTCTGCTCACTGCCTAAACTGGCTATTTAATTCTGTTGAATTTGACCTCGATCTCTTGGCTGGGTATCCTTGTCGTCCTTTGTTACTCTGCTTGGAAATCCTTGTGCTTATTGATTCACACTGCCATCTCGATCGCCTCAAAGCGGCGCCTGATCAACAAACCTTAGAACAGATTCTTGCTAATGCTAAAGCCCGTGGCGTGGACTATATGTTGTGCGTGAATGTACGCCAGCAAGGATTTGAATCGATGCGAGATAAAGTTGCAGCCTTCGAACAGGTATTTTTGTCATCGGGTGTGCATCCATTAGACGTTAAAGAAGGCCTCGATGTTGAGCAAATTCGTCGCTTTGCCACCGATCCTAAAGTGGTCGCGATTGGTGAAACTGGTCTAGATTATTTTTATGCCGACGACACTAAGCTGTTGCAACAGCAATGTTTTGAGCAGCAGATTGCCCTTGCTGTCGAAGTGAATAAACCTTTAATTGTCCATACCCGTGATGCACGTGAAGATACGATCAATATGCTTAAGCAGGGTAACGCGGATAACGTCGGAGGCGTGCTGCATTGCTTTACCGAGAACTGGGAGATGGCGAAAGCGGCGATTGATCTCGGCTTTTATATTTCGGTTTCAGGCATAGTCACTTTTAAAAATGCGGGTGATCTGCGAACCGTTATTCGCAAAGTGCCTCAGGATCGTCTGCTAGTTGAAACTGATTCGCCTTATTTGGCGCCGATCCCACACCGTGGACAAGAGAATCAGCCTGCCTATGTGCGCGATGTGGCTGAGTTTGTGGCAGAGCTTAGAGGTGAGCGTTATGAAGATCTTGCTGAATACACCAGCAATAACTTCTTTAATTTATTCAAAGATGCAGCGCGTTTAGTTGGCCGTTAGCCGCAAGTGCTTTGACCCATTTTATGCGATTGCGTGATTGTTAGCGTACAGGCATAAAAAAAGGCCCAAAACGATTAAAGCTGTTTGGGCCTAGGGGAATGGCTCATTGAAGAGCCGTGCGCTACAGGTGAAAGCGCCATGCAGTGCGCTTTACAATAGACTCAGTGTAGTCGAGCTTTTGTCTTATAGTCGCGCTCACTTTCCCCTTTTTTAGGTTATTTATCGCTAAAAAACAGCGAAATTATAACGATTTTGTCTGTTCTGGTAGCAGTAACACTTTATCTTTCACTAAGTCTCTGGGTAGGTTGTTTTTTAACTTATTGCCTAAATGTTTTGCCATGCCTAATGGTGCACCGCCATAACAGACGATCACTTCACCTTGAGCTTTCACTGCGGTGTTTAGGGCAATATCTCGCCCCATCAAATACTCTTTCGCTTCAACATCGCTCACATCGACTGTTTTTGAGGTTGGGCTGAGTTGTTTTCCTGCTAATGCAATAATCGCTTCATGGCGGACTTTAAAGCCGTGTTTACTGTTATCGGCGAGTTTAATGCCAATACGCTGAAAGCGCATACGGCCGATAAAAGCGTTGAATTCATGCGGAAATAGCCAGAATTCATCATCGCGAACCATGATGAGTTCGTCCGGTAAGCTGATGCCTAAATCCTGCTGAAAATAGTCTTTGATCCCTTGGGCTTGTTTTGCTGATGCGGGCGTGAAGGGAAAGTTTTTCTGTAGTTTAGGCTCTGGTTGTAAACGCGGCACTGAGGCGGTTTTTGTCAATTTAGCGACAAAGAAACCTTCACTGTCGTAAATCTGTGGCCAGACATGTAAGAAGCCTTCGGGCGTTGTAGCTCGATCTGCACCATCAAATAAATCGCTTAAGGATTCAAATTGCACCGCATCGCCGTAGACTTGTTTTAAATACTCGCACACGCCTTGGTTTTCGAGGCGGTTTAAGGTGCAGGTTGAGTAGACCAAACTGCCACCGGGTTTCAGGGCGAGAAACGCCGATTCGATTAAGGCTTTTTGGGTTTCGCTAATCGCCAGCACATCGTCTAGGCTCCAGTGTTTTAGAGCATCGGCGTCTTTACGCACTGTGCCTTCACCGCCACAGGGCGCATCGATAAGCACGGCATCAAAACTTTCGTACAGGTATTCGCCAAATACACGGCCATCGAAATGGGTGAGGGCGCAGTGGCTCGCGCCCATGCGCAGCACATTGGCGTGCAATACTTTCACGCGGCTCGCCGAATACTCATTAGCCACCAATAAGCCTTGGTTTCGCATCAATGCGGCCATTTGCGTGGTTTTTGAACCCGGCGCGGAGGCGAGATCAAGTACGCACTGCCAATGTGCATTCGGTGTAAAAAGTGCGGTCGGCGGCAACATAGAGCTGGCTTCTTGAATGTAGAATAAGCCTTGGATGTGCTCTAAGGCATTGCCGAGTTGTTCTTCTTCATCGTAACTGATCCAAAATCCGTCTTCACACCAAGGAATAGGATCGAACGTCCAGCCCTTAGGTTGCATCAAGGTCTTAAAGTCGTCACTGCTGATTTTTAAGGTATTGACCCGAATTGAACGTCTAAGCGGCCTGTCGCAGGCGGCAATAAACTCGTCCATGGATAAATGGGCGGGGAGTTCTTGGGTGATTGTATCGATAAAATTTTGATTTAATTGGACCATTGATTTCATTGAACCATAGGAAAATAGACTGTGTATCAACTGGTGCGAGTATATCATAATCCCTTATTGGGTCTGAGATTTTCTCCCGAGCCGCCAAGGCTGCTATTGTGATTTAATGTTTATGCTCTGATGATTTGAGCGATATTGGAATGAGTCGCCATAAAGCTAGCACTCAGTAGCCATGAGCTAATAGAATAAAAACAAATAAAAATAAGGGGATTAGCGTGCTGAATCGTGTGTGGTTGGCTTTTTTTATCACGGCATTGCTTGCAATAGCAGTGCAGTTATTCAATGGACATATAGAAGTATTATCGGCTTCGGTCGCCGCATTATTTGCTAGCGCTAAGCTTGCCGCTGAAATTTCCCTTGGGCTGATTGGCGTGCTTTCTCTGTGGATGGGATTGATGCAGGTAGGAGAAAAGGCAGGCGTTGTCGGCGCTATTGCCTTTGTGTTTGAGCCATTACTGCGCCGTTTGATGCCTGAAGTGCCCAAGGGGCATCCCGCCTTTGGCAGTATCACGATGAATTTAACAGCGAATATCTTTGGGTTAGATAATGCCGCCACCCCACTTGGTTTAAAGGCGATGCATGATTTGCAGAGTTTAAATCCGCTAAAAACCGTGGCGACCAATGCGCAAATCTTATTTTTAGTACTCAATACTTCCTCTGTGACCTTAGTGCCTGTGACGGTATTCCTTTACCGTGCCCAGCAAGGTGCCGCTGCGCCTGCGGATATTTTCTTGCCGATTTTACTGGCTACTTCGGCATCGACATTGGCGGGCTTGCTTGTTGTGGCGTTAGTGCAGCGAATTTCATTATTAAACTCAGTGGTGCTCGGTTATGGCGCCTTGATGCTCTCAGGGTTAGTGGCGAGTGGTTTTTATCTGATGACTTTAAGTGCTGATGCCATTGGCACAGTGTCGACGGCAATGGGCAATGGTATCTTGCTGTTATTGGTATTTACCTTCGTGATTGTTGCGGGCATTCGCAAGGTGGCGGTTTATGATGAGTTTATTGAAGGGGCGAAGGCGGGTTTTGCTCAATCTATCCAGTTGATCCCTTATTTGCTTGCTATGTTATTAGCGATTGGTTTACTGCGTGCATCCGGCGCCTTGGATTATCTGTTGCACTTGATTGCCACTGGTGTGCGGATATTGGGTTTCGATACGCGTTTTGTCGATGCTATGCCGACCGCGCTGATGAAACCTTTTAGCGGCTCAGGTGCTAGAGCCATGATGCTCGAGACAATGGATCATCACGGCGTCGATTCTTTTGCGGGCCGATTAGCGGCGATTTTTCAGGGTAGCACTGAAACAACCTTCTACGTACTCGCCGTGTATTTTGGATCTGTGGGTATTCGCCATGGACGCCACGCCTTGGCTTGCGGTTTAACTGCGGACTTTGCGGGGATCAGCGTCGCGATTGCTGTTTGTTATTGGTTTTATGGATAAGTGGGCTCGCGACCTAGAATGTGTCAATAACATTGCGAGAAGCTAAAAATAAATCAGGCGCATTATGCGCCTGATTTATTTGTAAGAGCTTTAATATTAGTGCGTTGGTGTAAGTATTTTGATGAAAATAATTACTGTTCTGGTGCCCATTGCTGCCATTCGTTTTCGGCTTTGTGTTGCAATCTTAATACTGTTCCTGCTGCTAAACGATTATCCCCTTGAGTCGTGTCCTTAGTCGCCACATTGATGCCGCCAGCGAGTAAGGTTTCCAGCGAGCCCGCTTCGATTTGGGCACCTGAAAAGAGGCCGACATCGACTTTAATCCCTGAGGCATCCCAGAATTGACTGCTTTGATTCACTAAGTGACTGTACTGTGCCTCGATATGGGCCTGCATCAATACACTATTCCCCTGTGTCGATAGGCTATAACCGTCGATTTGACCGACTTTAATCCCTCGGAAGAAGATAGGTGTGCCGACTTTCATTGAGCCTAAGCTAGTATCTTCTAGAATGAATTTCAGCGCATCTTCGGCAACGTTGGCATAACTGCTAGCGGCGAGGTTGGCAACAAACTGGGTCGCTTTCTGACTGCTCTTACCCGGTAAGACTCCTATGTAAGGACCTGTGATCAGCGTTTCTGGCGCTTTGATCCCCGCCAGAGAAATTTGTGCATCCACTAAATGATATTCACAGTCACTGCGGCTGAAATGTTCGGCATATTCCCCGTAGAGATATGCGCTAGCTGTGAGTGTATTAAGATCCGCATTGAGCTTTACCTGCGACACTTCACCCACTTGATGACCTTGATAACGAATCGCTGCCTTGGCCGTAAGCTTGCTGGAGGCGGGTAATGTGAGGCGAATTGCCTGCGCCTGACTTAATGCCAACTGCTTGCTTTCATAGAGTTTTAAGTTAGCTGCATTGCTGGCTTTGTCATTGCTATCAAGCAGTCCCAGACTGATGCTGCCCTTTAATGCCCCTTGTAGCGGGGCAACGGCGACATCAATACCGGCAAGACTGGCACTGATATCCACGGCGCTGTTACGCCAGAATACTTTTGGCTTTTTCAGCAAGGGTTGAAACTGTTTGTCGATAGCGAGCTTGATAGCAAAGTCTTCGGTTTTGCTTTGCCAGTTCACTGAGTCAACTGTGCCAATTTGCATTTTTTTATAATAAATCGGTGAGCCTTGGCTGACATCGGCGCCATCTTGACTGATTAATGTTAAATGCACTTGCTGCTGACGATCATAAAAAGCTGTCGCGGCATCCACAGAGCTAAAGAGGGTCAGAGCGCTGTTAGCAGCTAAAGGTGTGTCGCTGTGACCTTGGATCAAGCTAACTGCACCTTGAGTGAGCGTTGTAAAATCCCTTGCTTTGACTGAGACCCCGTCTAACGATGCGTTTACCGTTAATGCCGACTCAGGCACAAAATAGCTGTCGCTGCGTATTAGACTGGCAAACTCAGGTTGTAGCTCGAGTTGGTATTCCACCGCCGATAAATCTTTGGTTAACTTAACTGCAAGCACGGAACCAATGGGGATTTGCTTGAAGCGAACTTGAGCGCCCGCTGAAATGCCCATGTTTTCGGCTGAGGTTAAGGTCAAGAAACGCTTCTTCGATTGCAGTAAATCAGGCGCTTTGGCTTGTAAGGCAAAGCTGCTTGGTACCGCGCTTTTGGTGTTGATGCCTGGCAGGAAGTTGATCACGCTACCTGTCAGTAAGCGTTCTGGATTCTTAATGCCTGAGAGGGAAATATCAGCACCTTCAAGCCAAAACACGCCGTCGTTAGTTAACAGTGAACCGTATCGAGGTTCAAACTTAGCCACGGCTGTAACACCATTGGACGTGAGTTGTTTACTTAAAATACTGCCAATATTGATGCCGCGATAAACGATACGAGTGCCTTTGTCGACACCGTTAGCGTCAGCCATGGTCAAGCTTATTTCTATGCCGCCAAGGGCGGTGGTTTCTGAATCATAAAGCGAAAAAACGTCACCGTTTTTAGCTATGTCTGCTTTATCGTCAGAGCTGAAACTCACGCCGCCAGCCAGAATGGACGCCAAACTCTCTGAACTGACTTTAACCCCAGTTAGTGAAGCATCAATTTTGACGCCAGAAACATTCCAAAAGTGAGAATTTTTCTTCACTAACCGCGCGTATTGCTCTTGAATGAAAGCGCTGATAATGACTCTTTGATTGCCATCTAAACGATAGCTGACCACGCTACCCACGGGGATTTGGCGAAAAAATATTGGCGAGCCAACATCGAGCGAACCCAGTTTATCGGAGGTCAATTCGACCATCACACCTTCTGAGCCGATTTGCATCGGCGGCGGTTGGCGTTCTGCCTCGAAGAAGGTTGATGCATTGCCTTTACCGGGTTGAATAGCAATGTAGTTACCGGAAAACAGCGCATCTAAGCCTTCAACACCTGTAATACTTGCTTTAGGTGTGACAAGCCAGAAGAGGGTTTCTTTATTCAAGAAAGGCTTAGCGCGGTAGTCCATCATGACCTTGACGTTCACACCTTTGAGATCTTCATCTATGCCAATGTCTTTCACTTTACCGACAGTCAAACCTTGGTATTTGACTAAGGTTTTACCCACATCAATCCCAGTGGCGCTCGGAAAGTGAATTTGAATTTCAACCCCCGATTCTTTAATGCTCTTAATGCCCAGCCAAGCACCTAATGCCAACGCGACAATAGGAAGCAGCCAAATGGGCGAAAAGAGCTTTTTCTTTACAACTTTCGGCGATTCAATTTGTGTCATCTTGAGGTTCCAATCGATCCCAGAGTAAACGAGTGTCTAAAACTTTTGCGGCTAACTGAGTTAACAGAATAACCAAGGCAAATGCGGTAGCCGCAGGCGCGGGTTTCGCGTCGAGTAATTGTCCCATGTTCACTAATGCCACTGTGATTGAGATGACAAATAAATCGAGCATTGACCAGCGGCCAATCCATTCGATGATGTGAAAACCCACCATCAATTTCTTTTTTGAAATCGGAATGTCAAAGCTGATCGCACACAGATAAATGGATAAGCCGATGATTTTAATCCATGGTACTAAAATACTGGCGGTAAACACTATGATGGCAATAGGCAGCATATCTGAATGCACTAAATGCAAAATGCCCGAAAAAATCGTGTCGTGCCGCACTTGGCCTTGGTTGGTCAGCATAGTGATAGGGTAAATGTTGGCTGGCACCAGCAAGATGGCAGCGGTAATCAACAAAGCCCAACTTTTTTGCAGGCTGGAATAGTCTCTGACGTGCAACTCAGTTTCACAGCGCTGACAGTGCGTGAGTTCACTGCTGTTGAGTTGGCGACACACTTTACAGAGACATAGGCCGATATCTTTACCTTGTTGTTTCATATCAGCTATGACCTTCCAATAACGTCCACATATGTTCTAAGTCGTATTCTCTTTGTAGAAACAAGGTCACGAGAAACAGCATAGTGAAGCAAAATGTGCCCATACCAAAATAAATGTCCGAAAAATCAGATAGCTGAAATGATGAAACTAAGAAGCTGATCACATAAATTTCCAGCATAGTGAGCTGCGATAAGATACCATGAAATTTTAATAACTGCTTCAATGAGTTACGCCAAAAAAGGCTACTCAATCCCCATTTCACAATTAAAATCTGTGTCAATATCGATAACAGTAATAAGCCAGGGCCTATCACCGCGGCGGCAAGTACGGCGACACCTACAACCCAATAGCCTTGGTCAAATACTGCAAATGCCCCTTGGAAAACCGTGGTAGTACGAATACTGCCGAAAAAGTGGATCTCGAGTACGGGTAAAAAATTGGCTGGGAAATAAAACACTAATGCAGAAATACATAGGGCTAACATACCATTCACAGAGCAGTATGGCGTGTCATAAAGTGCAGTGCTGCAACGAGGACAGATTGCTCTAACGCCGCTAGGCAAGGCACGTTTGCGGACTGCTAAATCGCAGGAGCGGCATAGGGTTACTGAATTTTCTGCTGCGTTTTCATGCATATAAAAATATATATTAGCCTAATAGGAGTAATAACAGCGAGAACGGTGCAAAGTGTCGTGCTAGTTAGCTGTTCAGCCACGTCTAGCGCTTTTATAATCTTGGCAACGAAAGTACGCTAATAATATCAGATTAATCAGAACACTTGCATCACAAGTTCAATCTATGTCACTCTAGTTACTGTATATAAAAACAGTGCGAGGGCAGTCATGGCAGTAATAACACAGTTTGTCGTGGTCAGAGAAGGGGTTGAAAAGATGACATTCACATCTAAGAAGGAGGCTGATGCCTACGATAAGATGCTCGATATCGCCGATAACCTTATCCCCTTCATTCAAAAAGCTGATTTGGGTATAGATGAAAGTGTGGGCGAAAAGCTCGCATTCTATTTTGCTAACAATAAAGATGAGCTGACGAACTTGCTTAAAGGCGCCGTTCAGGTTAATAGTACGCCAATGAATCCGCCTGCAGCGAAAAAAGCGGCTAAAAAGACCGAAGCAGCAGAATAAAATTGTTAGGAAATGTAATGAAATCGAAATTTTATGAGTCACTTAACCGTCAAGCCTTGGCCTTGTTGGAAGGGGAAGACGACCTTGTTGCGGCGATGGCGAATTTTTCAGCCTTGCTCAATGATAATTTAACTGAGCTGAACTGGGTGGGATTCTACGTTATGCGTGGCGAACAACTAGTATTAGGCCCGTTTCAAGGTAAAGTGGCTTGTACACGCATTCCGTTAGGAAAAGGTGTGTGTGGTACTGCAGCATTCACTAATCAAACTCAGCGAGTGGCTGATGTCCATCAATTTGATGGTCATATTGCCTGTGATTCTGCCAGTAATTCTGAAATCGTTGTGCCAGTTCGTGCGCAAGGTAACGTGGTTGCCGTGCTCGATATTGACAGTCCTATCTTCGATCGTTTCGATGAAGAAGACCAAAAGGGGCTGGAATTACTGGTTAAAAGTTTTGAAAACTGCCTATTTGATTAATTTGCGTACAATAACGCATAATTCATAGTCGCAATCGGTGGCGTGCGCCTTATAATATGCGCCTGCACGCATTAAGCTGGTTTGATTGGCATGCAATGAATAAGCTTAGTGTTTTGAGCTGTCAAAATTTGTTAAGGTATATTTTTTAACTTTAGTAAACGCGGCTAGGATGCTAATTTGTACGTTGACTCAATATTGAGTTTAACGAAGATAAACGACATGTAAGAAGCTGATATATATCACCTCGAATCGATGTCCCTTTTTGACTGTGGAAGTAATGATGGAATCAACAGAAAAGTTGACCGACACCAATGCAATTTTGGCGTATTTGTATGAAACATTTCCTTTGTGCTTTATTGCTGAAGGTGAAACTAAGCCATTAAAAATCGGATTGTTTCAAGATTTGGCTGAAAGGTTGGCTGATGATTCTAAAGTCAGTAAAACTCAGCTCAGAGTTGCCTTGAGACGTTACACCAGCAGCTGGCGCTATTTAAAGTGCGTTAAAGCGGGCGCACAACGCGTAAACCTGGATGGCGAACCTTGCGGCGAGTTAGAGCAAGAGCACATTGATCATGCTCAAGCCATGTTGAAAGAGAGTCAGGATAAGGCCAAAGCGAAACGTGCAGCACTTGCACCTAAGCCCGCGGCGAAGAAAGCACCTAAAAAGGTGGCTGTTCCTCAGCGTCCTAAAACTGAGCGTCCTGCTAAGCCTGCGCCAAAAGCTGCAGCGCCAGTCGTCAATTATGTTCAAGCACAATTGACTGATTTAACGAAAAAACAACGCGTCAATGTTAAATTAGGTATGACACCCGTAGCCGGTGTGATTACTGACATTAACAAGGAAGATATTCATGTTCAGCTTGATAGTGGCCTAACGATTAAAGTTAGAGCAGAACATATCCTGCTGTAATCATTTATTAAAACGGAGTAACTTGTTGATGCGAAAACTCACTTTGGCTACCTCGATCGCCACTGTTTTTGTCGGATTTTCGGCTTGGGCCGTACCACCCACGATTCAAATCAGCGAGTTACCCACTCTCAAGCAGGAAGCGCAACATAAGGTTGCGAGCAAAAGGGTAACGGACTTATACACTCGTTCGCACTATCATAGATTCAATCTTGATGACGCCTTTTCTGCGCAAATTTTCGATCGTTATCTACAGCAGTTAGACTATCGCCGCAATGTGTTAACCCAAGCGGATGTCGATAGTTTTAAACCTTATGCTACCCAATTCGATGACATGCTCAGTTCTGGTGAACTTGAGCCTGCCTATAAAATGTTTGATATCGTCCAAAAGCGCCGCTATGAAGGCTTTGTCTATGCTTTATCTCTATTAGATAAAGAGATGGATTTTTCTGCGCCCGGTGATGCCTATGAGTACGACCGCGATGAGGCCGCATGGCCAAAAGACCAGACAGAAATTAATGAGTTATGGCGTCAACGTGTTAAATACGATGCACTAAATCTTAAACTCACAGGTAAGAAATGGCCTGAGATTGTTGATATCCTCCAAAAGCGTTACAACAACGCGATTAAACGGTTGATTCAAACTAACAGTGAAGACGTGTTCCAAGGCGTGATGAATGCCTTCTCGCGTAGCATTGAGCCACATACAAGTTACCTTTCACCACGCAATGCTGAACGTTTCCAAATGGAAATGAACTTGAGCCTTGAAGGTATTGGTGCTCAACTGCAACTCGAAGACGATTACACTGTCATTAAAAGTTTAATTACTGGCGGTCCTGCTGCGGGCAGTGAAAAACTGTCGCCGGAAGACAAGATTGTCGGTGTCGGTCAAGAAGGCGGCGAGATTGTTGATGTGATTGGCTGGCGTTTAGACGACGTGGTCGACCTGATTAAAGGTCCTAAGGGCAGTAAAGTTGTTCTGCAAATTTTACCGAAGAAAGGCGGTTCCAATGCGAAGCCATTCGACGTTACCTTAGTTCGCGACAAAATTCGTCTTGAAGACAGAGCTGCAACCTCTAAGGTGATTGAACCTAAAGACGGTGAGTATGCTAATCGCAAAGTCGGTGTGATCCAAATTCCTGGTTTTTATATGAATTTGTCGCAGGACGTTGAAAAAGAGCTCGTGAAGTTAAACGACGCCAAAGTAGAAGGCATAGTCATCGACCTTAGAGGTAACGGTGGTGGTGCATTAACGGAAGCCGTGCTACTGACGGGACTTTTTATCGATATGGGCCCTGTAGTACAAATTCGTGATGCCGATGGACGAGTGTCTGCGCATCGTGATAACGACGGTAAAACCAGTTACGCTGGACCATTGACTGTGATGGTTGACCGTTACAGTGCTTCAGCCTCTGAAATTTTTGCTGCCGCATTGCAAGATTATGACCGTGCACTGATCGTCGGTGAGTCGAGTTTTGGGAAAGGTACAGTACAGCAGCATAAGAGCCTAGGCCGTATCTACGACATGTATGAGAAGCCAATTGGCCATGTGCAGTATACGATTCAAAAGTTCTACCGTATTAATGGTGGTAGTACACAGATTAAAGGTGTGACCCCCAACATTGCTTACCCAAGTGCGTTGGAGCCGGGCGAGTACGGCGAAGCTGAAGAGAAAAATGCATTGCCTTGGGATAAAGTGCCAATGGCGCAATATGGCACGCTCAATGATGTGACGCCTGAGTTAGTGACTAGCCTTGAGGCCAAGCACCTTAACCGCATCAAAAGCAGCGTAGAGTTTGCTTATATCAATCAAGATATTGCCGACTTTAAAAAGCACCACAAAGAGAAGACAGTTTCTCTGGTTGAAAGTGAGCGCATTGCCTCCCGCGAAGCCGATGAGAAGAAAGTCCTCGATAGAACGAACGAGCGCCGAGTCGCCAATGGTTTAGCACCGGTTAAATCAATGGAAGACATTAAAGACGACGCTGAATTGCCAGATGCATTTTTAGACGAAACCGCTTATATCACCTTAGATATGGCTGATGTGCAAAAAATGGCTAAAACTAGTGCTAAGTAGGCGCTAGTCGAGTCGATTTATCCGATATCAAAACGCGCTTATGGCGCGTTTTTTCTTATTTAGATCAGCGTTAAAGGGATCGAAATGACACAAGCTCAAGCAAAATACTTAAAAGATTATCAAGCGCCACTTTTTACGATAGAGACTATCGATTTAGCTTTTAATTTGGCAGGCAATGAAACCCAAGTGCAGGCGATCAGTCGTATAAAACGCACTTCAAAACATGCACAAGCCTTAGTGTTGGATGGCGAAGATTTGACCGTTGTTTCGCTGACTGTTAATGGTGATGCTGTGCCTTACCATGTTAGTGCAGGTCAATTAGTTCTAGAAACTGAGCTTGATGAGTTTGAGCTGAACATTATCACTAAGCTCGATCCTGAAGCTAATTCGAGCCTTGAAGGGCTCTATATGTCCGATGGTGCCTACTGCACGCAATGCGAGGCAGAGGGCTTTCGACGTATCACTTATTTCCTTGACCGCCCTGATGTATTAGCTAAATACACTGTTCGTATCGAAGCCGATAGAGCCGCATTCCCGTTTTTACTGAGTAACGGTAATTTGATTGATCAAGGTGAGTTAGATGGCGGACGCCATTATGTTTGCTGGCAAGATCCATTTCCAAAACCAGCGTATTTATTTGCCTTAGTCGCTGGCGATTTTGATCTATTGCAAGATGAGTTCATTACTCGCAGTCGCCGTAAAGTGATCCTGCAAGTGTTCGTTGATAAAGGTAATTTACATAAAGCACACCATGCGATGGCATCACTTAAGAAATCCATGGCATGGGATGAGAGCCGTTTTGATCTTGAGTATGATTTAGATATTTACATGATAGTGGCCGTCGACTTTTTCAATATGGGTGCGATGGAAAACAAAGGCTTAAATATCTTTAACACTAAATATGTGCTCGCAGATACCTTAACGGCCACCGACGAGGATTATCACGGCATTGAATCGGTTGTAGGCCATGAGTATTTCCATAATTGGACAGGAAACCGCGTAACGTGCCGCGATTGGTTCCAGTTAAGTTTGAAAGAAGGCTTAACGGTTTTTCGCGATCAAGAATTTAGCTCTGATTTAGGTTCACGCGCTGTGAATCGAATTCATGCAATTAAAGTGATCAAGAATCAGCAATTTGCAGAAGATTCTGGCCCTATGTCCCATCCTATTCGTCCAGAATCTGTCATTGAGATGAATAATTTCTACACTGTGACTGTGTATAACAAGGGCGCTGAAGTCATCCGCATGATGCACACTTTGCTCGGCGAAGAAAAGTTTCAGGCGGGAATGAAACTGTATTTTAAACGCCACGACGGCCAAGCTGTCACCTGTGATGATTTTGTGGCGGCAATGGAAGATGCCAGCGGAGTGGATTTAACCCAGTTCCGTTTATGGTATAGCCAAGCTGGTACGCCGATTGTGACTGCGATGGACAGCTTTGATGCGCAAACGGGCGTTTATCAATTGACCCTTAAACAAAGTCTAGCGAACTGTGCATCACCGCTGCATATTCCGTTTAGCTTAGAGCTCTTAGATGCGAAGGGCCATTCTTTAGTGAATGAAATCCTCAATTTTACTCAAACTGAACAAGTGTTTAGCTTTGATGGACTCACTCATAAACCTGTCGCTTCGTTACTGCAAAACTTTTCCGCGCCCGTCAAATTACAATATCGATTCAATGTGGATCAACTCGTTCACTTGATGCGTTTTGCTAGCAGCGAAGTGGCGCGTTGGGAAGCTTCTGTGACCTTAGTGAGCCAAGCTATTTGGCAAAATGTGGCGAGTTTACAACAGCAACAAGCTATGGCTCTCGATCCCCGTGTGCGCGATAGTTTTAAAGGTGTGTTGTTAGACACTGAGCTTGATCCGGCATTGATCGCCGAAATATTAGCGATACCTACGGCTTCGGCTTTGATTGAGCAAACAGAGAGTGTTGATCTAGATGCGTTAGCTTTAGCACGTGAATTTGTATTAATAGAGCTCGCTTCACATAGTGAAGATGAATTGATTGCGCTATATCGTTCTTTAGTCGCAGTAGAGAGTACGCAGGCAAGAGCCCTTAAAAATCAGTGTTTAACTTGGTTAGCTCGGGTGTCGGATGAGGCCGAGGGGTTAGTGATTTCTCAGTTCGATAACGCCAGTAATATGACGGATTCTCTTGGTGCGTTGACGGCAGCCAATGTTGGGAATTTACCTTGTCGTGATGAACTGATGACGACATTTGAGCTACGTTGGCAGGATACGCCATTAGTGATGGATAAATGGTTTATGTTGCAAGCGACCCGTGATGCAGATGATGTGATTGAGTGTTTGCGTCAGTTGCAGCAACACAAGTGTTTTAGTATGAGCAATCCAAACCGAGTGCGTGCTTTAGTGGGCAGTTTTGCTGCCGGTAATATTTATCAATTCCACCGTAGAGACGGTAAGGGTTATGCTTTCTTAACCGAATGCTTAATGACCCTTAATAAGCTCAATCCGCAGGTTGCGGCCCGTATGGTGACGCCATTGATCCAGTATCATAAATTCGACTTAGGCCGCCAAACTTTGATAAAAGCCTGTTTAGGGCAACTTTTGGCTTTGCCTGACTTATCTAAGGATATGTACGAAAAAGTCTCTAAAGCATTGGCAAAATAGCAGTTTGTAGGAGGAGGGCAGCAGTCTGTGCTGCCCTGATATTATGGAACTGTATTTCAAACTATCGATCAGCTATCGAGATTTCTTACCTTATTATCAAGGGCTTGCCGATAAAGTCGAGGTTCGTGAAACTCAAGGGCGGATTTTGTGGATTAATGGCCGTCATTTTAGGCGTTTTTTAACCGAAAATGGCATTCAAGGCTATTTCAAATTGGTTTTAGATGACAAGGGACAATTTGTTTCATTAAATCGAGTTTAGTCTTAATTTGTTTATCTTTACTTAGAGCAATTACTTTAAACGGTCGGCTGATTACTAAGCTCGCTTTGTGATATTTTATTTTTAAATATGTTAATGAATTATATGATTTTTTAATGTGTTTTTATGTTTCATTCCTATTCCGCTTTTCGCTAATTTAAATCTCTCCTTTTTAGTTAAGGGTACAAATGTACCTACATGCTTAATTCTTTAGAAAATTTTCTCTAACTGCGCCTTGCTCAAGGGGATTAATTGCTGTAACAATGATGTTACCTGTTAGCTAACAAGATGTTGGTTGTAATTCCTAAAACAAAGAATCCAGCAGGGTACGGAGAGCTAAAATGAAAATTGTTAAAAATAGTTTTAACAAATCGGCGCTTGCTTTGGGGGTGGCGTCGGCATTGAGTTTGTTAATGATCCCAAGCGTTAATGCAGTATCTTTTAATTGGGGAGAGGTTGAGGGCACATTTGACTCAACTTGGACTGCTGGTGCGAGCTGGCGTGTAGGGGAGCGCGATTGGGAAGGTCAAATTGGTAAGGTTAATCAACCCCAATTCGATTGGTCTAATTACAGCGCATTTGGCAATACTAAATACACTTCTGCTGAGATTTGGGCCCAGCCCGGATCGTATTCCAGTAACAATGACTTAAGTAATTTACTTTATTCTCAAGGCGATACTACGTCCGAAATCGTTAAAGGTTTGCATGAATTGTCATTGAAATACAAAAACTACGGTTTATTCGCCCGTGGTATGTATTTCTATGATCGTAAACTCAATGACGGTAATTATGATTTTAATGATCCGATAACGGGCAAAGAGTTTGACCCTTGCGAAGATAACCGTGCTTCAGAAGTTCAATGTAAAGATATTCGCTTACTCGATGCGTTTGTGTATGGCAACTTTGACCTCAACGATGGCGCTAATCCATTATCTATTCGTGTAGGTAATCAAGTGGTGTCATGGGGTGAAAGTACACTGATTGCCCATGGGATCAGTGAAATCAACGCCGTTGACTTGAACATACTTAATGCGCCAGGCGCTGAACTAAAAGAAGCGTTCAGACCTCAAGGTATGGTGTGGGCTTCCCTTGGTTTGACGGATTCATTAACGGTAGAAGCATTCTATCAATATGATTGGCAACCTATTTGGGTACCAACACCGGGTTCTATTTTTGCGACTAACGATTTTGCGGGTTTCGGTGGTTACGCTCAAAACGCTCAGCTTGGGTTTAATGCTAACCCTGACATCAATTTAGACTTTGTGATGCAAGAATACGAGCGTTTAGCGGGCATGATTGCCAGCGGCCAATCTATTCCGACACAGCAATTGGTTTCTATGGCCTTAGCTTACCCAACAAAAGTGACGCTAGTGCAGGATGAGGCAGAGCCAAGCAATGATGGCCAATATGGTATTAAGCTGGGTTATTACGCGCCTTCACTGGGTGAAACCGAATTTGGTTTTTATTTCATGAATTACCATAGCCGTCGTCCTCTTATCAGTGGTACAGCCGCCGATTTTAGCACGGGTGCACTTTTATCTGATCTGGCGACCATAGGTCAAAACTCGGGTAACATTGATCGTGAATTGCTGCTCAATTTGAAGAGTTTCTCTAAGGCGCAAATCGTTTATCCAGAAGATATCAAGCTTTACGGTTTCAGTTTCAATACCTTGGTTGGTGATACCTCTGTCGCGGCTGAAATTGCCCATCGTCAGGATGAACCACTGCAAATCGATGACGTAGAATTGTTGTTTGCCGGTATGCCACAGCAGTTAGCTAACGCTGGTCTTCGTCCAGATCTCGATGGTATTTCACAGATTAAAGATGTTAAGCCGGGTGAAACCGTGGATGGCTTTATCCGTCTTGATACCACTCAGGCGCAGATGACTTTCACCCATTTATTTGGTCCAACGTTAGGCTTAGATAACTTGACTATGTTGGCCGAAGTGGGTGGCGTGTGGATCCATGATATGCCAGGTTTTGATGAGCTACGTCTCAATGGCCCAGGTACGTCACGTTCTGGCGGCAACCCAGATATGCCCGGCATCATTCAAGCTTTGCATAATGGTCCTGAAACGAACCCGTTCCCAACCGACTTTGCTTGGGGATACCGTTTAGTTGGAAAGGCGGATTTCAACAACGTATTTGCTGGGGTCAATATGTCTCCACGGGTGATTTTCTCCCATGACGTTGATGGTATTACACCTGATCCTATGTTCCTGTTCACGGAAGGACGTAAGTCTGTCGCGCTAGGCGTTAACTTCGACTATCAAAACCGTTGGGGTGCAGATATCTCCTATAACAATTTCTTTGGCGGTGTCGGTACGACGAATGCGATGGCAGATCGTGATTATGTTTCATTCAATATCAAGTATTCGATCTAAAAGGACTCAAACAATGAAGAAACTGACGATATTGGCGAGTGCAGTCATGCTGGCGTTCGCAGCGCCAGTCGCTATGGCTAAGATATCAGAAGCTGATGCGGCAAAACTTGGCAATGAACTTACCCCTTTAGGTGCTGAAAAAGCAGGTAATGCTGATGGTTCTATTCCTGCGTGGGATGGTGGTATTACTAAGCCTGTGGCGGGTTATACCAAAGGGATGCATCACCCAGATCCTTTCCCTGAGGATAAGATTGAATTTACTATTACCAATGCTAACAAAGCGCAATATAAAGATTTTTTAACGCCGGGTCAGGTGAAGCTGTTCGAACTTTATCCTGATACCTACAAGATGAATGTGTATAAGACTCGCCGTAGCGCCTCTGTACCACAGTTCGTTTACGATGCGACTAAAGTTAACGCGACTCGTGCTGAACTGATTGCACAGGGCAATGGTATTTCTGGCGCGGCTATTGGTATTCCATTCCCGATCCCTGCAAATGGTTTAGAAGCCATTTGGAACCACATTTTGCGTTTTCGTGGTATCGATATCGAAACTTCCCGTAGCCAAGCTGCACCGACAGCCGATGGTAGCTATAGCTTAGTCGAAACGGCTGAGGAAATTCGCTTCGAATATTCTCGTCCAGAAATTACCTTAGATCAGCTTAAAGCCAGCAATACGCTGTTCTACTTTAAGCAAGTGGTGACTCAGCCTGCACGTTTAGCAGGTACAGCCTTATTGGTTAAAGAAACCATGGATCAAGAGGCGCTTCCCCGCCAAGCTTGGACCTATAACACAGGTCAACGTCGAGTACGTAAAGCGCCGAACGTGGCTTTTGATACACCGGGTACAGTGTCAGATGGTCTGCGTACGACAGATGATTTCGATATGTTTAACGGCTCTCCAGTGCGTTACAACTGGGAACTGGTTGGCAAAAAAGAAATTTATATCCCGTACAACGATTACAAACTGCATTCAGATAAGCTGAAATATGACCAAATATTGAAACCTGGTCATGTGAATCCTGAATACGTTCGTTGGGAAAAACACCGCGTATGGCAAGTGAGGGCGACGCTGAAAGATGGTATGCGCCACATTTATAAAGTGCGCGATATGTACCTTGATGAAGATTCATGGCAAGTGTCAATCGCCGATCTCTACGACAACCGTGATCAGTTGTATCGTGTAGCCGTTGCACATGGCTTGAATTACTACGAAGTACCTGCACAGTGGGATACTTTGGAAGTCTTCCATGATTTGCAATCCCGTCGTTATCTCGCCATGGGCTTAGACAACCAAAGTGGCATGTATAACTTCGATGCCAAACTGACTGAAGCTAACTTTACCCCCGATGCATTGCGTCGTGAAGGTATCCGTTAATAGGCCACGTACAAAGGGGCGCTTAGCGCCCCTCATTAGTTTAAGGAAGTTTGTATGTCGTTTCGCATCCTTCAGTGTGTCGCTGTATTAAGTTTCGGTGGCGCTTTTTTTCCTTCTACGTTATCTGCAACGCCCTCTGATCCGATTTTTTCTCAAGTTCAACCTCTTGCTGTTTCATCTTTGATTTTAGATATTGCCAACGTAGGCGCAGGTTTAGTGGCTGTGGGTGAACGTGGTCATGCTCTGGTATATGACGGCAGTTGGCATCAAGTGGCAACGCCCGTGAGTTCACAGCTGACCAAAGTCTTTTTCCTCAATGAAAAACGCGGTTGGGCTGTAGGTCATGATGCAACCATTTTACAGACTCAGGATGGTGGCCAAACTTGGCAGCAGCAGATGCATTCGCCCGAGATTGAAAAACCATTCCTCGATGTGGTGTTTTTAGACGAAAACAATGGTATTGCCATTGGTGCTTACGGTTTGTTTTATCGCACCAACGATGGCGGTGCCCAGTGGCGTGAGGAGTTCCATGAGGAGCTCTTAGCAGAAGAAGATGTGGCTTATTTGGCGGAGTTAAAAGGCAGCGATCAATTGGCCTATTTGAGTGCGCGCGCTTCATTATTGCCGCACTTTAATCGTATTTTAACCTTAACCGATGGACGTTTATTATTGGTTGGCGAGCTGGGCTTAGTCGCTGTTTCTGGCGATCAAGGTAAAACATTTACGCGTACCAATTTTGATTACGATGGTTCTATGTTTAACGCCGTAGAAACGAAAAATGCTGTGTATGTGATGGGCCTTCGCGGTCATATATTCAAAGCTGATGTGAGTTTAAGCCAATGGAATCAAATAGAACTGCCGGTGCAATCCTCAATCAACGGTGCCATGGTTGTTTCTGACGACGCGCTATATTTAGTGGGAAATGCGGGGATAGTGATCAAGCTAAATGAGGATGACACTAGCAGTATCGTGACTCGTCGCCAAGGGGAAAACTTAGTGTCTATTGCGAAGGATAATCAAGGGAATATGTGGTTATCCGGCAGCCAAGGGCTGTTTATTCTTAAGCCATAAAATTTTAAAACTACAATAAATAACAGGGCCGAGAAGATGTTAGAAAAACTGGTCAACGGATTTGAGTCATTTTTGTTTCGCAATCGCGCATGGGTCGTCGGCATTTTTGTGTTTTTGACGTTGTTTTTTGGCTATCAGGCCAGTCAACTCAAAATGGATGCGGCTTTTATCAAAAATATTCCACTGCAGCACAGTTATATGCAGACCTACCTGAAACACCAAAAAGATTTTGGTGGTGCCAACAGCATCATGGTGGCGGTTGAGGATACCAGCGGTAATATTTTTAATGCTAACTATTTTGATACCTTAAAAAATGTGCATGATCAGCTGTTTTTTATTCCAGGGGTTGACCGTGCGCAGGTGAAATCAATTTTTTCGCCTTCCACTCGTTTTACTGAAGTCGTTGAGGATGGTTTTGCTGGCGGGCCTGTTATTCCAGCGGATTTTTCAACTTCAGTGTCTGGGTTAGAAACGGTTCGCGATAATATTGAAAAAGCAGGGATTGTCGGCCGATTAATTGCCAACGATTATAGTGCGGCTATGGTGTCGGCTCAATTAATGGATTTTGATCCACAGACGGGTAAACCGCTTGATACCATTGCTTTTGCTGCACAATTAGAAAAAGAGCTTAGGGGCAAGTTCGAAACCGATAAGGTTAAAATTCACATCATAGGTTTCGCCAAAATGGCGGGGGATGTGGCTGATGGTGCTAAGGGTGTATTGCTGTTCTTCGTGATCGCGATTTTGGTCACCGCCATCATGGTTTACCTCTTTTCTAAATCAATCATCTTGACCATGCTGCCACTGGTCTGCAGTTTAACGGCTGTGGTCTGGCAGCTTGGTTTATTGACTGTGATAGGTTTCGGTCTTGATCCTATGTCGATTCTGGTACCGTTTTTAGTCTTCGCCATCGGTGTGAGCCACGGGGTGCAGATCATTAACGCTGTACGGCGTCGAGTGCTCGACGGGCAAACGACAAAAGCGGCTTCGGCGTCGGCATTTCGTAGTTTATTAGTGCCGGGTGGTGTGGCATTATTGTCCGATACTGTTGGTTTTATTACCCTGTTATTTATCGATATTGGGATTATTCGCGAGCTGGCTATTTCTGCCTCGCTCGGTGTGGGCGTGATCATTTTCACTAACCTTATCCTGTTGCCTTTGGTGATTTCTTTTACTGAAATCAAAGTCAATAAACACGCAGAACCGACCGCTGAAGAAGTGCGAACTGAGGCTATTTGGCGCTTCATGGCGCGTTTTGCGACGCCTAAATATGCTGTGGTAGTCATTATTGCCACTGTGGTGTTGTATTTTGTGGGTCTGCAACAAGCCAATCAGATGAAGATTGGTGATCTACAGGGCGGCGCGCCAGCGTTACATCAAGATTCGCGTTATAACCTCGATACCTTCTTCATCACAGATCATTTCTCTATCACCACAGATGTGATGACTGTGATTGTTGAGGCAGCACCTGAAGCCTGTACTTACCACGATGTGCTCACTCAAATTGATCAGTTTGAATGGTTAGTGCGCAATACTCCTGGGGTGGAGTCGACTGTGAGTCTGGCGTCGGTCGCTAAAAAAGTGAATGCTGGCTTCAACGAAGGTAATCCAAGATGGGAAGTGTTGCCGCGTACAACGGCGAGCTTAGTACAGGCTATTGGCCAAATTCCCACGACTTCAGGTTTATTAAATGGCGATTGTTCTGTCATGCCTGTGTATCTGTTTATGAAAGATCACAAGGCCGAAACCATAGAAACTGTGGTCGCTAAGGTCAAAGCCGTCGCCGCGAAAATGGACAACGAGAAGTTGCAGTTTAAACTGGCGTCGGGTCCTGTGGGTGTAATGGCAGCGACTAACGAAGCGGTGGCCGAGGCGCAGTTACCTATGATGATATACGTCTATGGTGCCGTGTTTGTACTCTGCTTAATCAGCTTTAAATCTTTTAAAGCCACTGTGGCGGTCATTATTCCGTTATATGTCGTGTCGACACTGGCACAGGCTTTGATGACTCAGCTCGATATTGGCTTAGCTGTCAGTACCTTACCTGTCATCGCGCTGGGGGTTGGTATTGGTGTGGACTATGGTATTTATATCCTCTCGACTATGTCGTCTAAGCTATCAAATGGTATGCCAGTGCAACAGGCTTACTATGAGGCGTTGGTCGAACGGGGTAGTGCGGTGATCTTTACTGGCCTTACATTGGCGATTGGTGTCAGTACTTGGTTCTTTTCGGCGCTTAAATTCCAAATGGACATGGGAATATTGTTAACATTCATGTTTGTGGTAAATATGCTCGGTGCCATAATTATCCTACCTGCATTGGCCGCCATTTTCTGGCGCCAGCCTAAGTAGAGTCTACAAATGGGGAGCTCAGCTCCCCATTTACTTTTGAATACTTAGTCTGCTTTATCGATTGTTTGGTCATTTGTCATTCCTTGTTTACGCCAATACTGGATTTCAAGAGGATGTACCACTAAAATTTTCCTCGAAATACAGCGGTTTTAGTAATAAACTTCGCGCGACGATCTAGATCACATTAATTTATCTGCGATTGTTAAGCCGAAGCATCCAAATAATGAAAAAAGCGCTGCCATAGACGCTTAAGGAAACAGCAACATGGCCTTGAAAGATGCAATGCCTTCAGTACTACTTGAAAATGTAGTCAGTTTAATTCACGCTAAAGTCCCTAATTCACAAGCCAAGCAAGTTGAACAGTTCGCCACCTGCCTTTATGCCCACATGTCGAAAGACGATCTCAATGCGCGTAATGACAGTGATTTATACGGTGCGGTTCTCAGTTTATGGAACGCCCTGAACAAAACACCAAAAGGTAACACTCATCTGAGAGTGTTCAATCCTAGCCAAGCCAAACACGGCTGGCAATCTACTCACTCGATCATTGAAGTTATCCAACCTGACATGCCATTCTTGGTCGATTCAGTTGGTATGGCATTGAATCGTATGGGTATTACTGCTCACATGATGTTGCACACTCCACTGGCGATTGAGCGTTCAGAAAGTGGTGTGACAAATGTTACTTATCTTAATAAGAGCCCTGAAAGCACTGAGCATGTCGCCGTATTTTTGATTGAAATTGACCGTCAAAGCAGCACGGTCGATATCAAAGCATTAGAGCGCGAAATTCAGTCTGTGCTTGCCGATGTTGCTTCATCAGTTAACGACTGGGAAGTCATGTCTGCCAAGTTGGCTGAGATGATCAAGGAATTGCCAAAACGTCCGTTCCCGGGCGATAAGCAAGAGTTAGAGGAAGCGATTAACTTCCTGACTTACTTGAATAATCATCACTTTACGCTATTAGGTTACCGTCAATACGATTTGAAACGTGTCGAAGGTGACGTTGAGTTAGTGCCTAATATCGCCTCTAGTTTAGGTTTGATGAACAAGCACACCAAAGCGCAACCTGAGCAAGGTTTGTTGTTATCTAGCTTCTCCGATAGTGCCCGCAAAGAAGCCTTAGATCACAGCTTACTGATCCTCACTAAGAGCAGTGCTAAGAGCCGTGTACATCGTCCAGCTTATGTCGATTATATCGGTATTAAGCGTTTCGATAAGAAAGGCAATGTGATTGGCGAAGATAGATTTATCGGTTTATATGCGTCAAACCTATATAACCGCAGCCCACGTGAAATCCCACTGCTGAATGAAAAAGTGCAGCGTGTGTTAGATCGTTCAGGCTTGACCCCACGTTCACACGACTATAAAGCCCTGCTAAACATCCTTGAGAATTTACCTCGTGACGAGCTAATTCAAGCCAATGTTGATGATTTATCGCACATGGCCCATGGCGTGTTAGAAATGCAAGACAGAGACAAGCTGAAACTCTTTGTACGCAAAGATGGCTTTGGCCGTTTCTTATCCTGTTTAGTGTACGTTTCTAAGGATCGTTACAACACTAAACTCCGCCAAGATACTCAACGTATTCTGGCCCAGCACTTTAACAGCAAAGAAGATGTAGAGTTTACGACTTATTTTTCCGAGTCGACGCTAGCCCGCACTCACTACATAGTCAAAGTTGATAACAATAATATGGATGTAGATGTGGCTGCCATAGAGAACAACTTAATAGAAGCGGCACGTTCGTGGGAAGATAAGTTAAGCACTGCGCTTAACAGTGCACTCGGCGAAGAAGCTGGCACTCATCTGACTAAGCGTTATTTCAATGCGTTCGAGCAAAGCTATAAAGAAGACGTATTGCCAAGTTCTGCCGTCGTCGACATGCAACAGCTCGAAGCACTGGATGATGAACACAAGCTCGGCATGTTGTTCTATCAACCGCAGGAAGCGGCGCTGAACGACAACAAAGTGCGTTTAAAGCTATTCCATAAAGATGAGCCTATTCATCTATCTGACGTGTTGCCAATGCTCGAAAACTTTGGTCTGCGCGTGATCAACGAGCGTCCATATGAAGTCACGACTTCAGACGGTTCTACCTTCTGGATCTTAGACTTCTTGATGACAGTTAAAGTCGTCAACACAGATAACATCGCTGATAGTCAAGATAGATTCCAAACTGCACTGTCACAAGTGTGGCAAAAGAAGTTAGAAGATGACGGCTTCAACCGCATTATTCTGGCATCTGGTTTAACCGGCCGTGAAGTCTCGGTATTGCGTGCGTATGCGAAATACATGCGTCAAATCGATGCGACTTTCAGTCAGTCATATATTGAAGAAACCTTCGGTCGTTACCCACAAATCGCTGATTTGTTGGTGAAGATGTTCATCCGTAAATTTAACCCTAAACTGAAAACCCGTACTCTGGGTAAGTTTTTGGAGCAGATCAATTTACGTTTAGACGAAGTGTCTAGCTTAGATGATGACCGTATTATTCGTCGTTATTTAGACTTGATTAACGCCACTCTGCGTACCAACTTCTACCAACTGGATGCCAAAGGCGAATCTAAGAGTTATATCTCGTTTAAATTCATGCCTTCACTGATCCCTGAAATGCCACGCCCACTGCCGAAATTCGAAATATTCGTTTATTCGCCACGGGTTGAAGGTGTGCATTTACGTTACGGTAAAGTGGCTCGTGGTGGTCTGCGTTGGTCAGATCGCCGTGAAGACTTCCGTACCGAAGTATTAGGTCTGGTAAAAGCACAGCAAGTAAAAAACACTGTGATTGTGCCTGTGGGTGCTAAAGGTGGCTTTGTTTGTAAACAATTGCCAACTGAAGGCGGCCGTGAAGCTTTCTTCACCGAAGGTCAAGAATGTTACCGCATCTTCATCCGTGCATTGCTCGATATTACCGATAACATTTTGAACGGTGAAATCGTCCATCCATTGGATGTGGTTCGTCACGATGAAGATGACCCTTATTTAGTGGTAGCAGCCGATAAAGGCACTGCGACATTCTCTGATATCGCGAACTCGATTTCCCTCGAATACAGATTCTGGCTCGGTGATGCATTTGCATCGGGTGGCAGCAACGGTTATGACCATAAGAAAATGGGTATCACGGCCAAAGGCGGCTGGGAATCGGTTAAGCGTCATTTCCGCGAAGTCGGTATTGATTGCCAAACTACAGACTTTACCTGTTTAGGTATAGGTGACATGGCGGGCGACGTATTCGGTAACGGTATGTTGTTGTCTAAGCACACTAAACTGGTTGCAGCCTTTAACCACATGCATATCTTTATCGATCCAAATCCTGATACGGCATTAAGTTATGATGAACGGGCGCGTTTATTCGCTCTGCCACGTTCAAGCTGGGAAGACTACAGCAGCAAGTTGATTTCTAAAGGTGGCGGTATTTTCCTCCGTTCATCTAAATCCATTCCATTATCGGCAGAGATGAAGCAAATGTTGGCCACAGAGAAAACCTCTATGACCCCAACTGAGCTGATGAAAGAACTGCTGAAAATGCCAGTGGATTTGATCTGGAACGGCGGTATCGGTACGTATGTGAAATCTTCACGGGAAACCCACGCTGAAGTCGGCGATCGTGCCAACGATGCTCTACGTGTCAACGGTGGCGAACTACGCGCTAAGATAGTCGGTGAGGGCGGTAACTTAGGTTGTACTCAGTTAGGTCGTATTGAATATGCGTCTAATGGCGGTCGCATCAACACTGACTTCGTCGATAACGTTGGTGGTGTGGACTGTTCAGACAACGAAGTGAACATCAAGATTTTGCTGAACGCTATGGTGACTGAAGGTGAACTGACGCTTAAGCAGCGTAACCGTTTACTGGAAGAAATGACTGAAGAAGTCGGCCAAATCGTACTGCAAGACTGTAAAGATCAAACTCGTACTATCTCTGTGACTCAAGTGCGCGGTGCTGAGCAGTTAAAAGAGCAGATCCGCTTTATCCAGTACCTGGAAAAAGAAGGCAAGTTAGACAGAGCGTTAGAGTTCTTACCGTCTGACGATGAGTTAGCTGAACGTTTAGCCAGTGGTCGTGCATTAACGCGCCCAGAGCTATCAGTATTGGTTGCCTATGCGAAGATGGTGCTGAAAGAGCAATTAGTGACGCCAGAAATCACTGAAGATACTCTGTTAAGCCAACTGCTTATCGCGTATTTCCCGAAAAAACTTCAGGAAAAATACAGCGACAAAATGGCAACCCATCCACTGCGTGGCGAAATCATTGCGACCTCACTCGCCAATGAACTCGTCAACGACATGGGCTTGAATTTTGTTCAACGTATGCAAGATGAGACTGGTGCCTCAGTTGCCGACGCGGCAATTTGTTACACTATGGCTCGCGAAGTATTTGGTTTAGCTGAATTAACTAAATCGATCACTGACTTAAACGGCATAGTTCCGGCTGTGGTTCAAGGTGAAATGCTGCATCAGTTACGCCGCAATATGCGTCGTGCTAGCCGCTGGTTCCTACGTCACCGTAACCGCTCTTGGAGCATCGAACAAACCGTTGCTTTCTTCAAACCGGTATTTGAACAAATTAAAGATAATGTTCATTTATATCTGGTCGAAGAAGAAGCGAAAGGTATTCAATCTGAGATCAATGCCTTGGTCAAAGAAAACGTACCACAAGCTGTGGCAACGATTGTGGCTAACATGAGCACCTTGTTCTCTGCCTTAGACATTGCCCAAATTGCGCAAACAGAAGATAAGACAGTGGCATTAGTGGCTGAAACTTACTTCAAACTCGGCGCCCGCGTTGAGCTGCACTGGTTCTTAGAACAGATCAGCGCTCAACCTGTAGCGAACCATTGGCAAGCACTGGCTCGTGCCGCCTTTAGGGAAGAGTTAGATTGGCAACAACGTGCATTGAGTTCAGTGGTCTTAAGAACCTGCAGTGCAACCTGTGATGCCGAAAGTGTGATTTCTCAGTGGATTGAGATAAATCAAGGCTTATTGGAAAGATGGTTCCATATGCTAGCTGACTTTAAAACGTCGCAAATCCATGAGTTTGCTAAGTTCTCTGTCGCCCTACGTGAACTTAACCTTCTGATCCTTCATTGCGAAGGCCAAAAGTAAACTTATTATAACAATCAGAAGCCCTGGCGATCGCCGGGGCTTTTTTTAGGTCGAGGAAAGTACATGTTTTATAAAATCGCACAGAAAGTCATGTTTCAGATGGATCCTGAGCGAGCTCACCATTTTGCTATAGGCAGTTTAAAAATGACCGCCAATAGCCCGTTAACGTGTCTATATGGACAAACGATTGCACCCGCTCCTGTCAGCTTTATGGGGTTGACCTTTCCTAACCCAGTGGGACTTGCTGCCGGTATGGACAAGGACGGCGAATCGATTGATGCCTTTCATGCGATGGGATTTGGTCATATTGAAGTGGGTACAGTTACCCCAAGACCACAGCCTGGTAACGATTTACCCCGTCTATTTAGATTAAAGCCTGCCAAAGGCATCATTAATCGCATGGGGTTTAATAATAAGGGTGTCGATAATCTGGTCAAAAATTTGATTGCTAAAAAGACCAATATCATGGTTGGCGTCAATATTGGCAAAAATAAAGACACGCCAGTAGAACAAGGTAAAGACGATTATTTGATCTGCATGGATAAAGTTTATCTCTATGCGGCTTATATTGCGGTGAATATTTCATCACCCAATACCCCAGGATTACGATCGCTACAATATGGCGATCTATTAGATGAATTATTGAGCTCAATTAAAACCAAGCAACTTGAGCTGGCCGAAAAGCATAAAAAATACGTGCCCATCGCGCTTAAAATTGCTCCAGATTTAACCATCGAAGAAATTGAAAATATCGCGCAAGCTTTGATTAAAAACAAATTTGATGGCGCAATTGCGACCAATACTACTTTAACACGTGATGGTGTTAGCGGTCTTGCCAACGCCAATGAAAGCGGCGGCTTAAGTGGCAAACCTTTAACTGAGCTGTCTACTAAAGTGATTAAGCAATTGGCAATTTGTTTGAAAGGGCAGATCCCGATCATAGGTGTGGGTGGTATTAATAGCGCTGAAGATGCCTTAGCCAAATTTGATGCGGGCGCCACTATGGTTCAGATTTATTCAGGTTTTATTTATCAAGGTCCGAAGCTAATTAAAGAAATAGTGAATGCATACCGCTTGAAATAATGATCTTAGGATTAATATAACGATCTAAAATAAGATCTTATTCTTTAGCAGCGATCTAAAAGGATCACTAGATCGCTGTTAAGATCCTATATTAGATCGACTAAGTAACTGTTAAATAATTTGTATTTTATTATTTTTATTTTGATATTGGATAAAATATCTACTATTATGTCCCAGTGTTCAAATATTGGGTCACCGTTATGTTATTAATGCCACAAAAAGATTGGCAATGGAAATATAACGATTCGTATGGTGTTTTAGGCGTATCGTTAGGTTCCGAGATAGAATTTCTGACGTCTTATAAAGCAAAATTACTCATTCCAGATGCCTTATCAAGCATGGAATTTAATATTGCGCACGCCAAATTCTATATGAGCTTACTCGATAGATTGCCTAAAACCCTGTCTTTGTCCGATGCTGCAATTGTTCAAATTGCCCTCAATGCCACCGCAGCCCATTTTATGCTGACACCACAAATGCCAAAATCATGGTTTTTTGATACCAGTGATGTCTGTGTTTACAGCGATGTGGGTAAAGTCTTTGAGCTTAAATGCCAAAAGCAAAGAGTGCTCGCCCTCGTGGTTGAAAATACCCTACAGTCGGCGCTAGTGATGTTATTGTCACCTGAATGTGTTTTGTCGGGCGCTAAAACTATGGTGCAGTTTGAAACCATCAAAGTGATGCATAACCGCTTACACCCACTGCGCGCGCAGCGCCATGTGGTAGCGGCATAATATGGTTGTAGATCAATTGTCATCATTGGTTTTTAATATCTACCATTAGTCATACATCACGATTGGTTTTGATATTAACCACTTGCCGATAATTCGCTCAAATCCCCATGGCGTTAGTGTGCTATCCGTACTCTTTTCTGCTAAGAAAGCCTTTTCCTAAAATTAGTCACGTGAATCTTCGACACCTTTCTATCGAATGCTACCCAACGATAATTTGTGAGTCTTATTACTCTTTATTGGCTCTGCTTTTAGTATCAAACTCACTACGCAGTCTGGTTTGCCATGGTATTGACTCGTCGACTCGCAGCGAGTCCATCCTTGGATGCTCGACCGCCCCGTCCATGGGGCGGACGGTCGTCTCGCCAATCACCATGGCGCACCTTTTTGGCATTTGCGTAGTCTGGAGGTTCAAAGAGGGGGGAGTTTTTATTTAACTATGGTTGGTACTGTTTTCTGTATTGTTTGCACAGTGCTAAAAGCAAAAAGCGTGGTGGGTGTCCGGTTTTTTCGCCGCCCTTAATACTGATTGTTTACACAGTGTTATCTGGTTTGTGCCGATTTCAAGGACTAGATTGAAAATATTTGTGCGCGTTTACATAAGAGCTTCATGTATATAGCATTTATAATCAATAACTTATTTTTTGACAGCTTGAGATAATAGGTTTGGAAAACGCGCATGCGCGTTTTTCCGGATGGTATATCTGATAGAAAGCTGATAAGTTCCTTTTATTACATGTAGTTAACCATGCGCGTTTTTACTGGTCCAACAAGCGATTTATGCCCTGCAAACAGCGCAGCGCATAAATACTAAGACGTTAGCTGCTAGGAGAAGTCATGAGTGATTGGCCATTTGACCAGATAGAAACCTGTGTAGCGGTGACAAACAAAGATATTATTCATGAGGGCGCTCCAATACTTCACGTAAGCCACGATGATGAAGATCATGGTTGGCAATTCATCGGTTTAGATGATGCAGAAGAAGAAAATATTGCGCTTGTATGTATGGCTGAAATTGTAAAATTAGACCCTACAGTTAAAGAGGTGGCACATATCCCTCCTGGCTGGCATGCATGGCGTCAACATGTTGGTGCAGAATGGGAAATCGAAGAATATGCAGAGTAATCAGCTAACAAGTAGTACCAACGGGCTCCGTAATATTGGCACCTTTTGCGTAAAAATACGCACAAAAGTCGCCAATATTACTACGCCGTTGTGCTAGCCGTTATGTGCAAGGAGAGTAAGTCACAGTGAATATATTGATTGTCATCGTTGGTTTAGGCTTGGCTTGCACAGGTGCGCTTCTGTCGTGGAATGAAAAGAAGAGTATGGGGATTTGGGCCACATATGCATTTGGCTTTTTACTTGTTCTAACTAGCGGGCCAATAAGTAATAGTCTGCAAGGGTTTTCGTTAACAGGAAAAGGACTTGACGTAAAATTTACGGAGATATCGCCGGAAAGTTCAATTATTGAAGCTATAAGTACGAAAGCTCAGGAGTCAATTAAATCTCTATCCTTGTCCAGTGCTTCAGATAATAATTTTGGGGTAGAGGTCACAAACACATATACAAAGGACATCGTCGAGAAGCTTATACCTTTTATTCAATCATTGGGTTACACACCAACGCAGATAGTTGGTTCGCCAAATATTCGGCCAGGTTCAATCGTTACAATTTCTAATAAGGGGCTATCCCTGTGGGCCACGCCTCAAGAGGCATTTCCAAAATTACTAATCCAGTCTTCTGCAGTAGCATTACCTACCTTCCAGTTTAGCTATCCTCTTCCTTCGCAAGAATCATTTTATAAGTTTATTTTTGAATGTGGTGAAGGCGCAGTAAGTGAGGAAGCTTCTCTTTCTGGATTAATGGGCAGCTGGAACAAAACTCTATCTCAAAGAGCATTAAACTCGACTGAGACCTTTGTAGTTCAATCCGTATTACTTTGCAGTAGTTTACAAATGGCATCCTCTCTGAGAGGGAACGGATCAAACGAGTCCAGGCAGGATTTTGATTTTTCTACCAAGGATAAAGTAGTAATTGGATACAAACTAGTCAAAATGGACTTTGGGAATAGTGAGTGAAATTGCACATAATCGGGTAGCCGGAAGTATCTAGCCTCCAGCCCCCACACCACCCTGCATGCGGCTCCGCACAGGGCGGTTCATTTAGAACACCTAACTAGCTTTCTGGTTAGGATAATGAACTGCGATCCATCCATCTCTTAGTGAATATAGTCCTGCTTTCTTGAGATACTCGTTACTCAACGCTTGCTGTATTCCTGGTCAAAGATTTTAACAAGAGTCGAGCTCCGCCATGGACCTTTACTTGTGATACCCAAAACACTTCGTGGGGTAGGCCCTCACACAAGCAACGGCAGCTTGGATCCTGACGCCACGTTTAAGTACCATTCATTTCAAGAAGGCACCTTAGTCCGTGGTTTTCTCCACTGACGCCAGTAGCGCATACGTACGCGACGGCGGATCCAATGGTCACTCTTTATAAACAATAGGTGACACACCCTTGGCGGTAAGCGTTGGCTATGCCAAAGTAATTGATCCAACCTTGCCTTCTTGTTTGGCAAGAGGTGCCGTACTTTAAACAATTGATATCCCATGCTAACGCCCCAATTTCGGTTCGTCAGGCGTCTCATCTTTTGTTTGAAAATGTGTAATGTTTTAGCATGCCATTGGATCTTTCCACGGTTAAAGGTAAAACTAAGGAACTTGCTTTGGTCTACCTTAACCACTTGGCTCTTCTGTTCGTTAACAATCAGTTTTAGCTTAGTGGCAAGGTATTGAGCAATACTCTTGAGTACCCGTTCA
Source organism: Shewanella sp. NKUCC06_TVS (assembly GCF_019345515.1). Classification (NCBI taxonomy): domain Bacteria; kingdom Pseudomonadati; phylum Pseudomonadota; class Gammaproteobacteria; order Alteromonadales; family Shewanellaceae; genus Shewanella; species Shewanella sp. NKUCC06_TVS. The sequence continues at coordinate 112,274 of NZ_JAHKQX010000013.1, read as the reverse complement.
CCCGCTCGTTGAGATTTTACCAAGATGATAAAATCGTCTGCGTAGCGGGCGAATTTGTGCCCTCTGCTTTCCAGCTCTTTATCCAGACTATCCAACATGATGTTTGATAGTAATGGTGAGAGTGGGCCGCCTTGAGGCACACCTTCGAAACTTGCCTCAAATTGGTCGTTGACTATCACACCTGCTCGAAGGTACTTACCAATAAGCGCCAACAAACGCTTATCCTGTACTTTATTCCTTAGTTGAGTCATCAAGAGATCATGATTAACTCGGTCAAAGAACTTAGACAGATCAACATCGACGGCAAATTTGCGTTTCAGTTTGATGATATCCTTTACTTGCAAGACCGCTTGTTTGGCATTTCTGTTCGGCCTAAAGCCAAAGCTGTTAGTCGAGAAGAATGGGTCAAACAATGGCGTGAGAATTTGAGCTATAGCTTGTTGTATCACGCGGTCAATAACGTTGGGTATCCCCAATTTGCGTTTACCGCCATCGGGTTTATCGATCTCCACGCGCCTGACTGCTGAGGGGTTATATTCACCTCGTTCCAGTAGAGATTTACACCGTTGCCAACCGCCTTGCTGCACCCAAAGCGGGAAAGCATCGATGGTCATGCCATCGATGCCTGCCGCGCCTTTATTGGCTTTAACTTGACGCCACGCTCGGTGTAGATTTTCAGGTTCGAGCAGTTGTTGGAATAAATCGCTGTTGAAGGCCGGTTGCATATCAATACGCTGCCGATAGTAATCGTCTGGCGACGTAGTGGGTATCAACAAGTTTGACAAGACTCCTCCTTCTTCTAAATGTTCAGGCCTTCACCATGTACCCACAACGCTAACGCGGGTATGCTATCCCATCCATTACGATGGGCTACTCGGCAACTGCTCCTGCGTTGCTCTACCTCCTGCATCCATGCAGTCGTATGCCGTCTGCTGACTTCTGCTTAATCACATGCCGAGTTGCCCCGTCATGCGCTATCGGTTTTGACCGCCACGGATGGCGGAAATGCAGGTATTGCAGGAGCAATATATCTGCCATCTGGTTCGCTCTTTTCAGTCGATGAAATTGAAAAGCCAAGGCACTTATAAACCAGAGCCTTACTGGTTAATGACCGATCGCGTGTTAAGCAGATCTCACCACTCTTTATTGATTAGAGAAGGAACATGAACTTTCTTTGCACTGCTGCATCATTTACGGTGGCCATTAGATCACGTGGTTTCGTCGTCTTGTCCCCTTACTACGTGGGGGAGGCCCTGCCAACTCACCTCTAGCCTACGCCTCATATGATGTTCTTGTTCATCAGCTCGCACTCTTTATTAATTAATAGGCTAGCGGCTTCCTTCAGACCAATCCTCGCGGATAAGCCCTTGCCATTCGCTAGTAGTTAACGTTTAATAACAGTATGTTATTTAAACGGTGATCTTTCTACAGAGGACTTTCACCTCATTAGTTCGTGCCCATGCTGGGCGTACACAAGGCCCGGCAACACGCAGCCTTCGGCTGCTGGACTCGCTACGCTCGCCGCTGCGGGCGGCGTTAGACAATTCAGGAATAAGTTAACTAAAGGAAAACTATGCAAGTATTTATATCTTACTCATGGGACAACGAAGAACACAAAACTTGGGTTAGGCAGTTTGCGGACAAGCTAATTCATGCCGGTATTCCAGTGATACTAGATCAGTATGATCTGCGCGGTGGATCTGATATGCATCATTTTATGGAAAATGCTGTTAGCTCGTCGTCGCATATTTTGGTGATATGCACACCGCAATATGTGAGTAGAGCTAACGAAAGAATAAAAGGAGCAGGAGAAGAAACATCACTTATTACTGGTGAGTTTTATAATCGACATGTTAATGGTAAGACTTACTTTCCAATTGTACGCACTCAATCAACGAAACCTGTCCCTGACTATTTAGGAAGTTTGGTGTATTTTGATTTTTCAAATGATCAGAACTTCGAAAGCACTTTTGAAGACCTACTTCGAAATATTTATCAAGAACCTCGTTATGTAAAACCTGATCTCGGGAGTAAACCTCTATTTTTTAATCAACCTCCACAAATACCTACGAACGTCCTTAGTTTGGAAAGTTTAAAAAATAGAGTGTTAAGCTCTGAGCCTGAAGACTGGGTATATGACGATGATATTGGTGTTTATAGTAATAAACACGACATTCGCCTGCAAATACGGAATAGACGAACTGATAGGTACGAAAGCTTCAGGGAAGAGTGGACAGATAGGTTCCCAGACCCATCAGCTTCAAGAGATTTTTACGATATTTACTATGACAATAATAGGGTTTGTGATTATTTCCAAGTATCTGTTGATGGAGGGCGGGTTTCTATCCCTATTCCAAAACTAGGAAATAACCTATCAATTGATAAAGAGCAATATACTTTTGGACGCCTAATTCATTATTCTGGTAACAACTGTTTGTATGACTTTGAAGACTACCTTCGAAGAGCAGGAATTTCGGTGACGCAATAATTGCCTAACAAATAAGGATAGGCCGCGCGTAGCCGTGACCCATTCTCAAAAGGCATGGCAAGTGTTGAACAAGCCCGATGCTGGTTGTTGACACTTTATAATGCAAATAGCTGATTGAGAATTTGAGGGTGCTAAGGTCGTATTTTGAAAGAGACTTTTGTGCAGACATGAGCAGCCCTTAGAAAAATCGAATGAAAAAAAATCGAGACACCCATTGTTAAATTTGGTTACCAGTATACGCCGGGTCGATGAGATTAAGCACAGTCATGGAAGTGACCGTTCGTGACAGGGATGTCACGGTCGAGCCTATAGGGATACTTCTTACTAGGTAACAGGACTGCGTGTCACTGGAATGACAGTGCTTAACCAAACTCCATCAAACAACCTAAAATCTAGATCCTCGCTCAAAGGTATTGGTCAGCAAATCATTCCCTTTATCGACCACCAATAAAAACGCCTGCGATTGCAGGCGTTGTTGTTTAAGTCAACTCGTTTGGCTTTTATGCGTTAGAGCATTAAATAGTGGATTACTTTTTAATCCATTTGCCTTTGGCATCTTGCACATAGTTGCCTTTATCTGTGGCGGCGATGGCTTTTTCGCCGGCGAGTTTAGCGACATCGGCGGCGGAGAGTTTGTTCTTCTTGGCGATGGTTTCGTAGTGGGCGCGGCGTTTGTTATTGACATCGTCCATCACGGCTTTGGCTTCGGGATTGGCTTTTACTAAACCTAAGTAGCCGTTGGCTTGCTCGCCTAAATAGCCCTGTGATTTCGCTTCTTGAAGTGACATGGCGAAGGCGCTTAGGCTTAAAAGACTAAGGCTCAAGAAGCTGAGGGTTAATAGTTGTAGTAACTTTGATTTTAGTCGCATTGATTTCATAGTGATTCCTCAATTCTGATGTAATTAGAACAACTGCTCATCTGACAGAAGCTGATCTAGCTCCTTATCCACTTTGATTTTTATTTCGTGTTCAATTTTCACATTAAGATTGATGACGATAGGTTTATCCGGTGGTTCAATTTTGACTGTAGGGGCGCAGCCCGGCAATATGGCAAGTGCAGCCAAGGCGACAAGAGCGCTTCGGGCATTTAGGCTAATTTGCTGTAATTGAATAATTTTCAATGATATTTCCTTATTACTTCACGGATTTTTCGATTCTATCCTGCAGATCGTTACCAATCTGTAGACTCCTGAATAATTGCAGCATGTTCTCTTCATGGGAGTAATTCAAGTGGATTGGGCGTTCAATCCCTTGGCTTTGTCCTTTCACTTCCACGAGCAGTTTAGCATCACCCGCAGTGTCCATATCAAAACTGCTGGATAACTGGCTGTATTGTAAGTGTTCTAACGCCGAAAATACAAAGTCGAGGTAAGGTTGGGATTGGCGCATCTGATCCACGGCGGGATTACCCGAGATGGCGATTAAGCCGCCGGGCGCGCGGGCGGCTAATTGACCGCCGGTGATAGATACTTTGCCGTTGACTAAATCGACGGGTAATACACCATCGAAAATACCGTCGGCATAGACACCAATTTGTGGCTGAATGCGTAGCACTTCTTCTAGGCTCATGCCCTGCAATAGGAGATAGGCATGGGATTTATCCTGTAGTTTTAAATTAAAGTCGGGCAGCAAAAATTGGCCACTGAGCACTTTGCCTTTGGCCGTCATGGAAACATCGGTATCGCTTAAGCCTGTAAGTTGTTGCAGCCAATTGTCGGGCAGCTTCTGCGCATCTTTACCGAGGGCGATATCGGCTTCCACTTCGATATCGGTCAGCGGAAAGCCGGGATCAAACAGGTTAAAGGTCATCCGCGTTTGCGGGCAATTGAGTTTACTTAGGCTGTTAACAGAACCTTTATCCTGCGGCTCTTTTTTATAAGAGAGGCCCCAAGTAAACTCACATTGCGCCTGCAGTTTTCCGCCTTCAAAGGTGGTGTCCTTATAAAAACCTTCAAGTTCGGTCATTGACTGGGTGATTTGCATGGCAAATTGGGTCTGATCGCGCTTTTGCGTCAGCTTAAACTGCGCCTGTAATTGGTTATGACCCGTGACATTAAGCTCAGCAGGCAAGGGTTGGGTTTGATTGAGTAAGGACAGTGCTTCGGTCATGCTGGTATCGACAACCCATTGACCCGTAAGCAATAAGGGGTTATTCGCATTAGCGAGGTTTAACTTGTGTTGGCTTTGCAGCTCAACCGTGCCCACTTGCCAGCGTTCATCACCCAAGAGCGTGTTATTTTTCCAATTTAAGGCTTGTGCCAGCGTTAAGGTATCTAGCTTGAGTATAGTTTCTTTGCGGCTGCGGCCTTTGCTACTGAGCTGTTTTTCGATATTAAGCTGATTGGCTTGCCATACGAGTTGATTTTGCCAAGTGGCTGTGAGCAGCGAGTCGAGTGGGGCTTCGACCTCGGGCTTAAACTCAAATGACATGGCTTTTTGTAATGCAATCGAGAAACTGCCCGCGCTCATGTCAGTTTTAGTTGTGATGCTCGTGTTTGTGCTTTTGTCAGCGCTAGCTTCTGTCACTTTCGTTTCAACAGCTGCTGTTTCACTAACAACCGTCTGTGTGGTTTGCGAAAAATGCAGTTGCTCCAGTGCCAAGTTCAAAGGCGGTAAGGCCAGTGTGAATTGGTTTGCAGTATCGGACGCGGGCACTGAAGTTTGTGCTGAGCTGATACTTGAGCTGGTATTTGAGTTGCGCTGCGAGCTTACGGTAAGCGGTGCAAGGGCGTTTATTGTGATACTGCCAAGGCTCACATCGGCATGTTTAGCCGCATTGTTATCTTGAGCGCTTAACTGTTTAAGCTCGCCGACAGTGAACTGCAGTGTGTCGCCGGCATTTTGCTGTGTTTGGGTGGCAGCGCCGATAGGCGTGGTAATGAATTGCCAGTCGGTTGAGCTTGGTGTCCGATTAAAGCTCAATCTGCCCGCAGTGGTTAACTGGCTGCTATTCCAGCTGAGATCTTGGGGCGTATTCGCCCACAATTCAGATAATAGCAGTGAACTGGTTTGCTTAGCGTTAAGGCGCCAATCTGTTTTGAAGGACAGCGCTTCGGCGGACTTGACCACTTCAACATTGGCCAAATCGATTTGGGTATCGAGTTTACTGCCTAAGGTTTTTAGCTCAATTCGGGGAAGTTTGAACCTAAGCGGCTTATTATCAAGCGGCTCATTCTTAAGCGGTTGACTCTGTGCATCTTGCTGGATTTGAGTCAGCGGATAATGCAGGGCTTCACTTAATGTCAGCGCGATCCCCACTGGTGCATCTGTGCTTTTGAGCCCTGACAGCAGCTTAGCGATTTGACCTGCTGTTTGACTTGCAACTTGTTCCGGCACTTGCTCCGAAGCGGACTTGGCTGCCGATCTGGATGGAGGCAGAGACAAAGGCTGAGTTAAAGGTTTAGCTAAAGGCTTAGCCAGCGTCTCATCGAGCAGCTGCATCAATCGCTGTTGCTGCGCTTCATTGGGAGTCAAGGCTAAGGTAAAGGGCTCAAGGCTTAGGTCAAGTTCGGCTAAATGCCCAGTAATCTTAAATGCGAGCTCAGGTTTAGGCGCAAGTTCTAGCGCCGCCAACTGATTAAAGGTCAGCTTAGGATCAATTAACTGGTGCTGGCTGATAAGCTCGCCCGAAGTTAATGTAATACGGCTGTCGGACACTAATTGGCCTTGTAGATCAATCGCTAACGCTTGCCACTCTTGATCAAGTTCCGTTAACGGACTCAGCACACTGTCTTGAGCTTGCCTCAGGCTGATTTGATGCAAGCTAGCAAGCAGCGGCGCGAGTGTAATTTGACTTGCCAGTTGCCATTGTTGGGCTGTGAGTGTGGCTTTGAGTTTGGCGATGCTTTCACCTTCGTGGCTAAACTCGCTGTTGATTTCCCCCGCGCCGTTAAGGCTCAACTTGTCCATCACCAAACGATAGGCGGGTAAATCATTTTGGGTGTCGAGATGGTGAGCTTTGAGAATAAGGCTGGTTTTACCGATATCGATGAGGGGTAATGATTTGATATCTAAGGCCAAGGCGGGGCCTTGTTCATCGATGGCATTTCGATTGGGTAAAAATAGCGATTGCCCTAACTCGACTTCAATATCACCCGTGGAGATTTGGGTGATTTTTTGAGTGAGGTAAGCAATTTGGCTGAACTGTTTCAGCTCGGCAAAGCTCTGCGGCCAGTCAAGTTTTAGCTGGATATTCAGGTTATTCAGCCTGATATGGCTGTCATGCACCCTAAGATTGGCAGAAGTAATGCGCCAATGTTCTAACTGACTTTTCCCTAATTCAATGTCAATCAGTTCGCTGTCCATGCCTACGAGGGCAAAGTTTGCCGCCTGCATAATCAGTTTTTCAGCCTGAGTATTCACAATCCACACAGTTAACGCCACCCCCGCCAAGATGCCCGTTAAGCTGGTCGCCAATAAGGTTTTTTTTAGGGGGAATTTACGGCGATTTTGCGCAGCAACATGAGTATCTGTTCCAAAACCTAAAGCACCACTGCGAGGGCCTGCGGATATTTCCGTTGCCTCGTGCTGAAGTGCCTTGCTATCAGAGGCATTGCCACGGCTTGGCTTGTTGTGGATTGGCATTGGGTTTGATATTTATCCTTTATTGACAGAGCCCTGATCAAACTCGTGCCTTAGCAGTGCAAAAATACACGATTGTGTATATTTCATTGGCACTTTTACTTTGTTCGGTTACTTCGGAGCTTTTATATCGCGCACGAGCACCTGAGGCAGTTTAACACTCAAGGGCTTAGCTGACTAATGTGAAAGGATCATTGAATAGACAAGAGCCTGATGTCAATAGTTGAGGTTTTACAGGCTCTTGTACTTAATCTGTTATTCGGGCTAGCTAACTTTTAGTTCACTCACTCTTGGTGAGTGAATTGCGGCTAGCTAAATATCTGGGCGGCGATCACCACAATTCCGCAAAGTGTGGCGAGCATTAAGGCTAACTTGCCGCCCGCAACGCGGTAACCTGTCGGCATATTGGCAGCGTCTCGCATCTGGCGTTGTGTCCACACCATGGCCACAGGTAAAAAGATGGCGAGGATCACCAGCGCAATCGCCGCGTAACCCAGCGCTGTGATAAAACCTTGAGGGTAGAAGAGGGCAAAACCTAAGGGCGGTAAAAAGGTGATAGCCGCGGTTAAGCTGCGACCTGTTGCATTATCTTCTTGCCTTAAGCTTGAGGCCATAAAATCGAACAAACCTAAACTCACCCCTAAAAACGAAGTCGCAAGGGCTAGGTCGGCAAATAGACTAATAGCGCTACTTAAGTATTCACTGTGCAGTACGCTCGCCAGTTGATTGATAAAGCTCGATAAACTCTGGTTTTCGAGCAATTGACTTTGGCTCAATACGCCTTGACTGCCCAGTTGCCACAAAAGGTAAATCACTAATGGCAAAGCTGAGCCAAACAACATGATCCTGCGCAGGGCTTTGACCTCAACGCCCAAGTAGCGCACCACTGAGGGAATCGAACCGTGGAAACCAAAGGAGGTAAAAATTACCGGGATAGCCGTGATAATCAGCCCTTGGTTAAGTGGAAGCTCGAGTAAATGTGGGCTTTCAACCTGCGGCAGTAACAAGGCCAACATAAGCAATAATGCCAATAGCTTAAGGGCAAATAAACCGCGATTGATGAGATCCACACAGTGGGTTCCCATGCCCACAATCGCCCCAATCAGCAGGGTAAACAGGATGGCGCCAGCCTGTGGTGGCAAACTTAGCCCTAGCCAAGTGCTCAGCTTTTGGTTCACTTGCTCACCGCCACCGGCAATGTAGGCGGCGCAAAGGGCGTACAGTAAAAACATCAAGGCGCTATTGGCGATCAACTGGCCCTTACGACCCAATAAGCGCTGCGCTAAGTGATTAAGGCTGGCATCGCTGGGGGCGAATTGGTGGATCTCCACCATTAGCAGTGCTGTGTAGGCCATCAGCGCCCATAGGATGAGCATTATGGCGGAGGAGGTGCCAAAGCCAAGTCCAGCAGATGCGATAGGCAAAGCCAACATGCCCGCGCCGATTGTGGTGCCGGCGATAAGCAGTAAACTGCCGAAAATTTTATTCTGTGTCATAACATAATCTCAAAAGCGTGTCGGATGAAAAAGAGCTAAAGATTTGATCCGAAAGCAACTGTCTTAAAATATTTTGCTGCGATTCAACGTGAAACGCTTCAAGCACAAAATGATTTAAGCAAATGAGACAGTGGCGCTCAGCGGATCCGAAAGGATATGGCCACAATGGAAGGTCAGGCGAGGTGCCTATTTTATACCCAAACAACCTGAAGATGCAGGATTCAGCGGGAGTTTAACGCACTTTAGGCAAGGCGGTTATTTGCAGACCTAGCGGGCTAAGTTAAAAATAACCAACACCGCATAAAGTGCGTTAAAACCCGCCGGGACGGAGCGTCTAGGGTACTCCACTCCCGTGTTGCATCAATTCAAAAGGTGGTCGACATTCTGTCATTGATACGCCTTGAATTGAAGCCCCCTAGGCGCTCTGAAACTCGTATCTTCAGGTAGCTTGGGTATATCCATTGCGGCTACAGATAGGGATAATAAAAGGGTGTGAAACACATAAAACTTGCCTTAGCGTGTGTTGAGTAAAAACGGATAAGTGTTTTGATGCCTTGCCTTAATAACCTAACGGCAACGGAGGTTACCATAGGGAACTGATCTGTACTTGTCAACCATTACAACAGTATTTTGATTATTTTTTGTTACAGGATTAAGGGGCAATATATTCATTGCTCACATTGCTGCAATGGCACTTGAGGGAATCGCGCGATAAAAAATGCCGCCGACTTGATTTAAGAGGGCGGCATTTTTAGCGGTAAAATCGATAGTAAGACATCAGGAACAGTGAGCAGATTATGCTTTGCTCTGCAGCGCCTTTTCATGTCTTGCCAACAAGTTTGCTGTGATGTCACTGAGGCTTAAGTGTTGATCTTCAAGCAATACCAGCAAGTGATAGATAAGATCAGAGGCTTCGTTAACTAACTCTTCCTTATCGTGGGTCGCAGCGGCAAGGGCGGTTTCAAGACCTTCTTCACCGACCTTTTGGGCGATACGTTTTGTGCCGCGCGCAAACAAAGACGCCGTGTAACTGGAATCGGCACTTTGCCCTTTACGTGAGGTGATTAAGTTCGCGAGATTGTTCAAGAAAGGGTGCGCATTGTCATCTAACCAGCAACTTTCGGTGCCTTTGTGGCAGGTTGGGCCGTTGGGGATCACTTGCACTAACAGGCTATCGTTATCGCAGTCTTTATCGATAGCGACCAACCTTAGCGTATTCCCCGAGGTTTCACCTTTAGTCCACAAGCGCTGTTTTGAGCGGCTGAAAAAGGTCACATCACCTGTGCTCAAGGTTTTTTCCAGCGCGGCCTTATCCATATAACCGAGCATTAATACCTTGCCCGATAAGTGATTTTGGATAACGGCAGGAATAAGCCCATCCTGTTTATTCCAATCCAGCTCATTAACTTGAACAGGGCTAAAATCCGACTTAGTGTTTGTTTGCGTTGACATAGTATTCACTCTTAATCTGTTTGTAGAACCTAGAACCGCTCTAGCGTCTAATCGCAATGCCTTCGGCCGCTAAATAGGCTTTTAATTCACCTATGTTGATAATCGCCTTGTGGAATACGCTCGCTGCCAGCGCTGCATCGACCTTAGCTTCAATAAATACATCGCGAAAATGCGCCATAGTCCCAGCACCGCCAGAGGCAATTAACGGCACGTCGCAGATGGCACGAACAAGACTTAACTGCTTGATATCATAGCCGCCGCGCACGCCGTCTTGGTTCATAACATTGAGCACTATTTCACCACAACCTCGTTTCTGTACTTCTTCAACCCAGTCTTGGGTGAACCACTGCGTATCCTTAGTTGCCGCTTCATCGCCGGTAAATTGTTTTACCTTATAGCTGTTGCTGGTGGCGTCGAAAAAGGAGTCGATGCCAATCACGATACACTGGCGGCCGAACTCGTCCTGCAGGCGTGAGATTAAACTTGGATCGGTCAAGGCGGGCGAGTTAATCGAAATCTTATCCGCCCCAAAGGCTAATAATTCACGGGCTTGGCTAATGGTTTTAATGCCACCTGCCACGCAGAAGGGAATATCAATCTGCTCCGCCACGCGGCTCACCCAAGATTTATCGACCACACGTTCGTGGGCGCTGGCAGTAATGTCATAAAACACCAGCTCATCGGCGCCTTCTTCGGCATAACGCGCGGCTAAGGGCACGATATCACCGACAATTTCGTGGTTACGAAACTGCACGCCTTTCACTACTTTACCGTCTTTCACATCTAAACAGGGGACTAGTCGTTTGGCCAGCATTGGATTGCCTCCACCACGTTAAACTGATTGATAAGCAAGGCTTTGCCTATAATGATGCCCGCGGCGCCGCTGTCTCTCACGGCGGCAACATCATCAAGAGTCGCAATACCGCCAGAGGCTTGCCAAGCGATGTTTGGGAAGCTTGCTGCAATTTCTTGATAAAGCGCGGTATTGGCGCCCGTTAAGGTGCCATCACGGCTAATGTCAGTCACTAGCGCGTGCTTTAAGCCGACAGCGCTAAAGGTTTCTACGAGGGATTCTAAACTCTTACCGCCGCCACTTTGCCAACCGGATACGGCGACCATTTTCTCGCCGCTCTGGTTGATATTGACATCGAGCGCGAGGCAAATCGCTTCGCTGCCGTATTTGATAAACCATTGTTTGACTAACTCAGGTTCTTTCACCGCCAGTGAGCCAATTACCACTCGTTTTACACCGATAGCTAATAATTCAGTGACTTGCTCTTCAGTACGAATACCGCCGCCCACTTGAATATTGGCGTTTAGTTCCGCCACTAATTCACTGATAAGACGAGTTTGGCGTTTCGCGGGATCTTTCGCGCCCGTTAAATCAACGAGATGCAACCACTTAGCGCCTTGTGCTTCATAGGATTGCAGCTGTGCCAAAGGACTTAAATCAAAGGTGGTCTGCTGGCTGTAATCGCCTTGATAAAGGCGGACGACATTGCCACCAATTAAATCAATCGCAGGAATAATCATAAGCTCATATCCTTGATTGATTTGTTTATAAATAATTTATTAATAAATACTTTTTTAATGAGTAATTTATTCATTGGTCAGCCTTCTTTACACCAGATTGGCCATCAGCAGAGTTGCTTTGCAGCGCTTCGTTCATCAGAGCTTCATTCATCTGTAACTCGTCCATCAGCAAAAAGTTACGCAGAATTTGCGCACCCACGGCGGCACTTTTTTCGGGGTGGAACTGCACGCCCATAAAGTTGCCTTTGCCGATGGCGGCGCTAAAGTCTTCACCATAGGAACATTGGGCTAAGGTAAATTCACTCAACGGCGCGCGGTAACTGTGGACGAAATACACATAACTGCCATCTTCAATGCCCGTAAACAGCGGGTGAACGTTAGGGATTTTGGCTCCTTGTGAGTTTGTCGTAAGCTTAAGTTGGTTCCAGCCCATGTGCGGTAAAGGTAGGCTTTCAGCTTTGAGCAACTGCGTATCCAGCTCGCAAATGTCGGTCGGGATTATGCCTAAGCACTCGCAATCTTGACCTTTTCCGCCGCGCTCCTTAGATATTGTCGCCAACATTTGCATGCCAAGGCACACACCTAGCACAGGTTGAGTCAGGCCTTGAATGAGTTCGACCAAGCCTTTTTCATGTAAGGACGCCATGGCGGCACCCGCTGTGCCCACACCCGGCAGTACCACACGTTTTGCCGCTTTGATTTTGGCTTTATCGTCTGTGACCAATACCTTAGCGCCTAAACGCTCGAAGGCGAAACGTACTGAGTTTAAATTGGCACAGCCCGTGTCTATGATGACGGTTTCAGCATCTGGTGATTCATTTGCTGTTAATTGCGGGCTAGCTGTTAATAGAGTGTCTTGTTGCATCCTAACCTCTTAAACGATTTATGCTGATGCCTTAAAGCACGCCTTTGCTCGATGGCAGAATATCGCCTTCGACTTTAACCGCTTGGCGTAGCGCGCGGCCTAGCACTTTAAACAGGGCTTCAACCTTGTGGTGATCGTTATCACCTTCGGTCGACACATGTAGCGTACAGCGCAGGCCATCGGCAAAGGATCGGAAGAAGTGCGGCACCATTTCAGTGGCCATTTCGCCCACATGCTCACGCTCAAAATTGGCCGAGAATTTGATAAAAGGACGACCAGAGATATCCAGCAGACATTCGCCCTTGGCTTCGTCCATCGGCAGGCTAAAGCCGAAACGGGCAATGCCGCGTTTGTCGCCGAGCGCTTGGCGCAGGGCATCACCTATGGCCAGTGCCGTGTCTTCGATGCTGTGGTGATCGTCGATTTCCAGATCGCCATCGACTTTCACATCCATTCTAAAATTACCGTGGGTGGCAATTTGATCGAGCATGTGGTCGAAAAAGCCAATGCCCGTATCAATTTTACCTTTGACTGAACTGTCGAGATCCACAGTCACGCGAATATCGGTTTCTTTGGTGGTACGTACGACTGTGGCGGTGCGGCCTTTATTGAGCAGCGCATCGGCGATGGCGTTCCAGCCTAAAGTGTCGCGTTGATATTTCAGGCTTTTAATGCCCATGGCATTGCCCAGCTCCACATCGGTTTCGCGATCGCCAATTACCGCCGATTGGGTGAAATCGATGCAGCCTTGGGTGAGGTAGTCTTTCACTAGCCCAAGCTTAGGTTTACGGCAGCTGCAATTTTCATCATTAAAGTGTGGGCAAATTACCACATCTTCGAAGTTCACCCCTTGGCTTTTGAGGATTTGCATCATCATATTGTGGGGCGCATCGAAATCTACCTGCGGGAAAGACGGTGTGCCAAGGCCGTCTTGATTGCTGACCATGACTAAGCGAAACCCTGCCTTTTGCAGACGTAGCAAAGCGGGGATCACTTGTGGCTCGAACACTAATTTCGCTAGACTATCGACCTGTTTGTCGGTGATGGGCTCTTCAATCAAGGTGCCATCGCGGTCGATAAACAGAATTTTTTGTGCAACGTTTGGGATAAATTGTGGGTTCATGGCGCTACCTTAAAATATAGTTCGTTTTATTATTCAACTCGTTGTGACTCAAAAAGGGCGACTAAGCGATCGGTATCCGCCTTTGAACTAAAGCTAAAGCGTATCGCTTTGGCAAGCCTTGGGTCCTTGTAGGCGCGGGCGACAACACCACTGCCTTGCAGTAACGCCGCGACCTTGGCGACATCATCAAATTCAGCCAATACATAATTGCCGTTAGGCTTAAGCACGCGGGCGCGAGACTCTGAACTATTCGATTTTGAACAATAAGCGCTGAGCACCGCTGTGAGTCTGGCGCCTTGCTCATTTAATTCAGCAACTTGCATTTTCATCCGCGCAACGCCTGTGCTCGATAGCGCCTGTGTGGCGACTTCACTCACGGGCAGCGGCACAGGATAGGGCGCAATCACGCGCATAATGATTTCGACTACGGCCTCGTTTGCCAGCATAAAACCACAGCGTGCACCAGCAAGTGCAAAGGCTTTTGACAGAGTGCGCAGTACCACTAGATTCGGATAGCTCTCCAGCAAATCCGCCACACTGTATTCGGGGCAAAACTCAATATAAGCTTCATCAATGACCACAAGCGCATCGGGCAGGGCTTTGATTGCTTGCTCGATAATGGCTTTGTCGATCACTGTGCCAGTCGGGTTATTGGGATTGCAGATAAACACCAGTTTTGCGCCGCGAACGTCCTCGGCATAGCTTGTCGGCAAGCCATATTCCGCGCTGAGATTTAATGCTTTAACGCCCACATTAAAGGTGTTCGCGCTGATGGCATACATGCCGTACGTCGGGCCAAAGCAGGCAATGCTGTCGACGCCAGGTATACAAAAGGCGCGAATTAATAGTTCAATTGCTTCATCGGCGCCGCGACTGGCGACTATCTTACGCTCGCTTACACCGCTGTACTCGCTGTAGGCCTTGATAAGCTGCGGCGGTTGGCATTCTGGGTAACGATTCAATTTCGATAAATCGAGCGCTGCGGTATCGACATTATTGAAGGGTGATTCGTTGGCATTGATCCAAATATCACCACGACCGCCCAGTCTGCGGGCACTCTGGTAGGGCGTTAAATCCAGTAACTCAGGGCGCGCTAAACGCTCGGCTAAATTTAGCGGCGCCGATTGCGTTAACGTTGATGGTGTTAACTTTGATGCCGTTAATGCTGTGGGTTCTGCTGTCTTTTCCATGCTGCTCATTTGGCTCATTTTCTTCACTCAGCTCTATTTTTATAAACTTAAGGGCTAATCACTTAAGAGTTATTCACTTAAGTGCTAATCATTTAAGATCTAGGCGGGTCATTTCTCTAGGCTAGCTAAACGTACTGCGACCGCATTTTTGTGCGCATCGAGCAATTCGTTACTGGCTAACGTCATGACTGCTTGCCCCAATCCTATTAAGCCCTTAGCGCTGAGTTCCTGCACGGTAAAGCGGCGGCTAAAGTCGGCTAATGACAGGCTCGACACGGCGCGGCTGTAACCGTAAGTCGGTAGCACGTGGTTGGTGCCACTGGCATAATCGCCAACAGATTCAGGTGTATAAGCGCCTAAAAATACCGAGCCCGCCGCGCGAATGTTTTTCAGTACCTCGCGGGGAAAGCGCGTTTGAATGATCAAGTGCTCAGGCCCATATTGATTGGAAACCTGCGCGGCTTGCTGCATATCGTCCACAACAAAAGTGCGACTGCTGAGGAGCGCCGTTGTAGCTATATCACAACGCGGCAGGGCAGCAAGTTGTCTTGTCAGCGCGTCATTGACGCCATTGGCGATCGCTTGCGAGTCTGTCACTAAAATCACTTGTGAATCAGGGCCGTGCTCCGCTTGCGAAAGCAAATCGGCGGCGATAAATTCGCAATTGGCGTCGCTATCGGCAATCACCAACACCTCAGAAGGACCAGCCGGCATATCGATACACACAGTGCAGCGGCCATCCTGTGACACTAAGCGTTTAGCTTCTGTCACGTAGCGATTACCTGGGCCAAAAATCTTATCGACCGCGGGAATAGTTTCTGTGCCAAAGGCCAGTGCCGCAATGGCCTGCGCGCCACCCACTTGATAAATTTCAGTGATCCCGCAGGCATTGGCGGCATAGATAATGGCATTGTTGATCGGCGGTGGGCTGACCAATACTCTTTGTTCGCAGCCGGCGATCTTGGCGGGCAGGGCGAGCATCATCACGGTAGAAATTAATGGCGCGCTGCCACCGGGGATATATAAACCCACTTTTTCAATCGGTTCGCTACGTAGCTCGCAGCGTACTCCCGCCTCGGTTTCCATATCAATCGGACGAAATTGCTGGGCGCTGTGAAACACATCTATATTTGCCATGGCTTTGGCGATCGCCGCTTTCAGCTCTGGTGATACCCGTGCGCTTGCCGCAGCAATCTCGGCTTCACCCATGCGCAGCTCGCCACTTCCTTGTCCATTTAAATTTTTGGTCGCGCTATTGAAGCCATCAAACTTTTGATTAAATTCGGCAATAGCGGCATCACCCCGCGTTGCCACTGCATCGATAATGGCGCGAACGCTTTGCTCTAAGCCGCTGTCACCAATTAAAGGCGAGCGTTTCAGCGCCGTTTTTTGCTCGGCGGTTGATAAGGTTGACCAAGTTAGGATTTCCATACATTACCCCATCATTTTTTCGATTGGCATTACCAGAATCGAGCTGGCACCGAGTGCGGTCAGCTGTTCCATAGTATCCCAGAACAAATCTTCGGTACTGACGGCGTGTATAGCAACGCGGTTAGTATCATCATTTAATGGCAATACGGTTGGGTTTTCCGCGCCGGGCAGCAGGGCGACGATTTGATCTAAGGTCTCGGTTGGCGCGTGCAGCAGGATATATTTGCTCTCACGGGCGCGGATAACGCCATTGACGCGGGACAGAATTTTGTCGATGAGTGCTTGTTTAGTCGGTGTTTGGGTTTGGGTCGATTGAATGATGCAGGCCATAGAGCGGTAAATCACTTCGGTTTCGTATAAACCGTTGGCCTCTAAGGTGGCACCCGTCGATACGAGATCACAAATCCCATCGGCAAGGCCGGCACGCGGGGCGACTTCAACCGAGCCTTTTAACATACAGTCGCGATAAGTTATGCCTTTTTGTTGCATAAAACGGCGCAGCAGATTCGGGTAAGAGGTAGCGATGCGCAACCCCTCTAGCGAGGAGGCATCGGCGTAACTGAACTCTGTTGGTACGGCTAACGAGAGGCGACACGAACCGAAATCTAACTGACGCAGCTTGAGGCAATCCGCGGGTTTGTTCAGAGTTTGACGCTCGATTTGTTCCTCTTCGAGCACGTTTTCACCGATGATCCCCATATCGACCACGCCGTCCATCACCAATCCTGGAATATCGTCATCACGAACGCGCAGTAAATCGATAGGCATATTGTCAGCGTGAGCGATAAGACGTTGTTCATTAATAGAAAATTTAACACCACAGCTTTTTAGCAGTTGCTGAGAGTCAGTAGAAAGACGGCCAGATTTTTGGATGGCGATGCGTAAACGGTTCGATTCAGTCATAGTGTTATCTCGCTCAAAAGTATCAAAATTAAAAGATTCAAAATGTGTTGTTTAATCGGTTTAATACGCCTTGCCATTCAATGGGCTCTAGCTAAGAACTCTAGTTAAGTGCTCTAGCTAACGTATTGATAATTTATTAAATATCTAAAAATTTTTTATTTAAATTAAAACCAAAATTAACGCCTAAATGCAAAAACCCCCGGAATTCCTTCCAGGGGTTTATGATCATCTTGAATCAGTCCGCCAGAAGGATATAGTCCTCCGGCAGTGAGCGTCCGAAGGCTACCGCATATGGTGGTGATGGTGGTGGATAGCGTTCAGTAGTTGGCTCATTTTACTCTCTCGGTATTTAACTTTATTGGCTTAACTGCTCGAAATACAGTGAAGCGTTGAATTCGTTGTTACGGACGTCTATCCGTATAAGTGGATTTAAACTAACCGCTTTTATGAGCCTTTGCAACAGCCAATTTGAATTAAATGAGAATATTTATGCGTTTTTGTGAAAGGCAGAGGGTTATCGTTAAATAAAGTTATTGAGCATTTTTGTTGGGTGGATGTTGAAAGTAGATGGAAATGTGTTGGAAGTCGTGCAGGGGGAACTGTAACTTGAGTTGTGAGCATTTGCTGATATTCATTAATACAGGCTTGCCATGGTGTTACTCATAGCCAGTCCGTATATGGACACCTCGAATAGATCAACCACTTTTTGAGTAACAGAAAGTAATACTGCGTACGTATATCCGACCTTTTTATGAGAATCTTTGCTCTCTGGCCTTAATGAGAACCGCGCCTTTGCTGCTTATCGTCCGTCCGGAGTCATATGCTCCTTGTACTCTCTCAGCATCTGCAAAGGCCGGTATTACCTGTTACTTCATTGTCTGTAGTCGTGTTTTTGGGGTGAGTTTAATACTTGATTTTTACATATTAACAAGGCCGATATTCGCTGCGATGAAACAGCATAGCCCAGATGATCCGCGCCAATTTGTTTGCAATTGCTACTGCCGCTTTCTGTTTACCTCGCCGCTCAATCACCTTTAAGGCCCATACGGAGATTCTGTCATTACTCTTACTTGCATAGCGAATAATCGACCAAGCTCCCTGGATCAGTTGCCGCCGCAGATAGCTGTTACCTCGTTTGGTTATGCCGCCCAATTTTTGTTTTCCCCCACAGGAAAACTCTTTAGGAACCAGTCCTAAATTTGCAGAAAAATGCCGAGCACCATGATAGCCTGAGCCATCTCCGGCAAATGACACCGCGGCAGTGGCAATGATTTCTGCAACGCCTCTTATACCCATCAGTCGCTTGGCATCTGGGTGCGTTCTTGCCTGTAGTTTGATGTCTTTTTCCAGCGCACCTATTGCAACGTTGATCGCACGCAACTCTTCCATCAGCTCACGCATGTATTGGCGTGCAATCGTAGTGAGTTGATTACTGGCATCCTCAAGTAATTCCGGCAGCAAAAGATTCAATGGATTACGTCCTTTAGGGAGGGCTATTCCATATTCACTTAGTAAGCCTCTAATTGGATTGGTTAGTGCAGTGCGTATTCTGATCCGGCGCTCGCGAATTCTGTGGGTAATGATGATATCAACCTGCGCTAAGGTTCTCGGCTGGACGAAAATCAGGTTTGGTCTCTGCGCTGCCTCACAGATAGCGAAGGCATCATTGCGATCGTTCTTATTGCCTTTGACAAATGGCTTAACATGCTGAGGCGGGATCAGTTTGACGTCATGCCCGAGAGAAAGTAACTCTCTGCCCCAATAGTTAGAGCCACTGCAGGCTTCCATCGCAATAGTGGCATCAGGGTAAGTACGCAGAAAAGTCAGGAGCTGAGCACGTTTAATCGAACGGTTAAAAACACTCTTGCCTGCTTGATTAACTCCACATACTTGGAAGATATTTTTTGCGAGATCAATTCCTATTAGTGTAACTTTCATTTTGGACACCTTTTGTTGTTATTGAACGTGCAAATTCAATATGGCGTAAATGACGCCTACTTCACAAGAGGTGTCCATCCCATCATCCTTGGATGCTCGACCGCCCCGTCCATGGGGCGGACGGTCGTCTCGCTAATCACCATGGCTCACCTTTTTAGCATTAGCATAAACTGTAGGTTTTAAGGAGACATGCAGCACGCTTTTGGACAAAAGCGCGTTAGATCTATTACTCACAATCGTCTAGTTCACATTACGATAAGTATGGCGAAGGTCAAAAACGTAGACATTGCTGAGGTCAATTCTAACTAGATGGCCAAATTAACCGTACCACTACAAACAATGGGTGGCTTAGAAAAACTTGAATAACATCGATTGTTAGATGTGTTCATTTATGATGAAAGTATAAAACGGCGTAGTTTCATCCTCGATTAACTCACGTACTGAATTAAGCTGTAATCGTTTTGATACCGCTTTAAAAAAGCGCAAAGCCAGTTCATTTTCTTTGAACGTAGCGACCAGTATCGGTGTGCTAATCTGCTCAAATATTTGACGGACTACTTCGAGCGCAATCCAACCACCGCGATATTTAGGAAGAATAAAGAGGTCAGCCAGTTCCCAGATAAGCCTTTTTTCATCTTCAACCCATTCTAGTAGAACAAAGCCTATCAATACTTCATTTACCCAAATGAGGTAGGCTTTTGCCTCTTGTGAGTTAACATAGGATTCAAGATCTGAGGCTGTAGAGCCATCATATAACCCATCAATGCCTATATCTTCTTTACTCCAAGATGTTGAATCAAAATAATAAAGTTGGAGCAGACGTTGTAGCGTTGTGGTGTCACTTGTTTTTAAATTGATAAGACTAACGTTTGACATCATTCATCCTGATTACCTGCGTCTTAGTATTGATGCTTGGGCACTGAAACATCCTGTTATCGAGCGTATATAATGGTATAGAGTTTTGCTTTGCTGAGGTAGCTTATTTATTTCAAATGGTTAGTGGCAGGCTGAAATCGACAGAAGTTTGCGAACTGTTACAGCTAGCGCACATGCTTTGGCGGATGCTAGCAAATACCGACGTTTAAATTGGCGTTAATTACGCGGCTAACTTGTAGTCTTATCTCAAATCAGCATAATGCTTCGAGCTGTTAAGCTTAACGCTATTGTTTACGGCAGCGGCATGCGGTACTAACCATTGTTTGTGCTTATAAAGTTTCACTATGCACTCGCTCAGTAATTTATTGTGTGGACTTGCAGTACTGTTTTCACTGACGTTCCTAACACCTTGATAAAGGATTGATTCTCCCTTTGACTCGCTCCCGCCAACCGACATCAAAGCATGTTTCCTCTAAAGAAACCGTCGCTAAGCCTTCTGCCTTAAAAGGCGCCGCTGCGGTGAGTCGACTCGCGTCCGAAGTGCAACGCGCATTTTTGCCCGATGGAGTATTGTCTAAACATATTCAAGGGTTTAGTGCGCGAACAAGCCAAATGCAAATGGCGCAGCAAGTGAGTGAGGCGATAGCTGCGAAGGGCAATCTGGTGATTGAGGCGGGTACGGGGGTAGGTAAAACCTTTGCGTATTTGATCCCCGCGATATTGAGCGGTAAGCAAGTCATCGTCAGTACGGGCAGTAAAAACTTGCAAGAGCAGTTGTTTTTTAAAGACTTACCCGCGCTGGTCGCCATGTTGGGGATTGAGCCTAAACTGGCTCTACTAAAGGGCCGCAATAATTATCTGTGCCAGTGGCGACTCGATAAGCAAATGAGTGAGGCGACACATATCGATGCGCGTTTGTTGGATGATTTGTTGAAAATTAATCAGTGGGCGAGCACCTGTAAAGATGGTGATATTGGCGGCTTAACCTCAGTGCCTGAGAATTCTTCGGCGCTGCCGCTTGTGGTCAGCACTAAGGAAAGCTGTATTGGTAAGCGCTGCGATTTTTACGATGCCTGCTTTACCCGCAAGGCGCGCAGCCGTGCTCTGGATGCCAAAATTATTGTGGTTAACCACCATTTATTTTTCGCCGATAGTGTACTGAAAGACACGGGCTTTGCCGAGTTATTACCCGATCCTGATGTGGTGATTTTCGATGAAGCGCATTTATTACCCGATATTTGCGTTAACTATTTTGGCCAGCAATGTTCGAGTCGTACTATCGATGATTTCATTCAAAAGCTACTCGCTATTTATCAGACCGAACTCAGTGATACTGGGCAACTCGCCCAATTTTGCCAGCGTTGCCTCGCTAAATTAAGTGATTGGCATAATCAGTTATATTCCTGCGGCGAATCCGATTGGCGTTTAGTGCTGGGCAATAAAGCGCTCGCAGGGGCGTCATGGGATTTATTAGCGGAATTAACTGCGCTGCAGAATTTATTAATGGCCCATATTGGCCGCAGTGAATTGTTAGATGATATCGCCATCAAGTTGGCTGAGCTGAATAATAAGCTCAGTGTGTTTTTTAACTGCGATAATAATCTGGCGGCCTACAGCATCGAATTGGGCAGTCGCTTTGTGGTGCTGCGAATTTCACCAATCAATATTGCCCGTGAGTGCCAACAGTTATTTGTACCCGAAACCAGCTGGATATTTACCTCGGCAACTTTGCAGGTCAACCGCAGTCTTGTTCATTTTGCCCGAGAAATGGGTATCGTTGATGCGCAGCAAAGCATTCTCGACAGTCCCTTCGATTATCCCCGCCAAGCGGTATTTTGTGTGCCGAGACAACTTGGGAGCGTGACCAATCAACAGCAAGCGTTAAAGCAGCTGGTGGATGTGTGCGTGCAAGCGATAGATGCGGCGCAGGGACGGACTTTTATTTTATTTACCAGCCATAAAATGCTCGAACAAGCGGCGCTGGCATTGCGAACTCGCACTCAGTATCCGCTGCTGGTACAAGGCCAAGCGGGTAAACAGAGTCTGCTGACTAAGTTTCGCCAACTCGGCAATGCGGTATTGCTCGGTACCAGTAGTTTTTGGGAAGGGGTGGATGTGCGCGGCAAATTGTTAAGCTGCGTGATTATCGACAAATTACCTTTTGTGTCGCCCGATGAGCCCCTGTATCGCGCCCGAGCCGACAATGTGAGTCGTCAGGGACTCGATCCTTTTATTGAAGTGTCGTTACCGCAGGCGATTATTGCGCTGAAACAAGGTGTTGGCCGTCTTATTCGTGATGAAAAAGATCGTGGTGTGCTGATCCTTTGCGATAATCGCATTGTGAATCGCTACTATGGCCAAGCTTTTTTAAACTCGCTGCCACCGATGGCGCGCACCCGTGACCTAGAAAAGGCATTGGCATTCTTGAGAACAATCCCCTGAGAGTCGTCTATGGCTTACCTAGCATACGTAAACTTGTCCTATTTGCCGGATATGGGATTCTGAGCTAAGTATTGAGCCGTTAAACATATTGTAAGGATATAAAAACGGAGGTAAAAATTGCCACCTGTGAGCAATAGATGGCAAACACCCTTGGAGGTTGGGTCAAGTGGCATCCTGCCTAATGGTTCCATTCAAAATAAATAATTCTTCGGCCTTTGGTTTTAGATTTTTAGTGAATTAATGGCATTCTTTGCAAGCATCTGCTGGTGCTTTTTCTTGATGAGCGATATGGCAATTGGTGCATGTTAAAACGCCATCATGTTTAGTATGAGCTTCGCCTGCGAGTGTTTTCATTTCTCCATGGCATGATACACATTGCTGATTTTCAAAAACATAATCCGCTGAAGGTTTTTTATCTTTATGGCAGGATTCACAGTCAGATCTTTCAGAATGACTGTCGGCAAGTGATACCGCCATTAAATTAGTTGAAAAGCACAGTGCGCACATTAGCATCATCTTTTTAAGCATGTTATTTTCCTTTTTTATTGTTGGTTAAATCATCATTCTGAAGCGAGTAAATCACATATCTAGCTATGAAATATTTAACTTGAAGTTGGAACTGTATTTTTTCTCGCTGTTTTATTAGTGATATAAACGGAAAGATAATATTGCTTTTGCTTGGTGCGTAAGTTTAATAATCGAGAATTTTACACCTCAAGCTTTAGCAGTCTTGCGTGTGTATAATAGTTTTTTAATATGACAAAACCTTGATCGTTATCAAAGGTTAACGGGTGAGTTATTTTTTAGCGTTAAAGTATGATCAAGATTATATTGTGGAATGTAAAAGACTAATGATTTAAATCTGGATTATGTAATTTATATTTTTGATATTTATTTAAAAATTCTATATTTTAGAAAATATATTTATTTTACTTTTTCTAGTCGGATCTGTGATATTCATTTTGGTCTTAAAACAATAGGCGAAGCCAAAATGGGCTTCGCCTATGATGTTTAATGTTGAGTAGCAGAGCTGCAATTACACATTAGTTTCTGGCTTGTGAAGCTTAGAAACTTGCTGTTACCCCTGCATAAATACTGCGACTCTTTTGAATATAATCAAGGTCGGTGGCAACTTGGTCACGTTCAGAATCCGTTAGGTTAGTCACGCCAAGCTTCAGTCTAAACATAGGATTAATTTGATAATTCGCACCTATATCGAGCGAGCCATAACCCTCTGATTTGACATTGGCTCGCAAATACTGCTCGCCAGTATAATGGTAGGCGATAAAGGTGGATAAACCATCGAGTGCCTGCCATTGCAGTTTCAGGTTATAGCTGTCGTCCGGTGTTAAGGTAAAAGGCGCGCCATTTTGCTTATCTTCGGCATCGGTTTTACTGTAATTACCGTTTAGGCTGAGATCTTGAGTTAAATTGTACCAAGCTTGTAATTCCCAACCAGTGATCTTAGCTTCGTTCACGTTTTGGTAAGTTAATACTGTACCTGGGACTCTATTCCAAGTTTCGGTGATAATTTTATTTTCTACATCGTTATGGAAGTAGGTGATCGAGCCACCAAAATCCGTGGTTTGATATTGGGTCGATAACTCGTAGTTCACTGAGGTTTCGGGTTGTAGATCAGGATTTCCCGCAACGGTACAGGCGCCACGACAAGCGGGGATAATATAATCGGCTTGGGATTGCGCCATATTTGGCGCTTTAAAGGCTTTGCCGCCACCACCTTTAATGACCCATTCAGAGCTTAAGTTATACACCAAATACAAGCGTGGGCTAAATTCGGTGCCGTACACATCGTGGTGATCGACGCGCCCGCCTAAGGTGATATTGAGTTCGCCTAAGCTAAATTCATCTTGTAGATACAATGCCGATTGGCTGTCGTCTAAGGTGCCATCACCTAAAATATTGCGGCTATTTTCGAGCTGGGTCCAACGGTATTCTGCACCGCTGGTTAACATGTGATCGCCAAGCAGGACAGTGGTTTGACCGTCGAGATTGTGGTTGGTTTGGGTGATATTACCAATCTCGGCGATTAACGCTGAGTCGTCAGTCACCTCAACATTTTCATAGTAATAGCGCAGGCGAGTATCGCCCCAGTTCCAGTGGCCATTATGGGTCAGACCTGAACTTATCCGCTCCGCTTGTTGGTTATTGGTGAGAATCGTGCCGTAGTTATTCCAATCAGACTCGCGTTCATCGTTGGCGTAACTTAAGTCAAATTGCAGATCTTGCTGGTTATCAATCAGCCATTGTAAATTGGCGAGGGCGCTGATTTCATCTCTGTCTTCTAACGCATCAATAGTGGGTTTTAAGTCCGAGCGCCATGCATCGCGTTTATTGCTGTCGACGATTAAGTTTGCCAGTAATTTATCTTTGATCAGCGCGCCACTGCTGTAGAAATTGTACTTAGTGCTATCGCCACCCTTGCCACTGGTAGGTGCATCGTATTGCACGCCAACGCTGGTTTGCCAGTCCTCAGTTGGTTGACGCAGTATGACGTTAACCACACCGCCCAAAGCTTCTGAGCCGTATAGGGATGACATAGGCCCACGCACAACTTCGATACGTTCAATGGCAGACATTGGAATAGAGGACAAGTCAAAATCGTTGCCATAACCAGAAGTTAATGCTTCGCGGGAGTTAATGCGGCGGCCATTAATCAAGATTAAAGTGTAATCTGAATCTAAACCTCGCAGGCTGATTTCATTGCGACCATAGGGCGTGCCTTCGCTGATGTTCACACCCTGTAAATAACGGACTGCGCTAGCAAGATCGTCTATGACTAGCGCTTCAAGTTCACTGCGGTTTATCACGGACACTGAAGCTGGCGCCGAAAGCTCCGAGTGTTTAGTTTGTGTTGCTGTGATCACCATGCGTTCCATTTCTGGAGTGGTATCTTGCGTGTTTGCAGCACTAGCCCATGCTGCAGGTAATAACAAACATAAACCAATAGCGCGCGATAGCTGGCTCAACATAGGTGTCTGTGTTGCATGAGATAGATGCGAGGTTTGGCGAGTGCGACGGATAAAGCGGGGCATATCATTCTTCCTTCGGTAATTTTGGCGAATGATAATTATTCTTAATTATAGCTTCAAGCTTGGATGTCTCTCTTTTGTGTAAAGGCAGTGTAAATTTTTTAGTGTTTAATAACAGTGTGATAGCCCGTATATTCGACGTGTTGCTCGCTGGCATGGTCATTCTGATTGAGCGCATTGAGCATAAGGCACTGAGTATGACGATCTGAGTCTGACTGTCGTCGGATAAATCACTAAAAAATAGTGAGAATAATCAGAAACTATCACCGCACAAAACTGCATAACGTAATATGAAGCTATATCAATATGATTAATATGGACATTTTAACTGGCATAAGCTTTGCTGGCGATGTGACTTTATGTCTCGTGGTGCATTCATGTTTGTGATGTGAATCGTCGCCATACAAAATGTATTGCCAATATTTACGGAGAGAATATGAATCCAGCATTTTATAGCCTAGCCACAGTCACTGTTTTAACTTTGTCACTCGCCACTACCGAACCTGCTGTTGCAACAGATGCGCCCGCATTAGCTAAAGCAGCATCAGTTAAAACGGCTGGGGCTCCACAAGCTGACATTGCTCAGCCCGCTGCTGCACTTACAGACACTTTATTTACCCAAATTGCAGCGGTGGATTTTGCTGTGTTCGACAGTTTCAATAAGTGTTCAGCCCCTGCTGAACTCAAGAAACACGCGGCGTTTTTCACTGAAGATGTAGAGTTTTACCACGACACGGGCGGCGTCACTTGGAACCGCAAGGACATGATCGCTAATACCGAAAAATATGCCTGTGGCCATTACCGCCGCGAGTTAGTTGCGGGCACGATGAAAGTGTTTCCGGTGAAAGAGTTTGGCGCGATAGAGCAAGGCGTTCATCGTTTTTGCAGCTTTGAAACTGGTAGCTGTGATGGCCTAGCCGACTTTGTCATTGTGTGGCGCAAACAGAACGAGCAGTGGAAAGCCACTCGAGTGCTGAGCTATGGACACAGAACCGCTGAGGCCAAAACGGACTAAACCACTCAACCAAAGCTAGCTTTTAACAAAAAATGAGCCTTTAACAAAAAGCTAGCCTCTAACAAAATGCAGTAGTCGATTATTGGCGGGCATAGCCACATCTTGCTTCAGCGTTAAGCCTTGCTCGCTGGCTAAACTGCAAATCCATTCAATATCGCGAATGCCGCTGGCGGGATCCCGCTGTTTTAAAAAGGCATCAAACTGGCGATTGCTGTCACTGCTAAATTCGCCTTGGTAGTTAAAGGGGCCGTAAATACACAGGGTCTTGAGTTGGGGCAGGTACAGACCAAGGCCAATAAAAAACGCTTCAACCATATTTTTGCTCATAATATGCAAAGTGTTGGCGCTGAAAACGGCGTCAATCTCGGGTGTTAAGCCCTCCACCTGCCATGGCACAGTGACATCAAGGATAAGTGGTAAGCGTAGGTTTGCCGCTGCATTGGGTAGCTTGCCTTCATTCATACACCTTGCGGTAATTACCTCAATATATTCAGCTTGATCGCTGGTTTGCCAGATTAAATGGGGAAGATTTGCTGCAAAATACACAGCATGTTGCGCTGTGCCACTGCCGATTTCGAGTACATGTTGGTTGAGTGAGAATGCTTGTGTTAATACCGCTAAAATCGGCGCTTTGTTGTTTTCGCACGCTTGGGAAAACGGCAATTGGACAAGTGGCTGGGTAATTGGCATTAGTGGCATAATGGACTCTAGGTTGCTGAGATAAAAAGAGGATGACGCCGCACAAGCCTATCTTAAACCAGCAAAAAGTATAAGACTTAAAAGATAAAATGAGCCGCGCCTTAACATTCGGAGTCTCTATCTTAGGTACCTTAATTTTAGTGCCTTAATTTTAGGTACCGCCATTTCAGAAGCTTCCATCTCAAGCACCTCCATTTCAGGTTCTTCAAGAAGGAGCCTGCAGTTAGCTCAACTTCCTTTGTCCTGTCCTGCAAATAGTTATCGCAATTCACTGTTGATCTCGATCTCAACTCAGATATACTCACAAATTCTGAACGCTTGTAAAAAATATAAAACAACATCGGTATAATGCCGCGTTAAAACGAGTGTCCAGAACTAAGACTCAACGCTCACTTTCAGCCATCAACAGTTAACTTTCAACATCAAGGAATGACCATGCCAGCAGAGCGTTGCGCCTCCTACTACAATGCCACCATTAACCAAGAGTCGGATTATCCTGCGCTTGAAGGCGACATTCGAGTCGATGTGGCGATTGTCGGTGGCGGTTTTACAGGCGTGGCAACGGCGTTGGAATTATCTGAGAAGGGCTATAAAGTGGCACTTATTGAGGCCAATAAAATTGCGTGGGGCGCGACCGGACGCAACGGTGGGCAGGTGACGGGCAGTTTGTCCGGCGATGTTGCGATGACAAAACAGCTGCGCCGTCAAATCGGCAATGAAGCTGAAGATTATGTGTGGAATATGCGTTGGCGCGGCCACGATATAATTAAAAATCGGGTGGCCAAGTACGGCATAAACTGTGATTTAAAGTTTGGTCATATCCAAACCGCTTACCAGCCAAAGCACATGCAAGAGCTTAGGGCTATGCATGATGAGGCACAGCGCCGCGGCATGGGTGAATTTATGACGTTGGTATCCGCCGATGAAATGCCCGCCTATTTAGGCTCGCCCTTGTATCACGGCGGCTTAGTCAATCGGCGCAACATGCATTTACACTCTGTTAATCTATGCTTGGGTGAAGCCCGCGCGGCAGCAGGTCTTGGGGCGTTAATCTTTGAACACTCACCCGTACTTGATATTGAAGAAGGCGATGTGGCGACTGTTGTCACTGCCAAGGGAAAAGTGCGCGCCAATAGTGTGCTGATCGCGGGTAATGCTTACCATAAACTCGCCCGTCCAAAACTGCGCGGTATGTTATTTCCGGTGTCCTTAGGCAATTGCGCCACTGCGATTTTGCCCGATGAGATCGCTTTACAAATCAATCCACAGGATTTAGCCGTGTACGATTGCCGCTTTGTACTGGATTACTATCGCCTGACCGCGGATAAACGGCTGATGTTCGGCGGCGGGACTAACTACAGCGGCCGCGATCCTAAAAATGTGGCGGTGGAATTACGGCCCGCGATTGAGCGTACGTTTCCACAATTAAAGGGCGTTAATATCGAATTTGCGTGGGCGGGAATGGCAGGAATTGTGATTAACCGTATCCCGCAGCTCGGCAAAGTGTCGCCTAATGTGTTCTATTGCCAAGGATATTCTGGGCACGGAGTAGCGACATCGCACATTATGGCCGAGATCATGGCCAATGCGATGGACGGGCAATTGCGTGAGTTTGATTTGTTTGCCGCCATGCGCCATATCCGCATTCCGTTAAATGAATGGTTCGGCAATCAAGCGCTTGCGTTAGGCATGTTGTATTACACTTTGCGGGAAAACTGGCGCTAGTCTGCGCCGTGTTGTCTGCTACCAATCAATCTGCTCAAACAGTATTTAATCCTGCTCGGCGAGTTTTTCGGCAAGGTAATCGACCAATACACGGATCTTAGCCGACAGGTGGCGGTTTTGCGGATAGAGTGCCCAAATGCCTTCTTTGGCTTCGCGGTGACTGTCAAGGAAGGAGAGTAACCGTCCGGCTTGAATATCTTCTTCAATATAATAATCAGGCAGTTGAACTATCCCTATGCCTTTTAGTGCCGCATCCCTTAATGCGTAGCCGCTGTTACAATTGAGATTGCCACGGACTTTAATATTGCGCTCGCGGCCATTTTCCACAAAGCGCCAGTAATTATGATTACCGATCAAACAATTGTGCTGGCTAAGTTCAGATAAGGTATGGGGCTGACCGTATTTTTCCACATAACTCGGTGAGGCGGCGACATAGTGAGTGCGACTGCTGAGCGGTTTGGCCATCAGGCTCGAATCGGCGAGTTTTCCGAGGCGAATCGCTAGATCATAACCGCCTTCAATCAAGTCCAAGGTGCGATTGGTCAAGTCGACGCTAAACTCAACGCTGGGATATTGCACCATAAAATCATTGAGTAATGGCATGATAAATTTCTCGCCATAGGCGACGGGCGCTGTGAGCTTGACTAAGCCTTGGGGTGAGTCCTTTAGGTTTGAGATGGCGCGCTCGGCTTCTTCTAACCCAGTTTGTAATTGGCGGCAATGACGATAATAAATCGTGCCTTCTTCGGTTAACGACACTTTGCGGGTAGTGCGGTAAAAGAGTTTTGTGCCGAGGCGGTTTTCTAAGGTGCTCACTTGGCGGCTAACGTGGGCGGTGGAGATATTCAGCCGCTGCGCCGCTAGGGTAAAACTTTCGGCCTCAGCCACTGCGACAAATTCAGAAATGCCATCCCAGAGATACATTGTTGTTACTCAGTAAAAATGAATTGCTTGAATACTAGATTGTCTCTCGCTGAGAAACAAATACAATCCTCCTATTCAGTAGCATCAGTACAATGGGCGCAAGAATTTGCTTGGCCTGAATTGAATTTATGATACACCAATGACTTACTCCTATTACCTATTCAAGGGACGTAACAATGTCGAACGAAAAACCGCAGTTTATTAAATCAAAGGCCGCTGTTGCTTGGGGGCCAGGACAACCACTTAAGATTGAAGAAGTGGATGTGATGTTACCTAAAGCGGGCGAAGTCTTAGTGCGCATTGTGGCTACGGGCGTGTGTCACACGGATGCGTTTACCCTGAGCGGCGACGATCCAGAAGGCGTATTCCCAGCGATTTTAGGCCACGAAGGCGGCGGTATCGTTGAGCAAGTGGGCGAGGGCGTGACCAGTGTACAAGTGGGCGATCATGTGATCCCACTTTATACCCCAGAGTGCGGCGAGTGTAAGTTCTGCCTATCGGGCAAAACTAACCTATGCCAAAAAATCCGTGCGACCCAAGGTAAAGGCTTAATGCCCGATGGCACCACGCGTTTTTATCTTGATGGCAAGCCTATTTTCCATTACATGGGCTGCTCGACCTTCTCTGAATATACTGTGTTACCTGAAATCTCATTGGCTAAAGTCAATAAGAGCGCGCCATTAGAAGAAATTTGCCTGCTGGGTTGCGGCGTAACCACAGGTATGGGCGCTGTGATGAACACGGCCAAAGTGGAAGAAGGTGCGACCGTGGCGATTTTCGGCCTCGGCGGTATCGGTTTATCGGCGATCATTGGGGCGACTATGGCCAAAGCCAGCCGCATTATCGCGATTGATATCAACGAGTCTAAATTCGAGTTAGCCAAAAAACTCGGCGCGACCGATTGCATCAATCCTAAATTACTCGATAAGCCCATCCAAGAGGTGATCGTTGAAATGACCGATGGCGGCGTGGATTACTCATTCGAGTGTATCGGCAACGTCAACGTGATGCGCAGCGCCTTAGAGTGTTGCCATAAGGGTTGGGGTGAATCAGTCATCATAGGTGTTGCCGGTGCTGGACAAGAGATTTCAACCCGTCCATTCCAATTAGTTACTGGCCGAGTATGGCGCGGTTCTGCCTTTGGCGGCGTGAAAGGGCGTTCTGAGCTGCCACACATTGTTGAGCGTTACTTAGCGGGTGAGTTTAAGCTCGATGATTTTATCACTCATACTATGGGGCTTGAGCAAATCAATGAAGCGTTTGAGCTGATGCACCAAGGTAAGAGCATTCGCAGCGTGATCCATTTTGATAAATAAGCCGTTTCGCATTGTAAATGGATGCTTCAGCTTGATGTGACTAACGGGCAGACAGGTGCAAATCTGTCTGCTGTGTTGCCAACTGAGCTGACGATAAGCGCCATGACTAACGCTAAGACTAACGTTATAAATAGCACTAAAAGATTGAGCTTAAAAGGACTTGTATGACCATAGAAAATATCAGTTGTAACAAGAGTTTTGGCGGTTGGCATAAGCAGTATCGCCATCAATCTCAGTCGTTAAACTGCGAGATGCGCTTTGCCATTTATCTGCCGCCTGAGGCGGTGAATAAACCTGTGCCTGTGCTGTATTGGCTGTCAGGTCTAACCTGTACCGATGAAAACTTTATGCAGAAGGCGGGTGCACAGCGCATGGCAGCGGTACTTGGGATGGCGATTGTCGCCCCTGATACCAGTCCTCGCGGTGACGATGTGCCTGATGCGGCAGATAAAGCTTACGATTTAGGCTTAGGCGCGGGTTTTTACCTCAATGCGACAAAAGCACCTTGGAATCGTCATTACAAAATGTACGATTACATAGTCCATGAGCTGCCTAACTTGATTGAAGCGCATTTTCCGGTGACTAGCCAGCGCGCTATCTCCGGCCATTCGATGGGCGGTCATGGTGCTTTGGTGATTGGTCTGAGTAATCCGCACAGATATAGCTCAATTTCGGCTTTTAGCCCGATTTCGAATCCGAGTAATGCACCTTGGGGCATTAAAGCCTTTAGTGAGTATTTAGGTGAAAATCGTGAACATTGGCGCCAGTATGATGCCTGCGAGTTGCTTAAGCTCGCGATTAGCGAAGTGCCAATACTGATTGACCAAGGTGAAGCTGACAGCTTTTTAGATACCCAATTGATGCCACAATCGCTGGTGGATATCGCCCATACCAAGGGTTATCCCTTGGATGTGCGGATGCAAGCGGGGTACGATCACAGCTACTACTTCATCGCAAGCTTTATTGAAGAGCACCTTAAGTTCCATAGCTTGTACTTTAAGCCTTAAACCCATTTAAAATATTGATACAAAAGGCGCAGTGATATTGTTTTATCACTGCGCCTTTTGTTTACCCAATACTGTCTCTTGGTCGTTGGATAGCTTAGAAACATGTCACGCTTGAACATTAATTTGGTTGAATAAAACATTTATCAACAGTAAGTTAGTATTCAATATTTAGGGATTTGAAACGTATTTAAAGGAGATTTGATGAGGATCGTTAAACTTGCCATGTTAGGCGCATTGTTGATATTAGGGGGATGTGCATCGTACACCACCCCAGGTGGTAGTGTGCAGCTGAGTTCGTTAGCTGAATCGGATATCAACTTACTTATGTCCAAAGAGCCTGCTGCGGTGTTTCCTGCAAATATTTCGGTAGCGCGTATTCAAGCTCCCGGTTATTTATCCTATCGAGTAAGCAGTTTTGGTACAGGTCGTTATAGCGTGGTGACGACCCGCGAAGTTGAGACGGAAGCCGACTTTGCTAGGCTAGCTAAAATGCCACAAGTGTCAGGTATTGCGCCATTAAATCGCATTTTACTCCCTGAGAATTTGGACTCGATAAAATCCTTACGAGAAGCCGCTGCGAGATTAAAAGCGGATATCTTACTTATCTATACCTTCGATACTTCATTCCATGCGGGTGAACAACAGTTTGCTCCACTCAATGTGGTGTCTTTGGGTTTCTTAAAGAATAAAGAGATCAGTGTAACGACGACTGTTTCTGCTGCATTTTTTGATGTTCGGACTGAATATCTTTATGGACTTGCCGAATCTACCGCGAAAGAGACGGGAAATGCTAGCGTATGGGGAACGTCTGAAGCGGTAGATGATTTGCGGGTGATTACCGAAAAAACGGCATTTACGCAGTTAATCCCTGAAATAGAAAAAGCTTGGGCGGGTATTATTTCGCAGTATTCCCTGAAAAAATCTTAGTTATGCCAGTTGCCTCACATCTACCATCGATAGCGATTTAGGAGGCAAGTGCTAGCTAAAACAAAAATGCCGCAACTCACTGGTTGCGGCATTTTTTATGGTGCGATTTAAGCGATTAACGAGAGTTAACTAACACTCAGTACTTAGCACTCAGCACTTAGCACTCAACAATGTTGACCGCTAAACCACCTTTGGCGGTTTCTTTGTATTTGCTGCGCATATCTCTGCCGGTGTCCATCATGGTTTTGATCACTTTATCCAGTGAAACCTTATGGTTACCGTCGCCACGCAGGGCCATACGAGAGGCGTTAATCGCTTTAATCGCGCCCATGGCATTACGTTCGATACAAGGCACTTGCACTAGGCCGCCCACAGGATCGCAGGTTAGACCTAAGTTATGTTCCATGCCGATTTCAGCCGCGTTTTCAACGTGCTCAACCGTACCGCCCATGATCTCAGTCAGTGCGCCAGCGGCCATAGAACAGGCCACACCCACTTCACCTTGGCAACCGACTTCGGCGCCCGAAATTGAGGCATTTTTCTTGTACAAAATACCAATTGCAGCGGCAGTTAATAAATAACGGGCGCAGACATCGATATCCACTTCTTGTACGAAGGTATCGTAATAGCATAATACGGCAGGAATAATTCCCGCAGCACCGTTTGTTGGCGCAGTGACGACGCGATCACCGGCCGCATTTTGCTCGTTGACCGACAGGGCGAATAAATCGACCCAATCCATAGCGGTTAATGGATCGACATTGTTACGGCCTTCGGCTTTCAAACGGCGGTACAGTGCAGGAGCACGACGACGCAGTTTTAGGCCGCCAGGTAAAATACCTTCCTTCTGATAACCGCGTTCGATACAGGTTTTCATCGTCTGCCAAATATTCCACAGCTTGGCTTTGACTTCATCTTCAGTGGCTAAACTCAGTTCGTTCGCCATCATTAAAGAAGAAATGCTGAGACCTTGCTCGCCGCATAATTCCAGTAAATGAGCCGCACTCACAAAATCAAAAGGAGCCGATTCAATTTGTGAGGCTGGCGATGCATTACGTTGGCTAATTTCATCTTCATCTAAAATAAAGCCGCCACCCACTGAGTAGTAAGTGCGATCAAAAATACATTCCCCTTTACAGTAAGCGTACAAGGTCATGGCGTTAGCATGCGCAGGTAGCGTTTTGCGTCTGTGATAGGTAATGCCTTGCTCACGGGTAAACTTAACCACTTTGCCACAGTGCAGCGTTAAGGTTTCGTCCTTGGAGACGTGTTCTAAAATGCCGTCGATACTGTCAGTGTCCACTGTTTCGGGATCTTCGCCCATTAAGCCTAAAATCACTGCTTTGCCCGTGCCGTGGCCTTTGCCTGTTTGGCCGAGGGATCCAAAGAGTTCGGCTCTTAATTCATCAATCTGGGTCACGAGTCCTGAGTCAGTCAGGTTTTGCATAAAGATTTTGCCCGCTTTCATTGGGCCGACGGTATGTGAACTCGATGGACCTATGCCGATCTTGAACATGTCAAATACGCTAATCATGATAGAAGTCCTGTTGTGTCTTGTTTATTATTTTAGTCTGAGTGCATGGGATTGCTCGCTCTGCAGATTGAAGCACGCTAATCTTGCGCGTGTACTCTGGTCACTGGCGGCGTTCTTTCATGCGAAATCTGCTTGTGTGATACTCTAACGCCAGTATCCCATAGATTAGTGTGACAATTCACATTAGTTTTTTTTATTCGTAATAGTTCGGATAAGCTGAACTTAATTGGGACTTTTTTACAGGCCATTTTATGGCCAAGAATACAGGCTTCGATAGCGCTACAAGGGTAGGTGGCTCGCTTTTTTTAGCTTTTTTGTGAGCGTGGACTACTTATGGCTTGAGTGGTTATTTTTTGAGTATTAATGAATATTTTTAGGGAGAAGTATGAGCTATTTAATGTTGGATTTACTGTCGTTGGACGTCAGTGAGGCTGAATCTGAGATGCTACGCCATCCACAGGTCGGTGGTTTAATCCTATTTTCCCGCAATTTTTCGAACCGTGATCAGTTGATCCGTCTGGTACAACAGATACGCCAAATCCGCCCAGAAATATTAATTGCCGTTGATCATGAGGGTGGCCGAGTACAACGTTTCCGTGATGGTTTTACTATTATTCCCGCCATGGGCGACATTTTACCCGCAGCAAAGGGCGATATGGTATTGGCCAAGCGTTGGGCCTGTGAGCTCGGTTTCTTGATGGCGATTGAATTACTGGCTTGCGATATCGACTTAAGTTTCGCGCCCGTGTTGGACTTAAACGGTGTAAGCCAAGTCATAGGTAAACGCAGCTTTAGCCCTGAGCCCACCGAGGTCATTACACTGGCCGAAAGCTTTATTGCTGGCATGGCCGCAGCTGGCATGGGCGCCGTGGGTAAACATTTCCCCGGACACGGCAGTGTAGTGGCGGATTCGCACTATGAGAAACCCATTGATGATCGCGATGCCGAGGCGATTTTTGCAAAGGATATCCTACCGTTTAAAGAATTGATCGCAAAAGAAAAGTTATTAGGCGTTATGCCCGCGCACGTGGTTTACCCTAAAGTCGACCCTAACTCTGCGGGCTTCTCTGAATACTGGTTAAAACAAGTGCTACGCAAAGAACTCGGCTTTAACGGGGTGATTTTCTCCGACGATCTCGGCATGCAAGGCGCAGGATTTGCGGGCGATTACCGTGCAAGGGCCAGCGC
Source organism: Shewanella sp. NKUCC06_TVS (assembly GCF_019345515.1). Classification (NCBI taxonomy): domain Bacteria; kingdom Pseudomonadati; phylum Pseudomonadota; class Gammaproteobacteria; order Alteromonadales; family Shewanellaceae; genus Shewanella; species Shewanella sp. NKUCC06_TVS. The sequence goes on along the minus strand of NZ_JAHKQX010000013.1, from coordinate 76,571 downwards.
CGCCTTAGCCGCAGGTTGCGACATGATTTTAGTGTGTAATGACAATGCGGGCGTGATGTCGCTGCTGGATGGCTTTACATGGCCTGCGATCGCGCCACAGTATCCTGCGAGTTTACTTAAACCTAATGCCGCGCAAACGGCAGCGGCGCTCGATAATACGGCCCGTTGGGAAAATGCCAAGCAGCTTGCAGAGCAAATTTGTTTGGCTCAACAGGCGAAAGTTTGATGTAGCGCAAGGTGTGAGATCACTCTTTTGCTAGGGTTAGTTAATTCACTGTGATTAAAAATGATTAAAAGGCCTTGATATGATTTTCTATCTTCATGGATTTGATGCGACTAGCCCAGGTAATCACGAAAAAATGCGTCAGTTGCAATTTATTGACCCTGATGTGCGTTTGATCAGTTACAGCACCTTGCACCCTAAGCACGACATGCAACACTTGCTCAAGGAAGTCGCTAAGCAAATGCAGCATAGCGACGATCCCGCGCCGTTAATGGTTGGCGTGGGACTCGGCGCTTATTGGGCCGAGCGGATTGGATTTTTAAATGGTCTTAAATCTGTGCTGATTAACCCTAATTTGCACCCAGAAAATAATATGCAGGGCAAGATTGACCGTCCAGAAGAATATGCCGATATTGCTAATAAGTGCGTGTCGCAATTTCGTGAAAAGAATACTCACAAGGCCATGTGCATATTTTCTGTGAATGATGAGATGTTCGATAATCAGCAACTCGCCAGTGAATTAAGCGCCTATTATTCGATTGATTGGGATGACGTTCAACCCCACAAATTCCCCCAACTCGCTGCCCATCTGCCCAAAATAAAAGCCTTTAAGTTGGCTTGATTGATATCGATTGAATAAAAGTATCACTCCTCTTTTTATATTTAAGAGGGGAGTGGATTTATCTCATCGGCTATTTCGCCTTATGGTTTGGCTTTCGTACTTCATGTGGCGGACATTGCGACTTTGAATATGACTGTGGCTATTGGGAATATTTTTAAGTAGAGCACATTGAGGGCTCTAGATTATAAAATCGACTGTATTGGTTTTGGACTTAAATGTGTAGGAAAGTAGTCTCGAGTGGCTGCGACTTTTGTTTTTGTTTTTGTTTTTGGTTTTGGTTTTGGTTTTGTTTTTAGGGGATTAGTGTTGGCTGATATCCCCGCATATAGGCTTGCCATGGTATTTACTCACCGACGCGCTGCTAGTCCATCCTTGGTGCTCGACCGCCCCGTCCATGGGGCGGACGGTCGTCTCGCCAATCACCATGGCTTACCTTTAGTGCATTCACGTAACCTGTAGATTTAAAAGACATACGCAACACACTTTTGGACAAAACCTTGTTAGATAATTGGCTCTTCTTAGCCAGATTCGGATTAGCTATTCTTTAGTAACGTCTTACCGATTTTCAAGTAATCCAATGGCATGGTTTGTAACAAAGATAAGGTTGTTTGCCCAGTACCAAAGTCATCGATAGCCATTAAAATCCCCAACTGGCGTAAGCTTTCAATGCGCTGGCGCCACGTTGAACGCAATCCTAAAGCCCGAGTCAACCTTCATATCAGTAAAATCTTTTAATGCCTGCTCAAAAATATAGTTAGTTAATGAAACAATTAATTTGTCCTCTTCGGCAATGGGAATAAACAAATCAGGTCGCACTAGCCCATTTGCGGGTGTTGCCAACGTACTAATGCCTCGACTCCCTTAGCTTTACCTTTCTCGGCACATCACTGGCTGATAAACTAAGAAAAACTCTTCTTTCTCTATTCCACTGCGAATGTCATCGGTGAGGGAATGGCGAGTAATTCTTGAATCGAGTACAAATAGGATAGAACCCGTAAGTAAGACGATGCTAACTGGCCATGAAATGGCCAGAAATATCCATAAGAAATGCCAGAAAAATGCGGGGACATTTCTAATAACACTGAAAAATTGTTCTCTTCAGAATCTAGTGCTATCACCTTATTTTTTATAAACTCGAGTGATTCAGGGATCGTGTTGCCAGTTATGGATAAAGCGACATTGATAACAGCGCTGGGAAATACATTCGGCTGTACAAAGGAGTCTAATAAATATCTCCCTTCTTTAATGAAGGCGGCGCCGCGCTTAGAGATAGGATCCTAGTTTAATGATACTACTGCTGGCACTGACATATTGACGAAGGTTAACAAGTAATGAATTACTATAAATTAGGTATAAATTCGGAAAGTAAAAAATGGATGAATTATATGAATCCTAGTTCATTTTTTATAGATGGCGAAGGAAATGAATTAAGTGATGTGAAACTATCTGCGATTCAATCTGGATTCAAAGGTGTTTTATATTTCAATGCCTTAAAAGAAGGTAAATCACCTCCGGTTGTCTCGGTTGGAACCAGGTTATTGGCGTTTAATGAGGATGTCTTTTTTGAGGACGATATTAATGTTAGTGGTGTCCAGTTAATACCATTTATAAATAGGCATAACAATTTAAAGTATGTGTTGATGCATGTATTTAATTATATTGACTGCGTTGATTGGGAATGTTCTAAAATTGAACGCTGGCCTCTAGGCTACATTCCAGAAGTTTGGGAATCAAAGCGTGGGCGATTTTTATTGAACCAGTTGTCTATAAGGACAAAATACCTGAAAACTTAGACGCCTTTCGTTTGTATGAGTGGGGTGGTGCATTTAATATAATAATATCCGAAGCTTTCAAAGATAAATTGTTGTCTGTGGAGTTTGATAGTTCCCTTCTTGATTTTAAACCACTATCTCTTAAATAATAAATGCCGAAGAGGTTATTAAACATCCTCGGCATAATTTTGTTTGTATATCCATCCCTCAACTTTGTAGGCGCATATTGATGCGGGACACATATTGGGCAAGGTTCTTGGTGTGCAGGTCAATACCCACAGATTATTGACCATTACAATGCTGATGACTTGGTAATATCATAGCAACTGTCTAGAACCACGGTGAACAGCTCCTAGACAGCCAGCCCCGCAGTGCTTTTAGATTCTTTCACGTACGTAATCTCCTAATTCTATGATGTTTCCAAATTCAAGATATATACCTTTCCCATCTAGAAGCCTATATGACTTAAAATCTCTACGAAAGAACACAACAGCATCTAATGCCTTTAATTGATAAACGAGCCACCAATTCTGCCCTTCCTTTTTTGGGTAGCTCTGACGACATGATTTTAGGTACTCTTTTATAGACAAACCACGAATTTTTCTTCTATCTAAATCTGCCTCCTTCATTACATCCGGAGGATAAACATATGCACTAAGTTTTGCAGCAGAGATACCTAAGAATTCCGCCTGTCTTTCTAATTCACTTGAAGGATTAATTATTTCTTCCAGTTCTGACTGTGTGAGATTGCTATAAATGTTATTTTTACCACATATTCCGCAATGAAATGAAAGATTAATTTCATTGCTGGTCATAAAGTCATCAAAAAAACACGCGTCGACTTCATTATATTTTCCACAATACTTACACTTTAATGATGCTGTTGTTGACATTGTTATCCCTACAAAAAGCTAACGTCTTAGTATTTATGCGCTGTGCTGTTTTCAGGGCATAAATCGCTTGCCGGACTTGGCCGCTGCCACATCCGTGTCAATTGGTATAAATGATGCTATAGGAATTTGCTTTTTTGCGGTAGCGGTTTTATACCGTTTGAAGGGTAATTAGTTGATATCTATGACTGGATGTTACCCTATGAACCAGACTAGGAAAGTCTGATTCACTAGCTAATTTTTGGACAGAAATGTGTTGGAAAGTAGTGTTTGGGGAGCAGTAATTTCTGTTGTTAGAAGTTTAGCGTTTACGGGTATCCACTAGCACAGGCTTGCTATGGCATTCGCTCGTCGACTCGCAGCAAGTCCGTCCTTGGATGCTCGACCGCCCCGTCCATGGGGCGGACGGTCGTCTCGCCAATCACCATGGCACACCTTTCGAGCATTCGCGTAATCTGTAGATTTAAAAGCGTTACGCAGCACGCTTTGGGACATTTTCGCGTTAGGACCTAAATCTAATCCTTGAGTTTCGAATTACTAAAAATATGGCAAAATCCTGAGCGACCGATTTAATAAGCAACAAATTATTTTTCACCGACAGTAATCCTCCAAACTCAGATCAAAATGAATCTCTACAAGTTTGTGCATCTGGCACAAACTTGTGATTTCAATTTTTCTTCAGCAAAAATAAGAAATGATTTAGTTGTAAAACTTTGATCTACGTAAAGAACGGCTCTCTAACGATAGTGTAATTTATATGGAAAGAACCGCTTTCCCCCTACTGCAAAGGATTGTGAAATCAATGCCCAAATATCCTGAAGTGTATATCACATTTGATTGTAATATTTACAGTAAAGAGGCAGTTCTTAAGGCCTGTTACCAGTTAGCAGATATAGCCGTTTTCGATGTCAGTTCCCAAAAGAATAAAATCACCGTATCCGCAGTGGTTCATTCTACCAGTAATACTTCGGCAGATGAATTGTCTAACGATCTGAAAACTTCGGTTATCGACTATCAATTGCGTGAAAAAATTGAAGCACAAACTAATAAAATTAAAAACATATTAATCAGTGCTGCATTAAGTAACTCTTTGAGGGCGTCGAACTGATGAGAGTAGCTTCTCCAGAAACTTTTGCATCACAGAGTTATCGTTTACTGCCATTTCGGTTTGAACGTATAAATGATGATAGATTTTTACTCATCAATGAGGTTGGCGAACATTGCTATTTAAATTGTGCGGATTTAAATGACTTAGTTGATGGATCCTTAACCACATCAGGAAAAACCTTTGAGAATCTTGAATCTAAATCATTTGTTTACAGTGAAAAGAACAACTTTGCGCTGAGAGCTTTCAGTGCAAAATATAGGGCAAGAAAATCATTTCTGTTTGATGGTCCAGCGCTACATATTTTTGTTTTAACACTCAGGTGCGAAAACTCGTGTGAATATTGCCAAGTAACACGAAGAAGCCCTGATGCAGTTAAGTATGACATGCCACTTAGTATCGCAAAGCAGGCCGTGTTGCGCATGTTTGAGTCACCAGCAGAAAATCTAACGGTCGAATTCCAAGGTGGAGAACCACTACTTGCCTATGACGTACTTAAGTACATTATTGAACTCTGCATAGAACTTAATATAACTGAACAAAAAAATTTGCAGTTTGTTGTAGCTACGAGTCTGCAAAATATAGACATGGAAATGCTCGAATTTTTCCACCTCCATAACGTTCATATTTCTACTTCGGTCGACGGTCCTCAATGGTTACACCAACTCAACCGGCCAAATAGTTGCTCAAATAGTTATGAGAAGACAATGCATGGTCTTGAAATGGCTAGGAGTGTTCTGGGACATGACAGAATAGCAGGAATGACCACTATTACTCGTAGTAGTTTAACTGCGATAAAAACCATTATCGATGAGTATGTACGTCTTGGTTTTCACTCGATTTTTCTACGCCCCTTGAACATGTACGGATTCGCAGTGAAGAAAGAAAACAAGGTAGGTTACTCATCTGAAGATTTTAATAAATTCTATGAGCAAGCGCTTAAGTACATCATAGAAATCAATCAGCAAGGCTATCGTTTAGATGAAGTAAACGCAGCTTTAGCGTTAAACAATATCCTGACGCCACAGGCAACTGGATATGTCGATATGCGTTCGCCATGCGGAGACGGTACAGGAGTCTTGGTATACAACTACAATGGAAAAGTGTATCCATCGGATGAGTCTAGAATGCTGGTTGAAATGGGCGACGAATCACTCGCACTTGGTTCGGTTAATGAATCATACCAAGACCTGATGTCATCAAGTGTGTTGAACACTATCTTACACGCTGGGATTGCTGAAGCCCTGCCAGGATGCTCTGATTGCGCATATTTACCTTACTGCGGAGCGAATCCAATACAAAATTACTCTCGTTATGGCGACATGATTGGTCATCGAACATTTAGTGCTTTCTGTGCAAAGCAAAAGTTTCTTTATCGATATGTATTCAATTTATTGCAAGACAAATCTAATCGTACTGTCTTCAATAGCTGGTTGCCACATAGTCTCTGTCAGAGAGCCGAAGAGGGGCTGACAAATGAATAAAGGGATCCCATTAAAAACGAGAGCAGAGGTCAATGCATTCAATGGTTCGAAGATGTTAAAAGTCATAGGACTGGATGAATTTGTGTCTAGCGGCATATGCGATAACAGACATTGCCTGCTTCTGCCAAATTATGATCCGAACCAAAGAGAGTTACTCAGTCTAGATTGGGGAGCTGTTGCTATACAATGTGGTGGCATACCAAGTAATCTAACCATTCCGGTTATCAGTAAACTGGAGCATCCTGAAGTCATCTCTACTGGAGATGTGATTGTATTAAACGAGAATAGAGTTGATATTCTGTATCGTCGTAAAAGCACTGCGAATCTGCTTTTTGTCACAGAGAGATGCAACCACCAATGCATCATGTGCTCCCAGCCGCCAAAAGTGCTAGATGATGGCTGGCGTTTTGAGGAGTGCCATCAGCTACTGGAACTCATTGACCGAGATATCCCTGTTTTAGGTATTAGCGGTGGCGAGCCGACATTGCAACGCGACGGATTTCTAAAACTGCTTGAGCATGCCAAAAAAGCTCTGCCATCAACGCAATTGCATATCCTGACCAATGGGAGTGCTTTTGAAGAATATCACTATGTCGAGCAGATCATTCAGTTAGGCCATCAACAAATTGTATGGGGAATTCCAATTTATGGTTCGACTCCTAAACAACATGATTACCACACACAAGTTCTAGGCTCATTCAATAAAACCATGCATGGGCTCTACAATCTTGGGCATGTCGGAGCACAAATAGAGCTAAGGGTTGTACTAACTCGACCAATCATAGAAAACATAGTAGAGCTATCAGAGTTTATTGTTAGGAACCTTCCATTTGTATCCACTGTCGCCTTAATGGGATTAGAACCAACCGGATTCGCCAGAACAAATTATGAAGCGGTATGGTGTGATTTAAATGAATACCAAGAAGAATTACTCGAAGGAACACATGTTCTACTAAGCTCAGGGCTAGATACCGTCCTTTATAACATTCCACGATGCCATGTTCCCAAATCACTGCGTTCTATCGCAGTACAAAGCATCTCCGATTGGAAAAACAGCTCTAGGAAAGAATGCGAATACTGCGAAGAACAGGATCTTTGCTGTGGTTTTTTTAAATCTCATACTCAGCGATTTAGTGAGCAAAATGTTGTGCCCATTCAGTTAGAAAGGAGAGCAGAAAATGTGGTTAGAACTTAATAAAATCTGGCGATCAATTACAGGAATCCTTCCAACAATTTCAGTTGCTTCTATAGGCGGAAGTACATTATTGGTTCCTCAGGCGTACGCTATTCCGTCAGTGACAATGGCAGACATTGATAGCGCTCAATTGAACCGCTTGGTCAGTTTTGACATGCAAATAAACGCAAACAGTGAAAACTTATATGCAGGTCATCGTTCTCATTCCAGCCACCGTTCTCACTCAAGCCACAGATCTCATTACTCATCTAGGACTGGAACGAGTTCATATCCATCCACACCTAGCCCTATTAATACACAGCCAAATACTCCAACATATCCCAGCTCAGCAGCTCAAAACAGTTCTGTATCAGATACCCCGTCTTATCAAGGCAGTAGTGATACACTGAAAGCATTAGTAATGAGAGTTCAAATCGTACTTCTCAGAAATGGTTACAACATAGGAGCGATTGATGGACTAATGGGACCGAGTACTTCATTAGCACTGAAATCATACCAAAAGGATATGGGACTGAAGATGACGGGGACCATGACAACAGAGACACTAACTAGCTTAGGAGTTTCACTTCCATAAATACAATGTCATGAACAATGTATAAAACACCACCGTTACAGTAGCCACTTTGTATCATTACTAAAATTTGGTCAACTTGTGGTGTTCTAATTCAATTGGTCAGCTTGATAGAAGCTATACGAATTTTATTGCCAGTGCTGATTTGAAAAAGATGTGCACTTTAATAACTGTTAAAGTGCAGTTTTCGTGAGTTATAGCGCTTAAACGATGTGTTTTGCGCATTATCGTGACAAACTTGTCTCAAACTAAGCTTATGCAGCACAATGTGCATAAACAGTCACATATCTATTAGTTTTTAATGTTTCACTCTTAAAATCGACTCAGACTAAACTCAGAACAAAGTATCACTTAGCAGCTTTGTATTTGTAGAGTTCTTTAATTGCCATAACATAAAGTCTACACTTCTTGCTAAAGGACCAAATTCACTAACCCACTACAATTACGAACTAAGAGTTTCAGGCTGGCATAAGGACATTGTCTTTTCTAACCAGTTTAAAAACTCCAATTCATTGCTTCCCAGTCTTTCTGTGTGGCTGAGCAGTACATAACGATGTCCAGATTGAGTAAATCCAAATGGAGCCACCAGTCTCCCGTTTTTCAAGTCATCGATTATTAGAGGATATGACCCTATAGCAGCCCCTAAACCGTCAACTGCCGCCTGTAAGCAGAAATAAAAATGCTCAAAGGATTTAGACTTATTGATATTAAAGGCATGTGTTGAACGTGATGACCAATCTGACCATGCAGAAGGTCTCGTTTCACTATGAAGCAAAACGATATCATCTAAGTTGTACTGAGCTTTGTTCCAATATTCAGGCGAAAAAACAGGGCCAACCCACTCATTGACTAAGTTGTGTGTCGTATATTCTGGGCTAATATCGAAGTCATCACGCCGGATGGCTAAAGATAATCCTGTTTCATCTAAATCCACAGGCCCTCCTGCTGTTGATAGTCGAACATCAATACCCGTAAGCTGGAAAAAACTGGCCAGCCTAGGCATCAGCCAGCGCATAGTTAATGTTGGCTCACAGGAAACTTCAAGATGCTTATTGCTTTCCCTCGTTAGCTTCTTAACTCCATTATCTAGAGCATTAAACGCAATATCAGTGTACAGCTTGAGTAGCTCACCTTCTTGCGTGAGACACATTCTTCTACCTTGTTTGTAAAACAGTAACTGCGACAAATGGCTCTCTAGCAATTTAATTTGCTTACTCACTGCTCCGTGAGTGATATGAAGTCTTTCTGCTGCCTTACTGTAACTCGATGACTCTGCCGTAATATGAAATACATAGAATGCTTTTAAATGTCTCATCTGTGACTTTTTCTCACATTTAGGATGCCTTTTTTTCGATTATAACTTACCAATAAATCTATACAATTATTTTAAAATCATGAACAGTTAGGATAGAAAATGGAGTTAATAAGTTTTGCAGTATTTGGGCTTTTAATCGTAGTAAGCCCTGGTGCTGACTTTGTTTTAGTATTTAAAAACAGTGCAATTTTTGGCAGAAAAGCGGGCATATTAACGGCTCTTGGGATAGGGATTGGTGTTTGTGTGCATATTACCTATTCAGTGATAGGGATTAGTCACTTAGTTTCTCAGAATGCGGTTTTATTTAGCATAGTGAAGTACATTGGTGCGGCGTATTTAATTTATCTCGGTGTAACAGGGTTAGTCAGTTCTAAGTTGAAATTAGACTATGAAAACTCAACAGACCAACCCACACATACTCGAAAGTACATATTTCAAGGTTTTTTGTGTAATGTATTGAATCCTAAAACAATGCTTTTCTTTCTAAGCGTCTTTAGCCAACTAATCTCAGCCAATAATGAAGGTATGTCTTTCGTTATTAGCTATGGCGTTTACATTGCACTTCTACATATGGCTTGGTTTTGTATAGTCGCTTACCTAGTCACATCTGTACAAGCGAGTCACATAATTCAAAAGTTTGGTCATAGAATTAATCAGGCGTGTGGTTTGGGTCTAATTGCTTTTGGTGCAACATTATCAATAAAAGCCTAAATTCCAACTCTCACATAATAAGTAAGTATTGTACTGGTACGCTAAATTTAGTCACTTAGATAGAGGTGTAATCTGTCTTTACTTCCATATTTTTGGAATGACTAAATGTAAGTCAAATTATCCTCTGCGCACTGAGTGATTAATCGGTCATAGCTCACAATGGGGCAATAGCTTTTTAGCTGAACGAACAGCAAGAGGGTTCGTGAGGATTGGCATTGTTGTACCTGTGACCGTTGGCGATATGGCTGCTCTTTCACATCTGACCCATAGGGATATGGGAAATGTCACTATGATGTCGGGAACATCATTGACCATGTGAACGCGGTATTTACACTTCCATGTGCTGCAGATGTTACCGTCGAGTCCAGAGGGATACTTCTTATTAAATAAAAAATCGGCGAGTCACTGGGAAACAATGACAATTAATGCTGCACAACTCGCTTTTTTCATCAGTTATTGATGCCGGAATTTGTCATTAAAAACTTGCCTGAGATTGGTTTACTGTACCTGTGACTATCTAAAAGGATATTTTAGTCGTGCATTAAGGTGTTGCGCTGGACAGGCAAAATAGCCAAAGCATTTTATTTACTGGGTATGAAAGGGCATAATGCGGCGCTTACTATTTGTTTGAGATACAAGGAATAACCATGAAGTACTTGGTTAGCGTAGTTGCATGCTGTTTATTATCGGCCTGTTCTTTTGGGGATGCTGATGTTGAGTTTACGCCTGAAAAAGGGGAAGAGCGCTCGTATCAGCTGTATAGCACCACTAACATCACGGTAGACAATGGTAGTCGTACCGAAACGGTTAACGCCACGTCACATCAATTGCTGCGTTATAAGGTCCTCGAAACAGGCAAAAACAGTCGGTTTCAAGTGCACGTCGATTATATGAACATGCGCGATGGCCAAGGGAGTGGTGTCAGTAGTGGCCAGCGGGCCGATCGTAATCCAGAAATGCACGCTATTTTCTCGCAGGGGTTTGAATTTACGTTAAATCTAGACGATGGGAGCGTTAAAGAATTCAATGCACTGAACAAACCTGTATGGCAGGCGCTGTTGGCTGAACGCGGCGCAGAGCTTGAGCAGGAACTGAAAAAGCTCTTTAGCTCATCTGCCTTCCTTAGCACCATACCCGCCAAAGCGGGGGCGGTCGTCGCGCTTCCTGCCTATCAAGGCCACGCCAATGCCAAGCTTACTGTATTGCAAGTCACTGATACTCATGTGTTAGCCAAAGTTGAAAGTGGCGGCGAGCAAGCCAAAATATACGGTCAGTTGATGTTAGAACGTGAGCGGGGTTGGTTAGCGCAGTTAGCCTTAGTGGCGGAAGCGCCGTTTGAGCGCTACGGCTATAAGGGCACAGTGCGCAGCAACGTTATTATGTTGCCGCAGGAGCGCCAGTTGGGCGATCTGACGCAGTATTTAGGTTTTTATGATTTCCCAGTATTTGAGTATCAAAAACAACCTGACGTTGTGTTGGATAACGTCAATAAGACCTTAACCCAAGATGCTGTATTTGCCTATGATGCGGGCTACTTTTACCAGCAAGATGATTTATTAAAGCTGACTTATCAGTATGACTTTTCAGGTTTTAAACCCGAAGGCGGGTTTAACTTAACCGATATCACAGCACACAGTGCGGATGGCACAGTACTGCCGCTGCAATTGAGCAAGGTAGGTAGTTATAGTTATCCAGAACAGGATGGTTTCCATCAGTCTGAGCAGCAGAATTTGCTTATCGGTTGGAATGCGCCGAATGACCTCTTAGCTCAGGTTGCTGAGTTTCGCGCGACTGCCCATTATCGCGGCGCGAAATTAGTCAAACTTAACCTGACCCCCGATCCCAGCAAAACTGTGGTCTTGCAGTATGAAGATATACAGCTGGAACTCTCACCAATCCAAGATAAACCATTCAGTTATTTGCTGAAATCGCGAGGCAGCACTGACAAATCTTGGTTATACCGGCGCTTTGACGGTGCCGAAGGCGCTATGGTGAAATATCTTTCACCGCCGCCCACTGGGCCGGATTGGTTAACCCCGGCAGAGCAAAATATGGTGGCGTTGGCCTCATCGGCACAATATGAATCGATCACACAGTTTACCTTTCCCGCAGCGCCGCCCACGCTGACACTCTATGTGAATACTGTGGTTGACAGTGGTGAACTGACTAAGAACATTCGTTTTATTCCGACTCAAGATTACGCGCAAAATGTCGCCTATCCGCCGGCGCAGCAACAACTGCTTTATAGTGATGATATGTATGCGTCCTATGTTAATCAGCCGCAAGTTACTGCACCTGAAGACCCCGCCTTACTTGAGCCGCAAGTCGTGGCCAAATACGGCGTCAGTTTGCTGTTAACTTCCGAGCAGGCAGCGGTGTGTACGCTCAGTGTTGTCGATGCACCTAAGGTCAACGAGCACACACTGCAATGGACAAACACAAGCACTAACACTAACAACACGGGTTTTGGTGGAGGGCTGGATAAGTTTGTGCTGTACCAACTGACTAGCGCCGATGGGATCCGCCGCAATTTTTACGACATTAATGTCAGCAGCACTTTGGCCTGTACCGGTACGCCCAAATGGCAAGCGCTAGCGTATCAACCCGAGCAAAGCTGGTTGATTGATATCACTCAGTTGCCGAATGTTGATACCCATCAAACCGTGGCCGACTTTATGCGGCGCTATCGTTTTTTAAATGCGCAAAATTTACAGCTAGCTCCTGCTATTCAAGGTGACAGCAGTGATTTTTATCAGCGTCCGTTGCAGCAAGTATTACGTGAGGAACGCTGGTTTGTACTGGCGGGGCGCGCAGCACAGATAGAGCAGCTGACGATAAGCGGCGAAGCGGTCAATAAACAGTGGGTTAATACATTCCCTGCGTTACCTTAAGGAGCAGAATATGAGAGTCTTATTACTATTATCTGCACTACTTATGTCGTTTAATCTGTCGGCTGAGCGAATTTTACTCGACGAACTATGGCGGCTTAGCGATGTGCCTGGTGAAGCCATTTATTATCAGGAGCAAGCGCCGACAGAGCAAAATGGTGAGTGGCCGCTACAACTCTTTTATCTGGAGACGGATAAACCCGTTTTTAAGGGCAGCGTCAACAGTCCCAATTTAGCCGAGAGTTTTATCGTTGGTGATTTCGAGTTTTTCTACCCCGATGGTCAACTGTCTCGCAAGGGCAGTAGCGATGCACAAGGGCGTTATCAGGGCACGCATCTGCATTATTGGGAAGACGGAGCGCTCTCGGGAGAGTACCACTACCAGCATGGCCAGTTGAATGGAGATCAGAAAAGTTACCATACTAATGGTCAATTAAGGGAGCTTCAGCATCGTGTGAATGGGGCTGAATTAGGATTATCGCAAAGTTATTTTAACAATGGCCAGTTGCAAACACGCGTAACCTACGGCGCTAACGGTATGGAAGGGCTATATGAAAGCTTTCATAACAATGGTCAGCCGGAGCAAACCGTTAATATGGTGGCGGGAAAAAGAGAAGGCGAGCGACTGTATTGGACAAAAGACGGCTGGTTATACACTAAAGAGTTTTATCTTAAGGGGAAAATACACGGCGAAGTGTTGATTTACCGAGCTGCCGATGTGCTGCAAGAGATTAAACACTATGAACATGATAAACAGGTGGGAAACCAGCAGCGTTTTGATGAACAAGGGCGGTTAGCAGAGCTGCAAAAGTATGATAAGGATGGTCGTGAAATTCAACATATTACCTATGATAATGCCGGTAACGTTGCGACCCAAACCGACACGCAATACCTCGCTAAGGGTCAGACCAGCACTGAACAGCGCTTCGATTCTGCGGGAAAGTTAACTTATCAATATCAGCAAGATACAGCAAAAGACTGGAGCTTACGTCAGCATTTTGATGCAGCTGGTGAGCTGATTGAACGTGATGAACAACTCAAGGGGCGATACGATGGCTTGTATATCGGTGCTGGTTGGAACGGTTATATCAGGCGGATAAGCTACCGCAAAGGTCAAATGCACGGTGCATATCGAGAAGATAAGGCCGAGGACGGCGGCTTTGTCATCGGCCAATATCACTTAGGGTTAAAGTCCGGCAAGTGGGTCACAAAAAACGCGGATACGACGCGCAATGAGCAGTTTAACCAACAAGGTGAGCTGAGTGGTGAACAAACAGAAATCGCAGCCGATGGCACGATAATGCGCCGAGAGTTTTATAAAAACGCTAAGTTACATGGCGCGTATTTACTGCGTGGCTTTGATAAACAACTGCAAGCCCAAGGTCAGTATGTTAACGGTCAGCGCGAAGGCCAATGGCTGCTGCAAGATGAAAGCAGCTACAGCATGGTTAAGCTCTGGCATGGAAACTATAAAGCAGGACACGAAGTGGGTCACTGGCAAGCCTTTTCCGCCAATGGCCATTTATTAGGGCAGGCCCAGTATGATGATCAAGGTCAATTGCAAGGCAAAGGCTATAGTTTTAACGAAGATGGCATCCTGCTGCAAAGTGATGAGTATCTTGATAATCAACTGCACGGCAGGTCGGTGTATTACTTTAATGGCGAACCCTCATCCGAGTATCGCTATCAAAATGGTCAGATGATCAGCGAGTAGCACTTCATTACCTAACCACACAATCAAGCAAAAACCGGCTAATTAGGTCGGTTTTTTGCTTTTTTGCATCTAGTTTGCTTGCCTTGCTTTATCGTCAGGCATACGCGCCGCTTGTCATTAGATGGGACTTCTCAACCCCTCGTTTCGTGTTTACTAATTGCCAGAACAAACACAATCTCAGCGTTAAACGTCAATACGCCTTTATACTTCTTCGGCTATCACCGGGGGTGTTTTTAAACATGATCAATGCAGATGGGTGTACGAGCTGATTTTCAGCTAAAAGCATTATATTCATTCGGGATGGATAGTTTTACTTTTCAAACTCTTGAAAATAATTATTTATTGTGTAAAGTAGCGACCCTTGCTATTTTGTAACAAAATGATACAAAGTTGCTGTTTTATTTGTCCATTTATTGGATATCCCTTTGCGTATGTCGCCCGACACAGCTAGCAGCAGTCTTGTTAGCTGTTTTTTTTGCCTAAATTTAAATATTGTTTGTTTTTTGCTCTACAAATCCATAGGTTAACACTTAGCCTTTGGATAATTGCGGCTATGCTTATTTCTATAACAAGGTTCCGTGAAAAAGGAGCGTGAGATGAAGCGAGTATTAATTAATTTGACGGGAAAAGTGCAAGGTGTGGGTTGCCGTCATGCGACCTTGACTAAGGCCAGAGCCCTTGGTGTGACAGGATATGTAACCAATTGCCGCGATGGCAGTGTTGAAGTACTCGCCCAAGGCAGTGACATTGCCGTTAATGCTTTAATTGCTTGGTGCGAAGTAGGTGTGCCTTGTACCGAGGGATTAACCGTAACGGTAGGAGAAGACGAGGCTGATGATATCTACCTCGATTTCTCCATCGTTCAGTCTTAATTTAAACGTACCGTGTTAGCTTAAGAATTGTGCGGGTTGTGCGTTTGTTCAGTATTGGCCAACAGTCTGTATTGATTCGGCATTCTGATTATTTTGCATTGCACTGGGTTGCGCCATCTTGCGGATTTGGATCACCATGCCCATTTCGGGATGATCTAAATAATGGATTTCTTCACTCTTCACGCGGCGGTTTTGCTCCAAAGGCACAGACATTAAAAATGGTGTCATGACTTTGGGCGCCGTGAGTGTTGCGCTGGTATCGGCCGCATCACTGGGTACGGCTGGCATTAATTTTCTGCCTTCTTTGCGCAAGTGCAATGCGGTTTCAATATACAAATAGTGGCTTAAATAGATATTCAGTGTGCCATCTAATTCCCATACCGGTGATACAGCAGGTGCAAGCATTGGTGTGCCATCGGCATTAGTCATAGGCTCTGCTTGAGCTTGCTTAATGATTTTTCTGCCATCGAAGTGATAAGTACCTGAGAAATCTTTACCCGCAAATAAGCGTATGGGTACTGAGCCACTCTTACCACGCATAGGTTGTTGCCAAGCCATGTGCAGTAAACTGCGCGTGCCACGTTCGCGGGATATGCTATTGATAATGCTCGCGAACTGACTTTGGCTGCGGGTTAACAATACTGGGTTGCCATTGGCTGTAGGATAACTGATCTGTGCGCTGCTGATTTCTGATGGGATCACCGGCGGGTAACGATATTCCACACTCGCAGGCGCGGCAGGCATAGGTTCTGACGTCGAGGTACCGTTTAAGGTTTCAGCGCAGTGGCTATTTGCATCGGCATCAAATACCAGTGTGCAAGGCGCAGATGCGCTGGGTATCGGCGTGATTGCTTGCGCGATAGCGGGGGAGATTAAGTCTATTGCGTTATCGGTTTTCGTCTTGTTCGGCGCATCAGGCCATTGTTCACTTGACTGACTTTGGCGTTCAAACACATACACTTCAACCTCGAACCAAGCTTCTGCTTGGACGACCTGACTGTGTGATAGTGCAATGAGTGTAGCGATAGAGACCGCGAGTTTACGTAACACTATTTATCTCCAAGACGATGTTGCGATAATTGTTCTAGCAAGAGTTTCACTAAAGCGAGCCTGTCTTTACTGGTTTCGGCTGCAAGGCTGAACTTTAACTTATTCGGTCCTTCCATTCGATAGATTTGTGGCTGGCTTTGGAGTAATCCAATAATAAACACAGGATCTATGACATGATCATCACTAAATTCGATGCTGCCACCTTTACTGTGCACTTCTATTTTAGTCGCACCTAAGCGAGTCGCCTCATGTTTATAGAGGGTCATTTCCATTAAGTTACGCGTCGGTTCAGGTAATAAGCCAAAACGGTCGATTAATTCGACTTTTAACTCATCCAGCGCCGCCTGTGTTTCGCACCCTGCGATGCGTTTATAGAGCGACAGACGAATATTTACGTCGCTCACATAAGCTTCAGGTAGTAGGGCGGGGATACGCAGTTCAATTTCGCATTGCTGATTGAGCATTTGCGCCAGTGACGGTTCTTTGCCTTGTTTTAAGGCTTTTACTGCCGCTTCGAGCATTTCCATGTACAAGCTAAAACCAATTTTCGAAATATGGCCACTCTGTTCATCGCCCAAAAGTTCACCTGCGCCGCGGATCTCTAAATCTTGGGTCGCCAGCATAAAGCCCGCACCGAGATCTTCAAGAGCATCAATAGCTTCTAAACGTTTGCGCGCATCTGGGGTCATACGTTTGGGATGCGGCGTCATCAAATAAGCGTAGGCCTGGTGGTGCGAACGCCCGACGCGGCCACGCAATTGGTGTAACTGCGCAAGACCAAAGGTGTCGGCGCGCTCAATAATAATGGTGTTGGCACTTGGGACGTCGATACCGGTTTCAATAATAGTGGTACAGACTAACACGTTGAATCTTTGATGGTAAAAGTCTGACATTACCCGTTCTAGATCGCGCTCACGCATTTGACCGTGGGCAACGACGACTCGCGCTTCAGGCAATAAATCGATAATGCCTTGGGCACATTTCTCAATACTTTCAACATTATTGTGCAGGTAATACACTTGGCCGCCACGGAGAATTTCCCGCAAAATGGCTTCGCGCACAGTCGCGGGATCCGATTCTCGCACAAAGGTTTTCACCGCTAAACGTTTGGCGGGCGGGGTGGCGATAATTGATAAATCGCGCATACCCGACATGGCCATGTTTAAGGTGCGCGGAATAGGCGTTGCGGTCAGGGTTAAGATATCCACGTTAGCGCGCAGCGCTTTGATTTTCTCTTTCTGACGCACACCAAATCTGTGTTCCTCGTCGATAATCAATAGGCCTAAGTTTTCAAACTTGGCCTCAGATTGCAGTAGCTTGTGGGTACCTATAACGATATCGACTTTGCCTTCTTCCAATTGCTGCAGCACTTGAGTCTGCTCTTTGGCGGTACGAAAGCGTGACATCACTTCAGTAACCACGGGCCAGTCGGCAAATCTGTCTTTAAAGTTTTCATAGTGTTGCTGGGCAAGCAATGTGGTCGGAACTAGCACGACCACTTGTTTACCAGCGTTGACGGCCACAAAGGCGGCGCGCATAGCGACTTCGGTTTTACCAAAGCCCACATCGCCACAGACTAATCTGTCCATTGCGGTCGGCGATTGCATATCGGCTAACACGGCAATGATGGCGCTTTCTTGATCGACGGTTTCTTCGAAGGGGAAGCCGCGGGCGAATTGAGCGTATTCTTCTTCGTCAATTGCGCAGCTTTCGCCAGGACGCGCTTGGCGACGGGCATAGACATCGAGCAGCTCGGCTGCGACGTCGCGGATTTTTTCAATCGCCTTTTTCTTGGCTTTAGCCCACGTCTCGTTGCCGAGTTTATTTAAGTGGGCGTCTTCATCGGCGCCAACACTGTAACGGCTGATGAGATGCAATGAAGACACTGGCACATACAGTTTGTCACCGCCAGCGTATTCTAATTGCAAGTATTCTGCGACCAGTCCACCCGTATCTAGGGTGACTAAGCCCCTATAAAGTGCAACGCCGTGTTCTAAATGCACTATGGGCTGGCCAACTTTGAGTTCGGCCAAGTTTTTAATCAGGGCATCATTACTGATCTGACGCTGTTTCTCACGGCGACGTTGCTGGGAAATACGATGGCCGAAGAGTTCAGTCTCACAAATGATACTGATACTTTCTTTGGCGCTGATTTGCAGTAAACAACCGCGTGACAGCGGCGACACGATAAGACCTAACTTGGCATCACTTTGAATAAATTCATCAAAATGGTTAAACAGTGCAGGTTTTAACTGAATTTTAGCGAGCAATTCAAGCAGCGCTTCACGGCGACCCTCGGACTCGGCGCTAAACAACATGCGTTTGGCGCTGCCGGCATAATCTTGCAGCGCTAGCAGCGGTTGCTTTAATTTATGATTGGCGCTGATGTCGGGCAGGGTGCTGGCGGCAATAACAACCACTTTCGTTGTTTCAGTGCCATCTGTTGGCACTTGCATTTGATAACGTGACAGCGGTTTAAAGGCGGCAAATAACTCTTCTATGAGTAAATACAGCTCTTTAGGCGCCAGTAATGGCCGCAGCGGATCGACGCGTCTGTCTTGATAGCGATGTTCGACTTCTTGCAGATGGGCGCGCGCCGACTTTTCGATATCGCCTAAGGTGACGAGTTGAGTGTCCTTGGGCAAGTAATCGAATAGGGTGGCGGTGTCATCAAAAAACAGCGGTAGATAGTTTTCGATCCCCGCCGGCATCAAATTACGGCTCACTAGCTGATAAACCGATTCTGGCTCTTTGACTATGACCTCGAAACGGCGTCGGTATCTTTGCCTAAACCCTTCTATGGCCGAACTGTCTGTTGGGAATTCCTTCGCGGGCAATAGGCGAATCGAGTCAACAGGTTGCAATGAGCGTTGTGTTTCTGGATCAAAATGGCGAATGGTTTCCACTTCTTCATCGAATAGCTCGATGCGCAGTGGCATATTCATCCCCGTTGGGAAGATATCCAGAATCGAACCGCGAATGGCAAACTCGCCATGTTCATACACTTGCTCCACCGAATGGTAGCCAGTGTCGGTTAAATGCTGGCGTACATCGTGTAACTTGTAGCTATCCCCCTTTTTGAGCACAAACACGTTGGCGCTTAAATAGGCCTTAGGCGGCAGGCGTATCATCAAGGTGGTGACGGGCACGATAACGATATTTTGCTCAATCTGAGACAGCTGCGATAGCGTTTCGAGTCGCTGGGAGATTAAATCCTGATGGGGCGAAAAACTGTCGTAGGGCAAGGTTTCGCGGTCAGGGAATAATCTGACCTTAATGCCTGTTTTACTGAGCAAATAACTCAGCTCTAACTCTAAGCTTAAGGCACTTGGCGTGTCACTGGTGACGACTAAGGTCGTTCCCTTATGTTGACGCGCTAAATTGGCGAGTGTAACGGCTTGGCAAACGCCGCCCACGGTGGACAGAGTCTGAATTTGAGTGCCATTTTTGACGGCTGGCGGCGTTAGGGCTGATATGTGAGTCATTGGCGTACGATAAACTGATTCATTCACAAAGAGTTGCAGACATTGTAGAGACTTGATGGCGTAGGTGCCAGAGAAAAGTCAGCGGCTATTGACGCTCGTCTCTGGCGAGTTTGCGTAACTTGAGTTGTTTCTGTTGCACATTGAGGCTGGCTTTGACTAATTGCTCCACGTCAGATTCAAGAATTTGACTGAATTCAAAGTCGGTTTGCCATTGTAGATGTTCAGGTTGAGTATGTTGCTCTGTACTGTCATTACTACTCATATCGCCTGCGGCTTGTGCTATTTTTTGTGCTTGAGTGGCGATGACTTTGCCAAAACAGAGAATGGCAACTAATTCGTCGTGAATAAACAGAGTTATTTTATAGTGGGAGCCAATGTCTAAGGCTGTTGGGGTGAGTAATCTCAGGCCACTGCCACCAAATTGGTTACCAAAGCATTTTTCGCCCTCTTGGGTTTCTTTCTCTAATACATGTTGCAGCACTAGATCTACTTTGCGGGATTGCAGCTTTAAAAAATCCACGACAACTTTTGCCTCGTTATCTAAATGGCGCAGCTGTAGCAAGCAGTTAGCTTCGAGTGTTTTGACTTCGCTGAGCAATTGAATGCCTAATGATTGCATTGATCTCAATGCCATTTCTGAGGGTAATGGCTGGGAACTCGGCCATTGGCTTAGGTAGGCGGTAAAGTGGTGAGGCACACTAAAATACGGATTGGTGTCAGTGAACAAGGCTTGCCTCTTTATTTATAGGACCAATACCCCTATTATCGTGCCCATCTTCATGATTTAGCAAGTTCAGCACACAGGACGTAACCCTCTTTCAATGAATCCAGGATTCCCTTTCTATATTGGTTACCGTTATTGGCGGGCCAAAAAAGCGAACGCGTTCGCGTCGTTCATTACCTTATTTGCCGTTTCGGGCATTTTTTTAGGCGTTGCAGCCCTGATCGTTGTCAGTTCAGTGATGAATGGCCTTGAAGGCCAACTTAAGCAACGTATCTTAGGGGCAGTGCCACAATTAACCCTTTATAGCGAAGCGCCATTAGTCGATTGGACAAAGCAGGCGAGTGCGCTTAAAGCCTTACCGGGCGTGTTAGGCGTTACACCGAGCGTATCGACGCAGGCCATGGTGCAATCTGCGTCGAATATTCGCGCTGTGCAGGTTTATGGGGTGTTTCCCGAATTAGCGCAAAAGTTATCCTCCGTTGCGCAGCACACTTACTCAGGTGCATTTGAACAGTTGGCGAGTGGCGACTTCAAGGTGATTTTAGGATCTGAGCTCGCACGGCAACTCAAAGTCGCTCCCGGTGATACGGTACGATTATTGAGTGGTGATGGTGTGGTGTACTCCCCATTAGGCCCTGTGCCGAGTCAACGTAAGTTCTTGGTATCTGGCATTTTTGAAATGGGCTCTCAGGTTGATGCTGGCGTTGCATATATCCATTATCAAGATGCAAAGCGTTTGATGCGCCAACCGAGTGAGGCTATTGATCAGCTTAGACTCTATTTAACCGATCCCTTTAGCGCGCCCGCTTTAGCGTCTAAAGTGCAGGATGTTCTCGCTAAACAAGATATTAAGGTAACAACCAGCGATTGGCGTGATACCTATGGTCACTTGTTTGGTGCGGTAAAAATGGAAAAGAACATGATGTCACTGATGCTGAGCCTGATTGTGGCCGTGGCCGCATTCAATATCGTCTCGGCGCTGGTGATGATGGTGGTCGATAAAACCACGGATGTGGCAGTGCTAAAAACCCAAGGCGTAACCACGCCCGCCGTGATGGGCATTTTTGTGGTGCAGGGTTCGCTCAATGCAGTACTTGGTTTAGTGCTTGGGCTCGCGGTAGGTATACTTATCACTTTGAATCTGAATGGCATTATGACGACATTAGGCATTTCGATTTTAGGTGCAGGACAGAGTTTGCCAGTAAAATTGGAGTTGATGCAGTTGTCAGTGATCGTGATAGGCACACTATTGGTCACCTTGTTGGCGACCTTATATCCCGCGCTGCGTGCGGCCAGTGTGCAACCTGCAACTGCGTTGAGATACGAGTAACCCCGTGAGCTTTTACGAATAGTCGTCACCCATGGGCATTCATCCGTGAGTGATGCTTGCCAAGATGAAAATAATTTAATGCATTGATTTAATGAAATAAATCGGTGCCAAAGCATGTTTAAGAGAGAACTTCAATGCAAGACGTGTTACTGCAAGTGCAGAGTGTCAGTAAGAGTTACCATGATGGCGCCGTGACCACGCAAGTGTTGTCTAATGTCGATTTGCAGGTGTTTAAGGGCGAGCAGTTGGCGATTGTCGGCAGCTCAGGCTCAGGTAAGAGCACACTGCTGCATATTATGGGGACTTTGGATGAGCCAACCGTGGGCAAAGTCTTGTTGCTAGGCGAAGATTTATACCAAGTGTCTAGTGCGCGCCAAGCGCAGATCCGCAATCAAGATCTCGGCTTTATCTATCAATTCCATCATTTATTGCCTGAATTCACTGCGCTAGAAAATGTCGCTATGCCGGCATTTATTCAAGGTAAAGACCGTAAACATGCACTCGCCGATGCCAAAGTCTTATTGGAGCGGGTAGGGCTAGGCCATCGCATGACTCACATCCCCGCCGAATTATCGGGCGGCGAACGTCAGCGTGTCGCTATCGCAAGGGCGTTGATTAATAAACCTAAGTTAGTGCTGGCCGATGAACCTACGGGTAATTTAGATGCTAACAGTGGCGATGCGGTTTATGAGTTGATCCGCGAGCTGGCCGATCAGTTAGGTACGGCGTTTGTGGTGGTGACTCATGATCATAAATTGGCTGCCCGTATGGACCGTCAACTGATGATGAAAAACGGTTACTTGCAATTAGCGGCGGAAACCCAAGTATGAAAGGACCGTTAGCCCTATCCATTGGTTGGCGTTTTTATCGCGCCCGCCAATCCAACAGTTTTATTAGTTTTATTTCCTTTGCATCGACTGCCGGTATCGCTTTAGGTGTGGCGGTATTGATCATAGTTCTGTCTGCAATGAATGGTTTTGAGCGCGAGCTAGAGCAAAGATTACTGGGTGTAGTGCCGCAGGCGGACATTGTCGGGGTGGACGAACCTATCGTCAATTGGCAGAGTGTTGCGCAAGGTGCGCTACAAATTGAAGGTATTCGTGGTGCAGCCCCCTTTATTCGCATGCAAGGTTTAGTGCAGAAGCCTGGTGGTTTTCAAGGCTTAGCTGTGGTGGGGATTGATCCGAAAGAAGAAACGAAGGTTTCAACTTTGTCACAGTTTATGAGTGATGTAAGCTGGCAGAGTTTGAGCCAAGATGAGAATCATATCGTCCTTGGCGAGAGCTTATTGACTAAGTTGGGGCTTGAGGTGGGTGATACGCTGGCCTTATATGTGCAGGATATCGATCCCGACGCGGCAGGCAGTTTACGTGCGGCGAAGAGCCATCGTTTTGTGGTGTCAGGCACCTATCATCTGGGCGGCGAGCTTGAACTGACAACCGCTTATATTCCATTGCAATACGCGGCGCAGATCTTGAACATGAATAACGGTGTAACGGGTGTGCGTATTAGCGTCGATAAAGTGTTTGATGCACCAGTAAAAGTGCGCGAACTCGGTTATGCGCAAAAGCAGTCTGTGTATATCAGTGACTGGACCCGTACCCAAGGGCATTTATATCAAGATATTCAGTTAGTTCGTACTGTGATGTATTTAGTTCTAGTGTTGGTGATTGGTGTGGCCTGCTTTAACATCGTCTCCACCTTAGTCATGGCGGTGCGGGATAAAGCGTCCGAAATTGCGATTTTGATGACCATGGGCCTGAGTCGTTTGGCTGTGATGGGGATTTTCATGGTGCAGGGCGCGTTAAATGGTCTGCTTGGCTGTGGTCTTGGCGGCATTATCGGCGTGAGTGTGGCGCTGAATTTAAGTGCGATTGCGAGCTCAGTTGAGCAGTTACTCGGTATTCAGCTGCTCTCGGCCGATGTTTACTTTGTCGATTTTTTACCGTCTGAGTTGCATGTTTCGGATGCAGTACTGGTGATTGTGATGGCGTTTATGATGAGTTTAATCGCGACTTTGTATCCCGCTTGGAAGGCGAGCCAAATTGCACCAGCACAAGCGTTAGCGGGTAGATAACTGGATAAGTGGCTGTTTGTCCTGTTAGCCGATTTGGGCTGAAATCAGTGCAGATGTTTTCAGGGCACTCCTTTCTTCCCAATGACTATTGCTTAATTACTATACTATTTCTAAATACGATATTGTGGCGACTGAGGACTTGATGACTCGAGTACTTAAGGCTTTAGAATGAAAGCCACATAAACAAAAAGGCCAGTGGGCGCTCTTAAAGAGATTACCACTGGCCTTTTTTGTATCTATTTTATGCGTTTATTTAAAGCTAAGCGTTAATCTCGATTAACGTTTCAAGCCTTCGTTCAATAATGGACGCATGATCTTCACTAATTCTGTGGTCACCTTAGGTGAGCCAGCAACTATGTTGCCCGAAACCAAATAGTTATGGTTGCCAGTAAAATCAGTCACTGTACCGCCTGCTTCGCGGCAAATCAGATCGCCAGCAGCGATGTCCCATGGCTTTAAGCCGATTTCAAAGAAACCGTCCAAACGACCCGCGGCAACATAGGCTAAATCTAATGCGGCAGAACCTGCGCGACGTAAGTCAGCACATTGGCCGAAGACTTCGCCGAAAATAGCCATGTAAGTTTCAGTGTGTTGACGCGCCTTGAATGGGAAGCCAGTACCAATCATGGTAGGCGCTAATTCATTCACGTTGGTAACACGCAGACGGAAATCATTGAGTTTGGCGCCTTTACCACGTACAGCGGTAAAGAGTTCTTCACGGACAGGATCGTAAACAACGGCAACTTCAGTCTTGCCTTTATATTGCAGAGCGATAGAAACCGCGAAGTGGGGAATGCCTCTAACAAAGTTGTTAGTGCCATCCAGAGGGTCGACTATCCAAACATAGTCTTTATTCTCACCGCGGTTTTCGCCTTTCTCTTCACCCACGATAGTGTGATCAGGGTAAGATTTACGAATTTGGTAAGTAATTGTCGCTTCTGCTTCCTTGTCTACACTGGTAACAAAATCGTTGATACCTTTTGAACTGACTTCGATACGGTCAAGTTCAGTATAGGCGCGCATAATAGTTTGGCCGGCCGCGCGGGCAGCGCGTACAGCAATCGTCAGCATCGGATGCATTGCAATCCCCTGGATGTTAAAGAACGTTAAAATAGCGGGCGGTATTATACTCGATTTGATAGTTATATCAAATACCGATTTTCATATAAGCATTCGGCAATGGCTGTGATAATATTCGTCCCCAACGTTTTATGAATTAAATTAAGTTGTTTCATGCTAAGTAATATTCGAGTGGTTTTAGTGGGGACTTCGCACCCCGGCAATATTGGTTCTACTGCCAGAGCGATGAAGACTATGGGTCTGTCTACTCTGTATCTTGCAGAGCCCCGGGTTGAACCCGATGGTCATTCCATAGCATTAGCCGCGGGTGCATCGGATATTCTGAAACATCTTGTGAAAGTGGATTCACTTGCTGAAGCGATTGCCGATTGCAGTCTAGTGATTGCAACCAGCGCGCGCAGTCGCACCTTAGATTGGCCCATGTTAGAGCCAAGACAAGCTGGGGTGAAATTAGCGACCGAGGCACTTAAAGGCCCTGTTGCGATTGTGTTTGGCCGTGAAAACCATGGTTTAAGCAATGAAGAGCTGCAACAGTGCACTTATCATGTGGCTATCCCTGCAAATCCAGAGTACAGCTCGCTTAATCTGGCGCAAGCCGTACAAATCATTTGTTATGAAACCCGCGTTGCCCATCTCGCGCAAAAAGACCTTGCCGAAGAAGAGCTGACTGAGTATCCCTTGGCTGCCGATCAGGAACGTTTTTTCGCACACCTTGAAACGACACTGTTATCAACTGGATTTATCATTAAGAACCATCCTGGACAAGTGATGATGAAACTTCGCCGCTTGTTTAGTCGTGCACGGATTGAGAGTCAGGAAATGAATATCCTCAGGGGTATTTTGACGTCAATTGAGAAAGTGGCGGGTTCTAAAGAAAAATAGCCAAACCTTAATAATTAACACTAATCGCGAAGGATAAACAATGGGCGTGATAGCTAGGCTAAAAGAAGATATTGAATCTATATATCACCGTGATCCTGCGGCGCGTAGCGCGTTTGAGATCTTGGTTAACTATCCAGGCATGCATGCCATTTGGTTGCATCGGATAAGCCATAAGCTATGGAAGCGCGATTGGCGCTTAACGGCACGTTGTTTATCGACGTTTTCCCGTTGGTTGACAGGGGTTGAAATCCATCCTGGGGCAACCATAGGTCATCGATTTTTTATCGACCATGGTATGGGCGTTGTGATAGGTGAAACGGCTGAGATTGGTGATGATTGCACCCTTTATCACGGTGTCACGCTCGGTGGAACCACCTGGCAGGCGGGGAAACGTCACCCGACGTTAGCCAATAACGTGGTGGTGGGCGCAGGGGCAAAAATCCTCGGTCCTATTACCATGCACGATGGTGCGCGTGTGGGTTCGAATTCTGTTGTGGTGAAAGATGTGCCCAAAGATACCACGGTTGTGGGGATTCCTGGGCGCGTGGTGGCTACACCGTCACCGCAATCGAAAGAGAAAACTGAACGCCGCAGCGCGATGGCAAAAAAATATGGCTTCGATGCGTACGCGGTATCACCGGATAATCCCGATCCGGTGGCCAATGCAATAGGGCAGATGCTGGATCATATGCATTTGATGGACTCGAAAGTTCAAGAGTTGTGTCAAGCCATTCAAGGGCTAGGTGGTAATGTCTGCACCGAAAAACTGCCAGAGCTTGATATGGGCGAGTTTAATGATGCAGAAAAAGCGGCAGCGGAAAAACGCCATAGTGCATTAGATGAGTTTGATCCGAGTATCTAAGTTTCAAGAAATGGTTCAACGAAATGATTTAACTTAGTGGTCTAACTTGCTTAAGGGCTGACCCTCACAAGGGTTTCGTTTAGCGTTTTACTTTAGCTCATCCTGTTGTAAAGGCGCATATTGCGATCAAACCTGAGTTTGATCGCGCCATAGTACCGAGATCACTTTTATCCTGCGTTTATATCGTGCTAGATGTCGATTAATTGGCGCTTTAGCATTGAATCTTAGGCTAGAAAAAGGTTAAATACCCCACCAAGATGAAAGGGTATTGGTTATGTGCACACTCATATACTTGAGTGTTTTAGTAGGTTTTAATACTTGACTGAATTACTCGGGTATGTTGAAATAATGCATACCTGTTCGGGAGCTATGGTAGTTATGAAACTTACATCAAAAGGTCGTTATGCAGTAACCGCTATGCTAGATGTGGCAATACACTCAGCATCGGGACCAGTTCCCTTAGCGGATATCTCTGAAAGACAAGGGATTTCGCTTTCCTATCTGGAACAACTCTTCGCTAAGCTAAGAAAACACGGTTTAGTTGCCAGTGTACGTGGACCGGGCGGTGGTTATCGCTTAGGTCTAGAAGCCAATGATATTTCAGTCGGCATGGTTGTCCATGCTGTAGATGAGTCTGTCGATGCGACTCGTTGCCAAGGACTTGGCAATTGTCAGAGTGGAACTCGCTGTTTAACCCATTCACTTTGGGGCGATTTAAGCAAACAAATTTCCGATTTTTTAGATGGTATCAGTCTTGCCGGCTTGATGCAGAAGCGAGATGTGCAATTTATCTCACTTAAGCAAGACACTATGCAAAAGGAACAAAGAGTCAGTTTATAGCGGCACTTTGTTATATATAAAAATAATTTTTGTACGTTGTATGTAGCCTCTACCAGAGACTGCTCAGTACGGAGTGTGTTATGAAGCTTCCTATCTATTTAGATTATGCCGCCACCACGCCTGTTGATCCTAGAGTCGCGGAAAAGATGTTCCAATGCATGACAATGGACGGCATCTTTGGTAATCCGGCCTCACGTTCACACCGCTACGGCTGGCAAGCCGAAGAAGCGGTGGATATTGCTCGCAACCAAGTTGCCGAGTTAATTAACGCCGATCACCGCGAAATTGTGTTTACCTCTGGCGC
Organism: Shewanella sp. NKUCC06_TVS; assembly: GCF_019345515.1. Lineage (NCBI taxonomy): Bacteria > Pseudomonadati > Pseudomonadota > Gammaproteobacteria > Alteromonadales > Shewanellaceae > Shewanella > Shewanella sp. NKUCC06_TVS. The sequence continues at coordinate 48,575 of NZ_JAHKQX010000013.1, read as the reverse complement.
GACGGAATCGAACAACTTAGCGATAAAAGGTGTTGCTCATTTCTATCACAAGAAAGGTAAGCACATCATCACCAGTAAGACTGAACATAAAGCGGTTCTCGATACTTGTCGTCAATTAGAGCGTGAAGGTTTCGAAGTGACTTACTTAGAGCCTGCTGCAAACGGCATCATTCCGATGGAACGTTTAGAAGCAGCGATGCGTGACGATACTATCCTTGTCAGCATTATGCACGTGAACAACGAAATCGGTGTTATCCACGATATCGATGCCATCGGTGAGCTATGCCGTTCAAAGGGCATCATTTTCCACATGGATGCGGCACAAAGTGCAGGCAAAGTACCTATCGATGTGCAAGCCACTAAAGTGGATTTGATCTCGATTTCTGGTCACAAAATGTATGGCCCTAAAGGTATCGGCGCACTATATGTTCGTCGTAAGCCACGCATTCGCTTAGAAGCGCAAATGCACGGTGGTGGTCATGAGCGTGGCATGCGTAGCGGTACGTTACCAACGCATCAAATCGTAGGTTTAGGTGAAGCGGCTGCAATCGCAAAAGCGGAAATGGCCTCTGATGATGCCCGTATCGGTGCATTACGTGACAAATTATGGAATGGCATCAAGCACATTGAAGAAACCTATATCAATGGTGATGCGATTGACCGTGTTAGCGGTAGCCTCAACGTCAGCTTCAACTATGTTGAAGGCGAGTCGTTAATGATGGCACTGAAAGATTTAGCGGTTTCATCGGGTTCGGCTTGTACCTCAGCCAGCCTAGAGCCTAGTTACGTATTACGTGCACTTGGCTTAAATGATGAAATGGCACATAGCTCGATTCGTTTCTCAATCGGCCGTTTCACAACCGAAGAAGAAATCGATCACGCTATCGAAGTTATTACTCAATCTATTGATAAATTAAGAGAAATGTCTCCTTTGTGGGAAATGTTTAAAGATGGGATCGACCTGAACCAAGTTCAATGGGCACATCATTAATTCTGACCTTTACAATAGATAATTTTGGAGCAGTACCATGGCTTACAGTGAAAAAGTGATAGATCATTATGAGAACCCACGTAACGTTGGTTCTTTTGATAAAAACGATCCTTCGGTCGTGACCGGTATGGTAGGCGCGCCTGCTTGCGGTGACGTGATGAAACTTCAGTTGAAAATTGGTGCTGATGGCATCATTCAAGACGCTAAGTTCAAAACCTACGGTTGTGGTAGCGCGATTGCGTCTAGCTCACTGGTAACTGAGTGGGTTAAAGGCAAGACTATCGAACAAGCTGCGGCGATCAAAAACACGGATATCGCTGAAGAATTGGCATTGCCACCAGTGAAGATCCACTGTTCAATTTTGGCTGAAGATGCCATTAAAGCTGCTATCGACGAGTACAAATCGAAACAAGCTAAGTAACATCTGGAGTTAAGATGGCGATTACAATGACCCCAGCGGCAGCCGATCGTGTCAGATCTTTCTTAGTCAACCGAGGCAAAGGTGTAGGCCTGCGTCTCGGCTTAAGAACATCAGGCTGTTCTGGTATGGCTTATGTACTTGAGTTCGTTGATTCTTTAAATGATGATGATGAAGTGTTTGATATCGAAGATGTGAAAATCATCATAGATGCCAAGAGCCTTATCTATCTTCAAGGGATCGAGCTGGATTTTGTTAAAGAAGGGCTGAATGAAGGCTTCCAATTTAATAATCCTAACGCAAAAGGTGAGTGTGGTTGTGGTGAGAGTTTCACTGTTTAACCGCTAAAGTTGACGCATGAATTATTTCGAGCTGTTTAAATTTTCCCCTGCCTTCGATATTGATACCGCCTTACTTGCAGAACGCTATCGCGAACTGCAACGGGCGGTTCATCCCGATAAATTTGCCAATGATACTGATCAGCAAAAATTGCTGTCGGTGCAGCGCACGGCGCAAGTCAATGATGGTTTTCAAACCTTAAAAGATCCCATTCGCCGCGCCGAGCATATGTTGTCGCTGCGTGGAATTGAATTAAGCCATGAAACCACGACAGTGAAAGATACTGGCTTCTTGATGCAGCAAATGGAATGGCGCGAGGCGTTAGAAGATATACGCGATAGTGCCGATCCTCAAGCGAGTATTGACGAGCTATATCAATCGTTTGCGCAGTACCGCGCGCAACTCACTCAGCAATTGACTCAACTATTAACCAGTGAGCAGGCTGAAGACGCATTGTTAGCGGCGGATCAAGTTCGCAAACTCAAATTTATGGCAAAATTACACGACGAGTTGACCAGAGTCGAAGACGCTCTGTTAGATTGATTTTCCGTGTTTATGTTACTTTGCTGACTCAAGTACGCTTGGGTTGGCATTACTAAGTTGGATATATATGGCCCTTTTGCAGATAGCTGAGCCCGGTCAAAGTGCCGCGCCGCACCAACATAGACTTGCCGTTGGCATAGATTTAGGTACGACCAATTCTTTGGTGGCGGCCGTTCGAAGTGGAGAGACGGCAACCCTGCCGGACGAACTTGGACAGCATTCATTACCTTCTATCGTGCGTTATACCCAAGATTCAGTCGAAGTCGGCGCGCTTGCAGCGTTGAGTTCGGCGCAGGATCCGCAAAACACTATCGTTTCGGTAAAGCGTTTTATGGGCCGCAGCCTGGCTGATATCAAAGCCGGCGAGCAATCATTCCCCTACGAGTTTGCCGAAAGCGAAAACGGTTTACCTTTATTCGTGACTCCCCAAGGCCAAGTGAATCCCGTGCAAGTGTCTGCGGAGATTTTACGTCCGCTGATCGCCCGCGCTGAAAAAACCTTAGGTGGCGAACTGCAAGGCGTGGTGATCACTGTGCCTGCGTATTTCGACGATGCTCAGCGCCAAGGCACAAAAGATGCCGCAGCTTTGCTGGGTGTTAAAGTGCTACGTTTGTTGAATGAACCGACGGCTGCTGCGATTGCCTATGGCTTAGATTCTAAGCAAGAGGGCGTTATTGCCATCTATGATTTAGGCGGCGGTACTTTCGATATTTCTATTTTGCGTTTGAATCGCGGTGTATTCGAAGTGTTAGCCACTGGTGGTGATTCAGCGCTTGGCGGCGATGATTTCGATCATTTACTGCAAGCACATATGCAACAAGTGTGGCAGCTTAGCGACATCGACTCACAATTAAGTCGTCAGTTGTTGATTGAATCGCGTCGAGTCAAAGAAGCCTTAACGGATGCAGCAGAAACTGAAGCAAAAGTGATCCTTGCCGATGGTACTGAACTGACGCAAATCGTTACTAAAGCTGAATTTGATGCCATGATTGCGGCATTGGTGAAAAAGACGATTGCCAGCTGTCGCCGTACCCTGCGTGATGCGGGCGTGACGACGGATGAAGTGCTTGAAACTGTGATGGTTGGCGGTTCAACGCGCGTGCCATTAGTGCGTGAACAGGTCGAAGCTTTCTTCGGTAAACCACCGTTGACATCTATCGATCCTGATCGTGTTGTCGCCATTGGTGCGGCCATTCAAGCCGACATTTTAGTGGGCAACAAACCCGAATCGGATTTGTTATTGCTCGATGTGATCCCTTTGTCATTAGGCATAGAGACCATGGGCGGCTTAGTGGAAAAAGTGGTATCGCGTAATACCACGATTCCGGTTGCACGGGCGCAGGAATTTACCACCTTTAAAGATGGTCAAACGGCCATGGCATTCCATGTGGTGCAGGGGGAGCGTGAGCTCGTTGCCGATTGCCGCTCATTAGCGCGTTTTACCTTAAAAGGTATTCCGCCGTTAGCTGCAGGCGCTGCGCACATTCGGGTGACCTTCCAAGTGGATGCCGATGGTTTACTCAGTGTGACCGCGATGGAGAAATCCACCGGCGTACAGTCTAGTATTCAAGTTAAGCCATCTTTTGGTTTATCGGATACTGAAATTGCCACTATGCTGAAAGATTCGATGAAGTATGCCAAAGACGATATTGGTCGTCGTATGCTGGCCGAGCAGCAAGTGGAGGCGGCGAGGGTACTCGAGTCTTTACATGCCGCGTTAGCGAAGGATGGCGATTTGCTGAATGCCGATGAGCGTGCTCAGATCGATGTTACTATGGCCAATGTGGCGCAAGTAGCCGCGGGCGATGATGCCGATGCGATTAAGCTCGCGATTGAAAAACTGGATGAGCAAACCCAAGATTTTGCTGCCAGACGTATGGACAATTCTATTCGAGTGGCATTCAAAGGCCAGTCGATCGACAACATATAGGTGATGTAATGCCCCAATTAGTCTTTCTTCCCCATGCCGAGTTGTGCCCTGATGGCGCTGTGCTTGAGGCGAATGTTGGTGAGACCATTCTCGATGTTGCGCTGCGTAATGGCATCAATATCGAGCATGCCTGTGAAAAGTCCTGTGCTTGCACGACGTGTCACTGTATCGTGCGTGAAGGCTTTAATGATCTTGAGCCAAGTGATGAACTAGAAGATGACATGTTAGACAAAGCATGGGGACTCGAGCCCGAAAGCCGTCTATCTTGTCAGGCTAAAGTGGTCGACACTGACATGGTGATTGAGATCCCTAAATACACGGTTAACATGGTTAGCGAAGGCAATTAATATTGCTTCGATAATGATTAAAACCAGTCCACGTGACTGGTTTTTTGCTTTTGGCGTTGAGCATTTGTGCAACTAATCTTGTCTATGCCTCTAGTTGTTTGATTTATCCTTGCGCAGGCGTATTATGCGCTCAAAATTAATGGTTGCCGGAGACCAAATGAGAATAGCGATTTTATCGCAAGGGCCAGAGTTATATTCAACGAAGCGACTCGTTGAAGCGGCTCAATTACGTGGTCATGAAGTACACGTAATCAATCCCCTTGAATGTTATATGAATATCAACATGCGGCAATCGAGTATCCACATTGGCGGGCGAGAGTTACCTGCATTTGATGCCGTGATCCCCCGTATTGGGGCGTCTATTACCTTTTATGGTTCGGCGGTGTTGCGCCAATTTGAGATGATGGGCGTCTATGCCTTAAATGATTCAGTTGGAATTTCCCGCTCACGGGACAAATTGCGTTCTATGCAGCTGATGTCACGCCGCGGTATTGGTTTGCCTATTACCGGTTTTGCCAATAAACCGAGTGATATTCCAGACTTAATTGATATGGTGGGTGGCGCGCCTCTGGTGATTAAATTACTCGAAGGCACCCAAGGCATTGGCGTGGTATTGGCCGAGACCCGCAAAGCGGCTGAGAGCGTGATTGAAGCCTTTATGGGCCTGAAAGCCAACATCATGGTGCAGGAATATATCAAAGAAGCCAACGGCGCAGACATTCGCTGTTTCGTGCTCGGCGATAAAGTGATTGCCGCCATGAAACGTCAAGCTATGCCCGGTGAGTTTCGCTCTAATTTGCACCGTGGTGGCACGGCGAGTTTAGTCAAACTGACTCCTGAAGAGCGCTCTGTGGCTATTCGTGCGGCGAAGACGATGGGATTAAATGTGGCAGGGGTTGATTTGTTACGCTCAAACCATGGCCCAGTGATCATGGAAGTGAACTCTTCACCAGGGCTTGAGGGGATTGAAGGTGCCACCACGAAAGATGTGGCGGGTGCTATTATTGATTTTGTTGAAAAAAATGCGATTAAAGTAAAAAAGGTGACGCAAGCACAGGGTTAACACCCTTGGTGTCGAGTATTGACTACGGAATATCAACACTTGATTCACCTCCTTATGGGTAACGGCGCTAAGCACTAGCTTACCCATTCAAGCGAACCGAATAGGGGAAAACGATGACATTAACTTGGATAGATTCGTTAGATATTGCGTTGGAATTACTCGAAGCACACCCAGAGGTTAATCCTACTCAACTGCATTTCACCCAACTGTATGAGTGGGTGTTAGCTTTGAATGATTTTGCTGATGATCCTAAGCATTGCAATGAAAAAATACTGGAAGCAATTCAGCAGTGTTGGATTGATGAAAAGTAGTGAGCACAGTTGTGGTACGGCTTTTTATGTGAGGCATCTTGTCCTTCAGAAAATTAACTAAGGTGATTTACCTCACGTATTTGCAGTGGCGCAGAGAATATTTCGCGAGAGTTTGATCACAGTCAAGTTCATTTTCAGTGGATATCGTAATTTGTTGTATATTGGTTAAGGCATTTATATGGCTTAACTTTATTATCGCAACTGCAAGGATGTTCACATGAAACTTTTGCTTGTATTGTTATGTATGCTTGTCCCTTCAATGGCTTGGGCTCATCCAGGTCATGGCGGTGTCGGTTTATTCCATCACTTGTTAGATCTTGCACCCGCAGTCATTTTAGTCGCTTTGATTGCATGGGCTGGTATTTGGGCAAAAAATAGAAAATAATCCCATTTTTTAATGAGTTAATGAACCCTGCTAAGGATTTATCCTCCTAGCGGGGTATTTTGTGTGATCAAACTGATTACGAATAAAGCGAATGTGCGCAATATCTCAGACTAATTTGCTATAAAGATAGGATTTAGCTTTTAAATTTCGTATAATCCGCGCGAATTTTTTAAACTTGCTGACAAAGGAAGCTAGTTATGGCGATCGAACGCACATTTTCTATTATCAAGCCAGATGCTGTTGCAAAAAACCACATCGGTGCTATCTACAATCGTTTTGAAACTGCTGGTCTTAAGATCGTTGCAGCTAAAATGTTACACCTGACCAAAGAACAAGCTGAAGGTTTCTATGCTGAGCATAGCGAGCGCGGTTTCTTCGGTGCTCTGGTTGCATTTATGACTTCTGGTCCAATCATGGTCCAAGTATTAGAAGGCGAAAACGCTGTTTTAGCTCACCGTGAAATTTTAGGTGCAACTAATCCTGCTCAAGCAGCTCCTGGTACTATCCGTGCTGATTTCGCAGAAAGCATTGACGAAAACGCGGCTCACGGTTCAGATGCTGTTGAATCTGCTGCTCGTGAAATTGCTTACTTCTTCAGCGCTGAAGAATTGTGTCCACGCACTCGTTAATTCGATGCTAAGACTGAAAAAGGAGCTTAGGCTCCTTTTTTATTGGCTGCAATTTAGCGAATATAGATTTCCATATTGCAATGATGCTAATCCCTTTATACAAATCATACGTCAATTCAAAGTGTTAAAACTTAATAAAATTTTGTTTTTATTAGTCTTTTTAAATTTCGCACATTTTTTTAATTTTCTTGCTTGAAATTTTCTCTCCCGTCCTTATATCTATTTCAGGATCGCTCGATGAGGATCCTAGTGTGAATTCTGTGCCGTAAGGACAGAAGATTTAACTCGGCAGACTCTACAAGCGTTTTCATCGTGAAAACCGTCCGCCAATTCTCCATATTGCTTAAGACAAGGATATGAATATGCGTAATTATGATCTAGCTCCCCTGTACCGTAGTGCCATTGGTTTTGACCGTTTAGCTCAGCTGGCAGAACATGCCGCCGCTAATAATGGCAATACTGGCTATCCCCCATATAACATTGAATTATTAGGCGAAAATCGCTATCGCATTACTATGGCAGTGGCCGGATTCTCAATGAATGAACTTGAGATCAGCAGTGAAGGTGAGAAATTACTGGTGAAAGGCAACAAAGCTGAAAGCCAAACCGAGCGTAAATACTTGTACCAAGGCATAGCGGAACGCGGTTTTGAGCGCACTTTCCAACTGGCAGACTATGTCACTGTGCTCGGCGCAAGTTTAGAAAATGGCTTACTCAATATTGATTTAGTGCGTGAAATCCCTGAAGCATTGAAACCACGCAAAATTGAGATCACTTCATCGCGCTTGCTAGACAGCCAGTCATAATTGACACTGTGGTAACCACCTAAAAACAAGGGGAGCATTATGCTCCCCTTGATGTTTTTGTGTTTACGCAAAAAATGTCCGCGAGATTTCCGTGAGAAAGTTACGCTTTCATGGCCTTTTCGCCGCGAGCCAAACCCACCACACCGGAGCGAGAGACCTCGACCAATTTAGTCACTTCACCTAGCGCATGGATAAACGCATCGAGTTTTTCTGATGTGCCGACCATTTGGATGGTATATAAATTGGCGGTGACATCGACAATTTGGCCGCGGAAAATGTCCGCCATCCGTTTAACTTCTTCCCTAAACTCGCCTTGGGCGCGGACCTTGATAAGGGCTAATTCGCGTTCAATATAAGCAGACTCGGTAATATTCGAAACTTTTAACACATCGATGAGTTTATGTAGCTGCTTCTCTATCTGCTCTAACACCATTTCATCGGCAACGACCGTAATGTTAAGCCGCGACAATGTGATATCGTCCGTTGGCGCCACCGTTAAACTTTCAATGTTATAACCGCGCTGTGAAAACAAACCGACCACACGAGACAGGGCGCCGGATTGGTTTTCTAATAATACAGATATAATTCGACGCATTAGCATTTCTCCGTCTTAGTCAGCCACATTTCATTCATCGCACCACCGCGGATCAACATGGGGTACACGTGCTCAGTTTCATCCACCATGATGTCGATAAAGACCAGCCTGTCTTTCATCGCTAGCGCTTCTGCCATTTTTGACTCAAGTTCGGCGGGATCGCTGATCGTCATACCTACATGGCCATAGGCCTCGGCAATTTTGGCAAAATTAGGTACTGAATCCATATAGGAATGTGAGTGACGGCCAGAGTAAATCATGTCCTGCCATTGTTTAACCATGCCAAGGAAACGATTGTTTAAGTTGATAATTTTAACCGGCGTATCATATTGCAGCGCGGTCGAAAGCTCTTGAATGTTCATCTGGATTGAACCATCACCCGTGACACACACAACGGTGGCATCAGGCATGGCCATTTTTACGCCCATTGCGGCGGGTAGGCCAAATCCCATTGTCCCTAGGCCACCTGAGTTGATCCAGCGGCGCGGCTTATCGAACGGATAGTACAAGGCGGCAAACATCTGGTGCTGGCCAACATCAGAGGCGACATAGGCATCGCCATTGGTCAGCTTATACAAGGTTTCAATCACTTGCTGTGGTTTGATGCGACCACTGTTTTTGTCATAGGCCAGACAATCGCGGCCGCGCCATTGCTCAATATCATTCCACCAAGTGGCGATGGCATCGTTGTCATTGTGCTCGTTCGATTCATCTAACAGTGTCAACATGCTGTCTAAAATACTGTCGGCCGACCCTACGATGGGAATGTCGACGTGGATAGTTTTCGAAATAGACGAGGGGTCGATATCTATGTGCAAAATGGTCGCGTTCGGACAGTATTTTTCCACATTATTAGTGGTTCTATCGTCGAAGCGTACACCAATACCGAAGATCAAATCGCAGTTATGCATTGTCATGTTGGCTTCGTAGCGACCGTGCATCCCTAACATGCCTAGGCTGTTTTTGTGGGTACTTGGAAAAGCCCCGAGTCCCATAAGTGTGCTGACGACGGGAATATTTAATCTCTCAGCTAATTGTAAAATTTGCTTATCACAACCCGAGATAATGGCGCCTCCACCGACATAGAGCACAGGCTTTTTAGCCGCTAATAGTGCCTGTAGTCCACGACGGATCTGTCCTTTATGCCCCGAGGTTGTCGGGTTGTATGAGCGCATTTTCACGCTTTCGGGATAAATATACTCGTGCAGCAGCGCTGGGTTTAAGCAATCTTTTGGCAGGTCTACGACAACAGGCCCAGGGCGGCCGGTAGAGGCAATATAAAAGGCTTTTTTTATCGTTTCAGGGATTTGAGTGGGATCTTTTACTAAAAAGCTGTGTTTGACCACTGGACGAGAGATGCCGATCATATCGCATTCTTGGAAAGCATCATTACCGATAAGGTTGCTCGGTACTTGACCCGATAATACGACGAGGGGAATAGAATCCATGTAGGCGGTGGCAATACCGGTAATCGCGTTGGTGGCACCGGGTCCTGAAGTGACTAATACCACGCCGACTTTACCTGTGGCACGGGCGTAGCCATCGGCCATGTGTACGGCGGCTTGTTCGTGGCGAACGAGTATGTGTTCAATACCTGGGATAACGTGCAGGGCATCGTAGATATCTAAAACTGAACCGCCAGGATAGCCAAAAATGTGCTTTACGCCTTCATCAATCAAAGAACGCACTATCATGCTGGCGCCGGATAACATCTCCATGTGGAACTCCTATTGCTTAGTACCGTTACGGTAAACAGTATTTTGTTACAGCGACGGTAATCGCTCTAAAAATTAAGCCTGAAGGGTAATTCAGACTCCGAAATGCTGAACTGACTTCGTAGAAGACAAGTGATTCATCCTTAGGATGCAGCAACTGTTGCAATGAACAGAATTTCATCATATTCAAAAAAAACAACATTTCAAGCCTTTTATGTAAAAAATAACCAACTTGAAACAATTTCACGTTTGAATGGCTGGATAACTTGCTGGAATCGCTAAGTAATCTAGGCTGATTTATGGGCTTATTTTATATTTTTCAGATTGTTAGATGCTTAAAAAGCAAAAACGGCACTAAAAGTGCCGTTTTGGTGTGGGACGTTAGATAAGCAGATACTTAACTGTTGCGATTAAATATTACTTATTTGCTACATCTGTGAAAGCCAATGCGCTGTTTTATGCGATCAAACATGTGTTGCCGATGTGGCATTGGTATCCATGGCTCTTAGAAATAGACCCTTAAAAATAGATCCTTAAATCGTCGGCTGTATTTGATGCTTTGGACGATTAAATTGGCAAATACCGACTAACACAATAGAGCCTAACATGAGGGCAGAGAAGGGCACTGCTGTGCCATCATAGAACACCGCTAATAACGGCCCCGCTAACGCGCCACAGCCAAATCTTAAGGTGCCAATAACCGCCGTTGCCGTTCCGGTTTCTTGTTTGAACTTCATCAGCACTATCGCATCGGCGTTGACCGACATCACCCCTAGGCTGCCCATTAAAGGAATAAGCATGATCACGGTAAAATGATAGCTCATATCCAGTAGGTTGACGGTTAATAAACCAGCCCCCGCAATAGCGCCAAAAAAGGTCGATACGTGCAACATACGCAGCGAACCATAGCGGCCGACAATGCGAGTATTAATGATATTGGCCAACATCAAGGCGCCAACGTTGGTGCTAAACAAGATGGCAAAATAGGATTTATCTAAGGCAAAGACTTCCATATAAACGAAGGGTGATGCGGTGAGATAACAGAAAAACGCAAAAGACGTTAACACGCCGCTGGCAATGTTTAACTTAACGCCAGATCGGGAAAATACGGTCGCATAGGCACCAAGAAACGATTTTTGGCTGCGGGTATCCATATCTTTATCGCTGGGCATTTTTAGCGCAAACAGCACGAGTAATAACAGGGTTGCGGCATAGGCAGATTGAATGAAGAAGATTAAATGCCAATCACCGAGTTCTAAGATAACGCTGCCAATGTTAGGTGCCAGTAATGGCGCTAACATCATGATTAAACTCACGTAAGACATACCTTTGGCGGTATTGTCGCCATAGACTTCTTTGATGTATCCCGGTACCACCACAGTCGCTGCTGCGCCGATAAAGGCCTGCAAAAAGCGTAGCCCAAGAAAGACTTCGACTTGACCAGCAAAACCAATCAGTAAACTGGTTAGCATAAATCCACTCAGCCCCATTATCACCATAGGGCGACGGCCAATGCGGTCAGCTAAGGGGCCAAAACACAACATGCCCAGTGCATAGCCTGCTAAGTAGATACTTAGGGACTGTTGCACTGTTGTAATATCGGTATGAAAACTAAGGGCCAATGTCGACATCGCAGGTAAGTACATGTCGATGGCCAATGGTGTGATCGCGACAATCGCCGCTAGCATGGGAATAAGCAGTGCTAAATTCGGTATACGTCTACCGTTATGGGCAGAAGGTTGTGATTGTGGGTCCACTGTTACCTCGGGTGGCGAAAGAATTGAAAGCGTATTTTTCAGGGTTATGCGGCGTGGTTTAAATTGTACTAGGACAATTCACTCTAATCCGTCCATTTTTAGCCAGCATCTTGCGCTAATTGGCAGTGTTTTGGGGAAAAGTGAATTGTGCTTCGATCAATTTTCACGGTAAGGCATTAAGCAATAGCATAGTAAAGCGCTAGGACAAATAAACCAATCTTTGCGATGATTTCTTTACCGTATTTTACCGATTAAATTGTAACTAAGTAGCAAGTCTCGACAATCGAGGTATAACCTTGGCGGCTCGAGCCGTTATCCTCCAATATGCTTCATTCAAAAGTGTTAGTTGTCATCTGAGTGTCACTGCTTTGTCATCTAGGTGTCTTTTATGCTGACTAATTTAGTGGGCTTTAGCTTCACCCTACTAAAAATAAAATATTCAGGAATGACACGATGAAAACACAACGACTCCCGCTTGCAGCCGCCATTATGGCGAGCTTATTACTCGGTGCTTGCAGCGGTGATGATGGCGCTGCAGGTGATAAAGGCGACAACGGCTTAAATTCACTGGTTAAAGTGACCGCATTAACTATTGGTGATGCAAATTGTCCTGCCGGTGGTCAGCGTATCGATACCGGATTAGATGCCAACCATAATGGACAATTGGATAACAGTGAAATTGCAGTCGCGCAAACCCAATATGTTTGCCAGCCACAAACTGCAAGCTTAAAAGCAGAGTTAATTGGTCGTCATCAGACTGGCGTTTATGGCTTAAGTGCCGCCGAAATCGTTGAATATCACAGTGCATCTAACCGTATTTTTGTGGTTAATGCGATTAGCGGCAAAGTTGACATCATAGATGGCAGCTTATTAGCGACTGCATCAAACGCCACAGATCCTTTAGCATTGAATAATCTCGACAAATTAGCAGAACTCGATGTTGCTAAGGATGTGGGTCAAACCTTTATGGGTAGCGTTAACAGCGTGAGTATTTCAGGCAACTTGTTAGCGGCTGCCATTGAGCGTGGTGACGCTGCAGGCAATAAAACTCAAGCCAATGGTTTTGTAGCTTTTTATCAGCTTAATGGCACAGATGCTCCACAGTTTATCAGCGCCGTCGAAGTCGGTGCTTTACCCGATAATGTAGTGTTCACCCACGACGGTAAAACCTTACTCGTGGCCAATGAAGGCGAACCTAATCCTGCTTATACCTTAGATCCTGAAGGCTGTGTTGCGTTGATTGCGATTACTGACGGTAAGCCCGCAGCTACTGCGACCATCATAAATTTTAGTGCGTTTAATCAGGGCGGTGCGCGTGCAACTGAAATCACCGCTGACATTAAAATTAATGGTCCAATGGCGAGTGTGGCGCAGGATTTAGAACCTGAATATATCGCCATTAGCCAAGATAACCGCCGTGCATTTGTCAGTTTACAAGAGAACAATGCTATTGCCGTGATTGATATCGCCAATGCGAAAGTCTTGAAGATTTTACCGCTAGGCCTCAAAGATTACGGGCTTGATATGAATAAAATTGATGCGAGTGACAAAGATAATCTTGTTAACCTGCAAAGCTACACAGGGGTGTACGGCATGTATCAACCCGATACCCTTGCTAGCTACCGTTGGAATAACACTGACTTTATTGTGACTGCGAATGAAGGTGACTCCCGTGACTATGCGGCTTTTTCGGAAGAAGCCCGCGCAGGGGATTTAGTGCTCGACCCGAATCACCCACAATTTGCCGCCGCAAAAGATAAAACCCAATTAGCGCGTCTTAAGGTAACGAAGAGCATGGGGGATGATGATAAGGATGGCGACTACGACAAAGTCGTGAGCTTTGGTGCTCGTTCATTCTCGATTTGGAATACTGATGGTCAGCAAGTGTTTGACAGTGGCAGTGATTTTGAGCGTATTACCGCCGCACTACTGGGGGATAAGTTCAACAATAACAACGAAGAAAATAAAGGTGATAGTCGCAGCGATGACAAGGGGCCAGAGCCAGAAGCTTTAGCCCTAGGCCAAATTGGTCAACGACTATATGCCTTTGTTGGTTTAGAACGTACCTCTGGCTTTATGATCTATGACGTGACTAATCCTTTTGATGTGCATTTTGTCGACTATGTTGTGAACCGTGATTTTGAAGCTGACTTCGTTGTCGATACCGCTACAGGTGCAGTCAAAGGTGATGCAACATTGGCGGGTGATTTGGGACCAGAAGGGATGAAATTTGTCAGTGCCGATAAAAGCCCTAACGGTAATCCTTTGTTAATCATAGGCAATGAAGTTAGTGGCACCACGAGTGTTTACCAACTCAAGATTAAATAGTGGTGCACTAGTAAGCTATAGCTAATGGTAATGGCTCACTGATAGTTCATCAAGCTTGTCAGTAACATCAGCGCCAGTAGCATGCATGCTACTGGCGCTTTTTTTATTCACTTTTCTACAAAATTCGCCATTTTGTGTGAATTAACTTCATCTTAAATGGCGCATAAAAATTGGCTGAGCTTAATGGTCCTTTAAGCGCCTTTACACTACGGAATAGGCATTTTGTACGAGGGAGTGAATCGTTGCCTCGATACACTCAATTGCATGCTGAAATTGAGTGTCGTTTTCGGCGCCACCAAGGCTCAAGCGGATAAAATTATCATGGCAATTAAAGTCATCACCATTACGGACTAATATGCCTTTTGCGGCCAGTGCGGTAACGAGATGATGGGCTTTGATATCTTCTGGCAGTTGTATCCAACCGTTTAACCCTCGCCAAGTTTGGGTTAATCCCAGCCGTTCGCCCATAGCGATACAGTGACGTTGGCGTTGACGTACGAGCGTATCTCGTTCTGCAGTGATATGACCTTTCTTTATCAACTGACAGGCAATTTCAATATTCAGCGGCGACACCATCCAGCATTGGCTATGAATAGCGAGTCGCACTTGGGCGATAAGGGGGTCAGGAACCAGAATAAAACCTTGCCTTAAGCCGCCAGAAAACAATTTTGACAGGCTGGAAATATAAATCACCCGTGGTATCGCCAGCTGTTTTGCTAATTGCCACAGGGGTGAATGCCATTCTTCAGGTAAACAATAATTCACGTCATCTTCAATGATATAGAATTGATATTGCTCTGATAATTCAAGGATTTTCTGCCGCTGTGATTCACTGTACTGAATGCAAGTGGGGTTTTGATTATTCAGTGTGAGATAGGCTAATTTAGGGTTGTGGATCTGTAATAGGGCTTCAAAGCGCGGTAGATCTAATCCTTCGTGGGTAAGGGGCACACCAACGCTAGTGACGCCAAGCTGTTTAGCACAAATTCTCACGCCTGGATAACTGTATTGCTCGTGTAACAGTACATCGCCTGTTGATAAAAATGCGCTCAAACAGGCAAAAATGGCTTGCTGGCCGCCATGGGTAAAGACCAGTTGCTCGGGCGTTTGCTGTATGCCGCGTTGGTTTAACCATTGGTGGAACACTTGTTGGTGTTGATCTAATGGACTGGCGCGATAACCGAGTAACTGACTCAACTTAGTGGGGTCTTTCGCTAATTGGCTGAGGCAATCGCTTAGGGTGCTGATTTGATCTGTGAGTGGCTGCTGACAGGTCGCCATATTCAATTGTACGTTACCCATTTCAGGTACAGGGGAGGCGTTGACATAGGTGCCATCTCCCACTCGTGCTTCGACGTAACCCCTTTGTTCCGCCAATGCATAGGCGCGGGTCACAGTGCCAATTGTGATGCCTAAGGCATCAGCTAAACGGCGCTGTGGTGGCAGTTTACTACCTTGGGTTAACACCTTCTGCAAAATGCCTTTTTCTATGGCACTGACTAAGCGCTGATATTTCGGGCCTGAAAAAGTCGTTAGGTCTGGTGTCCAGATTGTACCCATGACAATAAATCCATTGATCTCTAATATTCTGCGTATATTATTTATTGCATCTTTTTATGTCAACAAATGTATGCATACAATTTAAGGCGAATATGAATACTGCACTGCTTTATGACCCACAATTATGGACTTTAATGGCCTCGACCGCGCTGTTTTGCGCTACTATGACAATGACTCCCGGACCGAACAATATTCTCTTAGCTAGCTCTGGAGCGCATTTTGGTGTGCTGCGTACCGTGCCACATATTGCAGGGATCCGCTTGGGTTCGACCTCTTTACATCTTGCGGTATTATTCGGCCTCGGTACCTTGTTTGAAGCATTACCGGTATTGCACCAAGTATTGAAATATTTCGCTTTAGCATATTTGCTGTATCTCGCGTACAAATTAGTGACGTCGCCAGTGCAGAGCACGCATTTGGATGATGGACGAAAACCTATGACGCTCATTGAAGCTGCATTATTTCAATGGATTAACCCTAAATCTTGGATGTCGACGATTACCCTGTGTAGCGCTTTTACATTAAGTGGCGATGGCTTTTGGTTGAGTGCGTTTCTTGGCGTATTAATGTTCAACATAGTGGGATTTCCTGCATCATTTACTTGGGTATTTGTCGGTGCCGCGATCAGTAAGAAACTCAATACCGATAGACGTAAGCGCCATTTTAATTGGTTTATGGGCAGCTTGCTCTTAGTGTCATTACCTATGATATTACGCTAGCTTGGCTTGAATTAAGTGCCTAAGCCTATAAATATTCTGAGGAAGACACTCGCGTAATGATTGGCTTTATGCCATAACCAACATACTATTGATGGCTTTTTAGGTAATGACCTTTTAGCTGAACATTTTCAGTCTCAGTTATACTTGTTGCTTATCTTGATAGTGTGTATATGGAGGTTGCCGAGTGAAGTTCCCTAGTTTGATTTCGTTTATGCCGGGATTGGCGCAATTATTACAATATGAAAAGCAATGGCTTAGGGATGATGTGCGCGCAGGCTTATCCGTTGCCGCTGTGGCATTACCCGTAGCGATTGCTTATGCCCAGCTCACAGGTGTGAATGCTGCCGTGGGTTTGTATTCCTGTGTATTACCAATGTTGGTATACGCACTATTTGGCACCTCAAAACAATTAATCGTGGGTCCAGATGCGGCGACTTGTGCTGTTATCGCCGCGGTTGTCACGCCCCTAGCTGCAGGGGATAGTATGAAGCACTGGCAGTTAGTGATGACCATGACGGCCATGACAGGCTTTTGGTGCTTGATTGCGAGTCGTTTTAGGCTAGGGGTTCTCGCCGATTTTCTATCAAAGCCGATTTTGATGGGACTGCTTAATGGTGTTGCAATTACTATTATCGTGGGACAGTTTTCAAAAATATTCGGTTTTACCTTCGATGAGCGTTATCTAATCGAACGCCTCAGCGGTGCGCCTTCTTACTTATCCAAAACCCATTGGCCGACATTGACGATGGGGATTGTTACGCTAGCGACTTATGCCTTAGTGAAACGGTTTCGTCCTCAATGGCCTGCTTCTATGTGCGCAATGGCGATGGCGGCTTTCCTTGTTTGGGTGTTTAACCTGACGAGCTTTGATATTAGCGTCGTCGGAGAAGTGACCTCAGGATTACCTTCATTCCAAGCGCCTGTATTTGATTTAGGTATCGCCCGTGAGCTTGTGGTACCAGCGCTTAACTTAGCCATGGTGAGCTTTGTGAGCATGATGTTGACGGCTCGAAGCTTTGCGGCAAAAAACGGTTACGATATAGATGCCGATAAAGAGTTCAGGGCGTTAGGTATAGCCAACATAGCGTCAGCCATATCTCAAGGTTTTGCGGTGAGCGGCGCGGATTCCCGCACTGCGGTTAATGATGCCAATGGTGGTAAGAGCCAGTTAGTGTCTATCATTGCGGCGGTATTGATTGGTGTTGTGGCGCTATTTTTCACTGCGCCTTTGAAGTTCATCCCCAGTGCCGCTTTAGGTGTGGTGCTGGTGATTGCCTCAATCTCGCTTATCGATTTAAAGTCACTGTGGAATCTACGAGTGCGGGATAGGTCTGCTTTTTTACTTGCCTGTATCACCTTGTTCTCTGTGTTGTTTATTGGGGTTATCCCTGGGATAACCTTGGCTGTATTACTGGGTTTATTCCAGTTCCTCGCTACTGTGATGCGGCCTACGGATCAAGTGCTTGGTTTAGATCATAAGGGCGTTATCCGTAGTGTCGATGAATCGGGTAAAGCTAAATCGGTTCCAGGAGTATTTATATATCGCTTTAATTCGCCGTTAACTTACTTTAATGCGACGTATTTTAAGCGCCGTTTGCTGGAAAAGTTTATTCGGGAATCTGAGCCTGTTGATTGCATCATTATTGATGCAGTGCCTTGTTTTACCCATTTGGATTTAAGTGTGATGGCCATGTTGGCTGATTTGCATCAACTGCTTAAAAAACGTGGCGTTCGTTTAGTGCTTGCGGGACGTAAACGGCAGATGCTGAGTTGGTTTGAGCAAGCGGGTATGCAGACAGGGGAAGGTGGTATTTTGATCCGGCCAGATTTGTATCTCGCCCTTAAAATGAATCAAAGCTATAAACAAGCCTTGGCTGAAGGGCAAGCACCTGTGATCCAAAAAGTTCCTGATGACTCGGTATTGTTGCACAGTCATTTGTAGTTAACTGTCATGCCTTGTTTGATTAAACTGGGTCGTAAAAATAGCGCAGCTTAAGGTTGCGCTATTTTTTGTCTTAATTTGATAAGTAAATCAATGGTATGACTAGTTTTTTGAAGGTATTCAGTTTTACCGTTTAGTCTTTGAGAATTCTATCTAGGGGAATAAAACCGTGAAAGCCATAATAACCCATAGGGCCGAGTATCAGACTCAGTAGGCACCATAAGCACTTTTTGTTGGTGCTGAGATCCACTTTACTTTTGAAGGCCCGAAGGGCAAATAGACAATGCAATAGCACCAGGCCCCCAAGCATAATAACGATATTAATATCCATATTTTCCAACTGTCTTATCCTTGTGTTCTATCATTCACGTCCTTGAGTCTTTAGGCGTGGTTACTTTTCTTGAGAAGATTGTCTAGCTACGATTAGCTAAATTAGTTACCTAGTGGCAAATACCTTACTCGAATATTTTACCGATGGCTATAACATAAAATAAAAATAATCTTTAAATCTTATTGGCTTACACGTCTCCTAACAAGCAAATTGGAGAATGGCTAGCGTCCCAGATCACATATTTTTCCATCGCACGAATAAATATTTCACTCGAAATAAGTCGATTTAGCCAAGCGTCGACTCGCGGAAAATCATCACTAAGTGCACATTTAAGATCCACTGCGGCAAACTGGCGTACAAAAGGTATGATTGAGTAGTCGGCAAGGCGAGGTGTATCGGCGACTAAAAAGGGGTGTTGCCCTAAGCATGTTTCAAGTTGCAGGAGGAAATGACTCGCCTGCTGATAATAATAAGCTTGCGTTTGCTCAGGGTAACGGTCGGCATATTTATAGCGGTCAAGCCATGGTTTAAATTGTTGATCATTTTGCGTGATAAGCTGTGCCATTTTATCTTCAATAGCAGGATTTTGCTGACACAATAGATCTAAGGGGTCTGCTTGCGTGAGTGCCCAGCGCATGATCTCAAGACTTTCGGCAATCACCTCACCGTTTGCTAGCACTAATACCGGCACAGTACCCTTAGGTGAGGCAGCTAGCATTTGTGGTGGTTTGGCTTTAAGGGCGATTTCACGGACTTCAACATTGTATTGGGCTAACAAGAGTCCTAAACGTGCTCGCATTGCATAGGGGCAACGGCGGAAGGTGTATAAGACGGCAAGAGTCATTCGGATTTCCTCTACTGTACGGCGCTAATGCGATGGAAGTTGATGCAATGAACACTGATGTCGGCTTGTGTCTTCTACATGTAAATGCTTATTGACGACGCGAGTATGCCAATGCGAATGTTGTGTGCCAATCATGCAATGTTCAAAGGGCGCAGATGGTAACGCTTTCATACTGGGATTTCTGCTTAATTTGCCATCATAGAATGATTTTTCTCACCACTTGCGTAAAGAATTAAAGACCCTGTATTTTATCTGTGTTTATCTTGCTGTGACTCAGGTAGAATTCCGCGCTATTTTTGGGATCTGCAGCAAGGCTGCAGATGATTGATTTGTTTATGCACTGGAAATTAAGTTCCAGCCAGCAAAGAGGGTGTTATGGCTAAAGTTGTCGTATGTGCGTTATATAAATTCGTGTCGTTACCGCATTTTGAATCTATCCGAGCGCCATTGCTTGCTATGATGGAACAGGCCGAGATCAAAGGCACTCTGCTCCTCGCAAGTGAAGGGATCAATGGCACAGTTGCTGGCACTCAAGAAGCTATTGAAGCGTTATTAGTGTGGCTTAATAGCCAAAATGGCCTAGATAATATCGTTCACAAGTTATCATTTGACGATGAAATGCCGTTCTACCGCACTAAAGTCAAACTGAAAAACGAAATCGTGACTATGGGCGTTGAAGGTATTGACCCACTTAAAGTGGTTGGCACCTATGTGAAGCCTCAAGATTGGAATGCGCTGATTTCTGATCCGGACGTGATTTTAGTCGACACCCGTAACGACTATGAAGTGCAAATCGGCACTTTCAAAAATGCCATTAATCCTGTGACTGAAACCTTCAGAGAATTCCCTGAATATGTGAAGCAGAATCTTGATCCTGCTAAACATAAGAAGGTCGCCATGTTCTGTACTGGCGGTATTCGCTGTGAGAAATCAACTGCTTATTTAAAAGAGCAAGGCTTTGACGAGGTCTATCATCTCGAAGGTGGTATTCTTAAATATCTCGAAGAAGTGAAAGAGGAAGAAAGCCTGTGGGAAGGCGAGTGCTTCGTATTCGATAACCGCGTTGCAGTGAACCATGACTTGAAGAAAGGCCAATACGATCAATGTAATGCTTGTCGTATGCCAATCACCGAAGCTGAAAAACAGAGCCCTGCCTATGTGCAAGGTGTCAGTTGCCCACATTGTATCGATAAAATTTCTGACGAGCAGCGTAAACGTTTCGTTGAGCGTGAGCGCCAAGTTAATCTGGCAAAAGCCCGTAACGAAGCGCATATCGGTAGCGATGTAAATCAAGTGATTGAAGCGCGCCGTGAGAAAAAAGAAGCGCAGCGTCGACTCGCCGCCGAGAAAAATAACGCGAAAAAATCGCAAGCGCTTTAACTTTATATGCCATTAGATGAGTAGTGAGTTAGTCATGAGTTCGCACTGAGCTCATTTCGTACTTAGGCAGCTCGCACTCTGGCCCGACTCGTTCGGGCCATTTTTTTATGCCGATTTTAGTTTTAGTGTGAATATGCTTTAACTCATTTTTAAACCATTATTTATCATAGCGCTATGCCGAAAACCTTAAATTTATGATAACTTTCAGTCGCTAGTATTAAAAACGCTAGCATTTCAAAAAAGTCGAGTGCTATAACGCGAAAGGAGCGATTCAGTGCAAGGTAGGCAAAGCGCATGAGCATTTGGAAAGAGCTATACGATATTTTCGATAAGGAACGCAGTCGCTGGCAGCAATCAAGCGCCAGTAAGCAGGCGATTGCCTTTGAGTTAAAAGCCAATTTGGGTTTTCTGGCCGATGCGTTAAGCAGCGGTTTATCGCAAAGCGCGATCGCCAGCGGTTTAGAATGCAGTATTTTTGAGGCAAAACTGAAAGAGGGCGCTGCACTCACTGCGTTAAATAACCGTAAAGTGACACTGAAATTTATTGGTGAATTTGCCGAATTTAATAAATATGTCGGTAAAGAGAACGACGCTTTAGTCGAGAATGCTTACGCTAGAATTAAATCACTGCAGAAGTTAGTCGCGGCTGAGTCCAATAAAAATCATGATCTTAAGATTAAATCCCTGTTTCGCTTTTTAGTCTTTTTAGTGGCGCACCTTGAGGAGCAGCCATTGAGTCGCACATCAGCGAAAAAAGCCTAAGGCTGATGAGTGGCATTGACTAGCTTGTTATTTGAGAGACAAAAAAGGCGCCTGTGGCGCCTTTTCTATGTTTGTGAACGTCATTCTCAGTGTTTATAGCGCAGTCTTTAAAAGACGTGTTCAAGAGCCATCTTTAGACTCACTCTTTAAAAGCCGCCATTGAATTTAGCGCTTAGGTGGTTCAGTTTCGCTTTGATCTGCTTTATTGGGCTCTGAGTCCGCTGAACTTGGCTTGTTTGAAGCCGCATCGTCATCATTGTCTGCTGCCGAAGGCTTGGCAGTATCTGACTTTATCTGCTTATCTTTACCATGTTGACCGAACTGCGGCAGTTTGAACTTAGCACTGTACTTCAACGCAGCAAGATTGCTGGCGATGACACCGACGATCAAAATAATAATGATCCAGACTTCTAAGGTCGACATACTCAGCTCCTGTTTCGAATTGACTCGCGCACACCTAACGGGCGATTAATCAACCGCTAAACGTTGCTCACATTTACGAATGTCTTCTGGCGTATCAACTTCAATAGAATCAAAGGCGCTAATGGCGATTTTGATCTTATGGCCGTACTCTAATGCACGTAATTGCTCGAGTTTTTCCAGATCTTCTAGACGACCTAATGGTAGGGCGGCGAAGGCCTGTACGAATTTGCGTGTATAAGCATACACACCTAAGTGCTTATAAACGGGGTAATCTTGAGTATCGCGGCCAAAAGGAATACGTGAACGAGAGAAATACAAGGCGTAGTTGTTGTTATCGAACACCATCTTCACATGCATAGGATCGTCAAGCTCGGCTTTATTGACGATTTCAAAGCCTAAGGTGGCCATTTCAAACTCACCAGGGTGACGCTCGAAGAGGCTGATGACTTGCTCGATAGAGGTTGGGTCAATAAGAGGTTGATCACCCTGTAGGTTGATCACTAAGTCGTCATCTTTCAGGCCCAGTTGGTTTATTGCATCATTGATACGATCTGTACCCGAGGCTGCATCTGGGCTGGTCATGACCACTTTGCCGCCAAAACCTTCAACGGCCGCTTTAATGCGGTCATCATCGGTAGCGACATAAATATTGGTGAGGCCTTTGGCTAACGACGCGCGTTCATACACGTGTTGGATCATTGGCTTGCCGTTAATCGGGGCTAAGGGTTTGCCCGGGAAGCGGCTTGAACCGTAACGAGCCGGGATTAACAGAGTCACATTCATCAAATTATCCTACTTTTATCAAAGATATACAGTGTAGATATACAATGCATATAGACAAAAGGGCTCACAATTGAGCCCTTTTAACATGTGTTAGAGCTTAGATACGACGGAACAGCGTAGTCAACATTTCATCTGTGACTTTCTCTTCCCAACCCGCGCCGTAAACGTTAGCCCATAGTGGACCCATGCTCTTAGTCACGGCAACCATTTTTGCTATGGTTTCGTCTGGCAGATCTTTACAGATGTTCTTCGGCAGCGTGATGTTATGTTTCTTCATCATCAGACGGAACTCTTCAACACCTTCTGGATAGAATTCTTCTAACACATCAAAGGCGATACAGTTGCCGATACCGTGGTGGTAACCCAGGATATAGGACAGACCGTAAGAAACCGCATGACAGGCACCCACTTGGCTATAAGCTATGCTCATTCCGCCCATGAAAGACGCCATCATTAGCTTGTCGTCTTTTTCTACGTGGTCGTCTAAGTACACTTGGCGACATAAATCCATGGCTTTTTCAGCGTAGGATTTAGAGAACTCGTTTAAGAAGGTACCTTGTAACGATTCAACACAGTGGATATAGCAATCCATACCTGTATAGAACCATTGGTCCGTTTCCACGCCTTCGATTAACTCAGAATCCATGATGATTTGATCGAATACTGTGTAATCTGAGTTCAGGCCTAGCTTACGTACTGGACCACATAATACTGCGGTGCGTGACGCTTCTGCACCAGTACCAGAAATCGTTGGGATACCAATGTGGTGTACCGCTGGGTTCTTGATTAAGTCCCAACCTTGGTACATGGCAGAGCCACCTGGGTTTGTCAGCATCAGTGATACCGCTTTAGCCACGTCCATGGTTGAACCGCCACCTAAACCGACGACGCTCACTGGCAGTTTGCTATTGAAAGCTTGAACTTGTTCAGTCAGGGCATCGATTTGAATTGTGCTTGGCTCTTCATCAACGTTAACCCAAATTACCATGTCTTGTGCTTTAGCTGGAATGCGGCCCTCAAGGGCTTTGCCTTGATGCACGTCATCGACTAAAAACACCACGAAATCGTCGGCGGTTTTACGTTCAGCAGCTAACACTTCATCCAATTGGACGAATGAGCCACGGCCGAAGATCATTTTTTCAACTACTTTAAAATTCTTAAAACTCATTGCAACAAACTCCCGTAGAATTATTGGGCAAATGCTTTCTTGATGTTTTCGATACGCTCGGCGATCTGAGCATCGGTCCAAGACAACTTGATGAGCATAGAAATCGTGCGGCTCATAATGGCATCGGATTTAGGCACAGAAACTTGAGTATAGTCAGGTCTGTCGGCGATTAATGTGATTGGCAACGCAGCAGATGCCTTAAGCTCCTGAATGTGTTTCCAGTTTTTCAAATAATGCCAGTTGTTTACATACCAGTAGAAGCAGCCATCAACGCCGTTTTCAGCCAGTTTTTTGCTGATTTCTTGCGTGCGCGCTTCGGTTGGCAACATAAAGGTTAAGAAGCCAGCCGAGTCGCCTTCTGGATCTGGGATCTGGCGGAAGGTGACTTCTGGGATAGCGGCCATTGCATCTTTAATGGTCTTTTTGTTTTTACGTTGAATATCGATAATGGTATCGAGTTTACGTAACTGCGCTAATCCTAAGGCGGCATTCATTTCCGAAATACGGAAGTTCAAGCCAATGATAGGGTGTGACTCTGCACCGCGGTCTTTACCAATATGGTCATGGCCGTGATCGGAGAACATGTGCGCATTGTTGTAGATTTCTGTGTTGTTAGTGATCACAGCGCCACCTTCACCACAGGTGATGGTTTTGACTGAATCGAATGAGTAACAACCCACATCCCCGATAGTACCTAGGGCTTGGCCCTTGTAGCTACCACCGATGGCTTGGCAAGCATCTTCTAAAATCAGTAAGTTATGTTTTTTACAGACAGCTTTGATCTCGTCCATCTTCGCCATAGAACCGCACATGTGCACTAAGTTAATCGCTTTAGTGCGTGGGGTAATCGCGGCTTCGATACCTTCTGGAGATAAACACAATGTCTCATCGATTTCGGCAAAAATCGGAATAGCGCCTGCCATAAAAATCGCTTCAACTGAGGCTACAAAGGTAAAAGGTGGCACGATAACTTCATCGCCAGCACCAATGCCTGCAGCCATCATGGCCGTTTGCAGCGCAGCAGTACCGCTTGATAAAAGGTGAGCATGCTTCACGTTCATCTTCTCGCAAAGCAGTTGCTCCATATCGCGCGTCTTCCAGCGATCATTACGCATATGGTCGAAGTTGTAACGGAAGGTAAAACCGTTTTCCATAACGTCAGCGACTTCCTGCTTCTCTTCAGGACCAAATAATTCAAAACCGGGCATGGAAGGTATCTCCTTAGAATTTGTGGCGCATAGGTCGCCTGCAATTAACTGGCGGATTATAACTGGCGTAATAGACCCTTGCGATGTTTTATTGCTGAAAATTGTCATGGAAAAAGAAAAACCTGCACAGCGGCAGGTTTTATCTGAGCATTGATGATACTCAGCGGGGTGTTGAAAGCCGACATTCAGGCTGTTAGCGTGGATTAGCTAAACCGTATTCGCGATCGACCGTAACATCTAAATCTGTCAGTAAACCGTTATCAATGCCGTAAATCCAGCCGTGTACCGCCACTTCTTGACCGCGATCCCAAGCTTCTTGCACTATGGTTGAACTGGTCACATTAGCAACCTGCTCAATCACGTTTAGCTCGCACAGGCGATCAAAACGTTTGGCTTCGTCCATCTGTTGTAATTCTTCCTGATAAATACGATAGATATCACGTAAATGCCCGAGCCAGTTATCGATGAGTCCTAAGCGTTGCTGACCCATTGCCGCGCGCACACCACCACAGCCGTAGTGACCCACCACCATAATATGCTTCACCTTGAGCACATCGACGGCGTATTGCAGTACAGATAAGCAGTTAAGATCGGTATGGATCACCATGTTGGCGATATTACGGTGAACAAAGACTTCACCGGGCATAAGATCAATGATTTGGTTTGAGGGTACGCGACTATCTGAGCAGCCAATCCACAGGTATTCAGGATGTTGCTGTTTCGCTAATTGTTCAAAAAAATCAGGATTTTCTTGGCGTATACGTCCGGCCCAGCGGCGGTTATTGTCGAATAAAGGTTTGAGTAGTTTCATTTTAACCTATTGTTTTATTGACATATAAAATGTCTTCTCATGCTCTAATTCATGCAAGCAGCACATTTTTAGCAAGAGTATACCAGCAAATTTGGCTCTGCTGGTCTATCCAATTAAGGTTTGAATCAGGATATTGAAAAATCGAGATTATTTTTTCTTAATAGTACTGCAAATGGATAAGCCCTCTCTGAGGGTTCAAGTACCATTTGATAGTGTGTTTGTTGTTTATATCGCTAATGCTGAGTGGAAACCTTGTCCGCCACAGGTTAAGGCGGACAAGGATGATGCCGTATGGGTTAGAACTTACTGATCACTTTCACGCTGTCGTTTACTTCGCTGACGTCAACAAATCCGATCATATTGGGATTGGCGGCAATCAATGCGAGCATTTCAGCGCTGGAGTCGACGACTTTGGGCGGTTGACCTTGGCCTGAAAAGACCAGTTTTGACCAATAGGCTTTTAACTGACTCTCGGTTTTATTAAGGATCTGTTTAACAAAGGCATCACGTGCGGGCGTGCCTTCAGGTTGATCGAGTGCGACGACAGTGCCACCACTGGGGAAAGACTTGAGTTTGCCTAAATAGATCCGTGAAATATCCGCAGCGCTAATTTCTGACGTATTAGAAGGGTGCACCACGACGGCAATTTCGGCTTGAACACAGGCACTGCCAAGTAGAAGCGCACTGGCGACTAAGGTTTTTATCATCAACCGAGAACTTATTAATAGTTTCATGCTTAACTCCTTAAAAAACTAAGTCTATTGCCATACTCAGCAACTGTTCATCGGAGGACGGTTTGTCGTTACTGTAGTTGGTGTACTCTAGTTTCAGTGCGGCAGAAGGATGGAAATCCCAGCGGGTGCCTATGATGTAGTAGGCGCTGTCTTCCTGTTGTGCTTCAAGCGCCGCTTGTGTACCAAAAACAAGCGGTGCGAGTGCAGCTTGGTTTGCCGGTGGCAGACCATTGTAAACAGGTAACATAGCGTCATAGGCATCGTATTGAGGCTCACCTTTATCAATACCGTAGGTTAAGTGGAAGGTGAAATCGTGATAGCGGATCCCGCCGGAAACAAAGGCTGAATCTTGAATATTAAAGCTACTGGGATCGACATCAATTCGCGTGTATTCGGCCAAAATAAACCATTTTTCAGTATCATATTTAACGTTAGCGCCAATGAGTAACGCGCTGTCATTAATCGGTAAAAGATCATCAACTACTTGCTGAGTAAAGAGTCCTGTTTGAGAAATTGCATTACCTAAGCCAAGCAGTGCGGGTAATTCGTAGGAGAAATCGGTAACTATGCCAATATTTAAACCGTACTCAAACCCTGAGGTTACAAAGTTAAAGTTCATTATGTGGCCCTCGGCGGAGAAGGGCGCAGGAGGTGTTGATGAACCTGTAGGCGAGTAGTCAGAAACTGAAGTGGTAATGTATTTATAGGTCAAACCTACTTCGGTATCGCCCCATAAATCGGCATAAACTAAGCCTACACCTTCACCTGAATTAAATGGCAGGGAATAAACTCCGCGGGGCGGAGTGATCCAGTGATAGGCATAGCCTACATCAATATAATCGGAGTATTTATAGAGATTAAAACGTTGGCGACCTGCCATAAGCATAAGTTTGTCGCTGATGTCATAGGAGATATAAGCCCATTCGAATTCAGCGCTATAATCGTTACTGCCTCTGGATAGCACTTGTGCAGTCGCTCTTAAGCCACTACCAAGATCGGCGGTAAATTGTAAGGCAACTTTGGAATCATTATTAAAATCGAGTTCTTTATCGTAACCATAATAGCTTTTATCGTCACTTAGACTTGAGCCCGCGACAATAGAGGCAAATCCATTTATTTGAACATCGGCATAAAGAGACGGCATATAAAGTGTGCTGAATACGCAGAGGGCAACTGTACTTTTTCTCATGGCATAATACCTTGTTGAGGGAATACAGTATAAAGGTAGTTGATAATTAGTAGATTTCACCTTTGTGCAACATTTTTTAAGCCGCTTGGAACAAAAACAACGTCTTTACTTGTTAATAGAGGTTTCACAGATGAGTTTAATGAAACGAGGCGTGCTCAATAACAGACTTTAATAAAGTAAAGCCTAATGTATTTATCCATAAAATAGGAATTAAGTATGGGTGAGCAATATTGATATAAGCATATCTTAGTAACATGTGCTAAGTAGAAATACTCATCTTCAAGATGCGAGTTTTCGCACCTTGAAGCGTAGATTTAGCGATTGATTAATAATGTTTAGCCAGAAAATCGGCTAAATGTTGGTTAATAAATTCCGCTTGTTCGAGAGTTGATATGTGTCCTGCCGCAGGAATATGCACAAGTTGGCTGCCGTCAATGGCATCACTCATCAGGTAACTTTCCAATACGCTGCGGGCCTTATCTTCCACGCCAGCCATGATGAGGCAGGGTAGCGTCAATTGCTCGGCGTATTCCATGGTATCGCGACGACCAAAAATCATTCGTCCAAGTTTAACTATCGTGGGGATTTGCTCCGCTGTGATACTGGCAAGTGACTGTTCAAAGCCCGTAACTAGTTCGGGAGTGTTATTTGCGGCATCATTGGCGAAGAATAAAGGTGAAATCGCACTGATCAGCGGCGCAGGGATCGCCTTAGCGGCGGTAATCATATCCAGCATGCCATCATATTTCGCACGGGTGACTTCGGGTTCGAAGCCGATAAAACTGTTGAGCATAACGAGGGTTTTAACTCTTGTTGGTGCTTTCAGTACCAATTCTGCGCCCCACATAGCACCGACAGATTGTCCGACAACACTAAAGTGAGTTATCTCAAGAGCATCCATTAGCTCAAGCATTTGATCGGCAATATCGAGTAGCGTTTTGCAGTTATTGGGCAGTAAATCTGACTGACCATGGCCCCAAAGTTCAGGCACTATGCAGCGATACTGGGCGCTTAAGGTGGCAATTTGAGGCGCCCACATAGCGCTATCCCATAAATAACTGTGCCCAAACAACAATACAGGGCCTGAGCCGACATCAAGATAACTTAATTTTCGATCGGCAATAACAAGCTGCTGACGGTGTGAAGAAAAATCCATAAAACCTACTTTATCAAATATATCATTGTGTTAAACCGCATTTTGGCGCCAATTTTGACGATATAGCGCTATGCTTAACCTGTGTTGACTGATCTTGGCGAGTATTTCGTGATTAGGGCTGAGCGATACGCAGCACGTATTCATCTATTAGATTGTCTAATCGGGCGAGCACTGCACCTTTTAGCAACATATCACTGTTTTCTAACAGGATTGCCAGTTCGGCACGATCGAATTGTGGCAACAATAACTGTGCTACAGGGAAATAGCTGATGTGCCAAGGCTCAGGACTTACCGCACTTTGTCCCTGCTGAAACGGGAAGTAAAAGCCAAAATCATGGGCATTTTCTACCAGCCAAGCATGCAATTTAGCGCAGGGACCATCCTGAATATATTCAGCTTCAACAAGGCGCAGGGCTTTGACATCAATTTGAGCCGCATCGAACACATCGAGATCGGTACCCCAATGGTGGCGTGAAGCGCCGGGCAACGCCGACCAGAGCAAAATCAAGTCAACTATGGCATCGTCACTTAAGCCCTGAATATTGACCGGTAACTCATTGGCATCCAATACCGCGCGTTTACCGCTAGCCTTGGCATTCCAAATTGCCAGTTGCCGTTCAAAGGGACGATGAGCCGAGCAAATCGCGAGTTTTATGCCCGCATCTTCAGCTTTTGCCGCCATAGACTTAAAGGCGATAGCTGTGTTCTCCTCTAACCCAAAGCTATGATAACCAAGGTGATACGGGCTTAAATAATCCACCAATTCAGGGGAGCTTAAGCCGTAAAGCTTTGCGGTTTCGGGACGGATCTTCAGATGTGCTAACACAGTAATTGTTCCAAAATGACTTCATAACACAGAGCTAACTGCTCAAGGTCATCCACTTTAACGCATTCATTCACTTTATGAATGGTGGCGTTGACAGGGCCAAGCTCTAACACTTTGGCGCCCGTTGGCGCGATAAAGCGACCGTCTGATGTGCCGCCTGTGGTTTGCGGATCGGTTTCATAACCTGTGACTTGGCGGATCGCGATACGGGTAGCATCTAATAGCGGACCATCACCGGTTAAAAATGGTAGGCCATTGAAAATCCAGCTGATATCGTAATCTAGCTCATAGGCTTTCAATAGTGTTTCAACTCGCTCAATCAAGATTTCGGCGGTCACTTCGGTGGAGTAACGGAAGTTAAACATCACTTCCAGTGCGCCAGGGATCACATTTGATGCACCCGTGCCGCCATTAATATTGGCAATTTGGAAGCTGGTGGGGGGGAAAAACTCATTGCCATTATCCCAGTGCATTTGACTCAGCTCGGCTAAAAAAGGCGCGGCTCTGTGGATTGGATTATCGGCAAGGTGTGGATAGGCCACGTGGCCTTGAATGCCTTTCACGGT
Source organism: Shewanella sp. NKUCC06_TVS (assembly GCF_019345515.1). Classification (NCBI taxonomy): domain Bacteria; kingdom Pseudomonadati; phylum Pseudomonadota; class Gammaproteobacteria; order Alteromonadales; family Shewanellaceae; genus Shewanella; species Shewanella sp. NKUCC06_TVS. The sequence goes on along the minus strand of NZ_JAHKQX010000013.1, from coordinate 18,016 downwards.
TAAGTTGCCGGTTAAACTGCCGCGGCGACCATTTTTGACCACATCACCCAGCTTTAGGGTTGATGAGGGTTCGCCGACTAATGCCCAGGTGATCTTCTCGTTGCGCGCTTCTAAGGTATCAATGACTCGCGTCGTGCCGTTGATGAACGGACCTTCTTCATCACTGGTGATCAAAAAGGCGATAGAGCCATGATGATCGGGATGTTTAGCCACAAAGCGTTCGGTGGCAACGATCATAGCCGCCAGTGAGCCTTTCATGTCCGCTGCGCCGCGGCCATATAAGTAGCCATCAATGATGGTGGGCACAAAAGGTGGCGTGTGCCAGCGGCTCACATCACCCGTTGGCACAACGTCTGTGTGACCCGCAAAACAAAAAACGGGGCCTTCACTGCCACGGCGAGCCCACATATTGGTGGTGTCTTCAAATACCATAGGTTCGATATTAAAACCGATGGCGCTGAGTCTTTCAGCCATTAAGGTTTGGCAGCCTTCATCAAGCGGTGTCACCGAAGGGCGGGCGATCAGCGTTTTTGTTAGTTCTGTAACGGGATAATTGTCGGCAAGCATCATACTGAGAATACTCTTTTATAGGCGGCTTCATCAAAACCAATCAGCACTTGTTCACCGACGACTAAGACGGGGCGTTTGATCAGTGTCGGTTGCGCCAGCATAAGTTGAATGGCTTTGGCTTGATCGATATCGGTTTTATCTGCGTCACTGAGTGCACGAAAGCTCGTGCTGCGCTTATTGAATACGGTTTCCCAGCCAGCGGTGTGACACCATAATTCGAGGTCTTCTTGACGTAGGCCGTCATCTCTAAAATCATGAAAATGAACTGGAAGTTGATGATTCTCAATCCATTTGCGTGCTTTACGCACTGTATCGCAATTCTTAATTCCGTAGAGGGTCAAAATGATGCTCCAGTGTGGATGGACGCTTGGCTTGCAAGCATTGATTTTGCTGGCATTGTGGCATTGTGCGTCGCATGTCACAAGTGGGATGTGTTGCTGAGATAGTGTGAGCATAAAAATGTCAGTGTATCCGTCTTTACATGCCTGCTGTTGTGGGCTAGCAAGCATTATCTGAGCATGGTGGAAGTCTCTTGGTTTGTATGAAAAACAGGCTAAAGGCATAAGCGTCGCTTAAGTTTTCCGCTCTAATGTCTAATAGTGTAATTGTTGTTATTAGTCGAGGGAAATCATCATTAATATCGCCAATGTGGGTCAATCATCTGCGAGCATGCAGTCATCATCGATACAAGCTCAACAGAAACAGACCACTATCTCGCCTCAGAAAGTAGAGGAAATGAATGAGTCATCCCAAGAGCGTGTGAAAGAGGCGGGCGTCGACACTTTTGCCTAAAGTTGAAATAATGATATTTACTATTTAAACCTCTAATTGTTGCGCTTCATATTGCAGTCAAGATTGCACTTAAGGGCGATAATTAGAGCGGCAGTCAATTGTTAAATGTTTCTAACCCTATATATTTCGCTAGTTTAAATAAAACGAATCTTAATTAGAACTCCCAATTTAAATCAAAATCATAGCGAATGCCTAAGGCGATAATAGTGTCATCTTCGCGTTGATCATTATTTTGTTGTAAGTATTCTAAATGTGTACGGACATTTGCCGCAATTTGCCATTCTAAGGTGAGGTTATAGCCATCATAATCCTGACTGCTAGTATCTTCTATCCCATCTTTAAACCAAAAATACCCTAATTTTAGCTTATAGGCGTTAGCAAAAGGGATAGCCAGTGCACTGTCAAAAGTACTACCAGTGCGGTTGATTGCAGTTTCAAACTCGTAATCTTTAGCCTGATAGCCAACAGCAGCATATATACCAGAGCTAAATTCATATGAGATAACCGCGCCTGTCAGTTGTTCTTTTCCAGTTCTATTCGCGTTGGCATAGACATCTTGTTGTAAATATGCGGCGCCTAAGTGTAATCCATTCTTGTCAAAACCGGCTCCGACATTAATAGTATCAGCGCCGCTGCCACCAGAGTTGCCATCAAAAATTGCAGAGGCCATTACAGTAACGGGTTTGAGTTTCAGTTCGTATATCAAAGCATTATTAACAAAGAATGGACTCTCTTGGTTGTAACTAAACGGGCTGTTCGCATTGTTAAAAATATCAATGTACTCAGCGACTAAAGTGTATTGCACTGGCCGTTGACGTCCAAAGGTTATCTGACCAAAGGGAGAGCCTATTCCGGCGAATGCGAGGCGCGCCTCACCGAATCGACCATTATCATCGAGGCGAATCTTCCATTCTCCTTGGGCAATAGCATGCCAATTTGGGGCAAACTCGGTATCAGCTTTGACCCCTAAACGAGAGAGGGCATCACCTATATCCCATACATCGTCTGCTTTGTCTTGGTATTCTAAGGTTGGACGCAGCGAGCCGTAGAGAGAAAAGTGACTATTGCGTAAGGAGGATTGCATTGATGAACTGGTTTGTGCAGCTTTCGCTTGTTGCTCCAATTCCTTCACTCTTTGCTCTAGTTGCTGCAGTCGATCTGACTCTTCCGTTTCTTGGGCATTAGCCTGTAGCGGTATTTGAAGAATAGTGCCTAGTACGAACAATGCGATTCTGCTCATGATGAGTACCTTTATTAAGATTTCCACCGTAAGTCATGGACGAATCCATGACTTACTATACCTAAACAATGAATTTATTAAGGATGGTATCTTGCTCTTTGATGTGCTGAGTTTGCGTATGCATAGCCGTATTTGCATGAATCACAGTGTCTGATACTTGGACAGATAAATCTTTAATTCTAATGGTATTATTATTAATTTCTTCGGCAACTAAACTTTGTTCTTCGGCTGCAGAAGCAATCTGTAGATTCATATCGCTGATCTGCAATATTGCTTCACGAATTTTGTCTAACGCGGTATTCGCACCTTGGGCGAGTGTGACCGCATCTTTTGCATTATCTTTACTTTGACTCATGACCTCTGCAACAGCCCTTGCTCCTGTTTGGAGTTGCTCTATCATGGTACGGATTTGAGTTGTAGATTGTTGAGTCCTTTGGGCGAGGGTTCTGACTTCATCTGCGACCACAGCAAAACCACGACCAGAATCACCAGCTCTTGCTGCCTCAATGGCTGCGTTTAAGGCTAATAAATTCGTTTGATCTGCAATGTCATTAATGACTTTCAATATAGTGGCAATGTTGTCTGTTGCTGACCCTAAGGTGTTTACTTCAGCGACAGCCATATCGATTTTTGATGACAGAGCGTTAATAGCATTTGTGGTATCACTGACGACTTTGGAACCCACATTTGTCGCTTCATCAGCCTCTTTTGCGGCGGATGAAGCCCCTTGAGCATTACGGGCCACGTCTGAAGACGTGGTGGCCATTTCGTGCATCGCAGTTGCAAGTTGTTCTAGTTCATGGAGTTGCGAGTTCATGGCATCAGTAGATTGCTGTAATTCTAACGATGTCATTTCTGAGCTTTTGTGTATGAGTTGCCCAATTGACTTAGATTGAATGATCAGTTGCTGTAGATTTGCAGTGAAGGTGTTGAATCCTATTGCCAATGCTGAAAATTCAGTGTCTGTTTTAGTATTTAAACGTTGAGTCAAATCACCCTCGCCGGAGGCAACATCTTGAATAGCATCATTTAAGGTTTGTAATGGGCGCATTAAACGGATAATCAAAAATAGTAGTACTGTGATACTGATGATTAAGGCAATAACGGAATAGATAATAGAACTATTGCGTAGGTTTGTGACTGCAGCATAGGCTATATCTTCATCTAAGATAACGCCGACATACCAGTCCTCTCCTGAAACTCGAGAGAAATCTAAGGTATAATTTTTACCATCTATGCTGACTTTTTGTGGCTTCTCCGTCACTTCAACATCTGGTAAATAGTCGCTCATTGGCGCGCCATTTCGTTTTGACTCTGGGTGCGCGATTGTCGTGCCATCTCCTGAAATAATAAAGACATACCCTGCATTAAAGAGCTTAACCTCATTGACGAGTTTGGCTAGACCTACGAGGCTGACATCGTAGAAAATAGCCCCAATGAACTCGCCATTATCTTTTACTGGTGTTGCAATTGAGACGAGAATTTCGCCAGATGCTGAGTCAGGATAGGGCGCAGTGATAATCAGCTTATCGGATTTTTTTGCATCTATGTACCAAGGACGAATTCGTGGGTTCCATCCGGCGCCAGGGTCCCAACTAGGATTGTTATTTATGTTGCTACCATCTTTTTCGTAGCCGAATCCGACAAGTATGAAGGTGTTTTTAACAACTGGACGAGTAATCACAGAAGTAATATGTGTGGGGCTGAGATCTTGCTCCAATAGACTTGTCGTGTAAGCGGCCATTTGTTTACGGGATTCAATTTCCGACGAAACAGTATTTCTAACCCCATCGACAATTTCGGTAACACTGGCTTCAACCTGTGACTTCATTTCATTTTGAATTGAAGAGTATTGTTTGGATGTTAACAGCGTTACTGTGACTAAAAGTAATATAGAGGATGCAGCTACAATCTTATGACTAAATTTCATTGTTTTTCCTCTTGAATATCAAAAAGCTTTCTTAGAGGTATAGTCATCATTTCATTCTAAAACAAGTCGTCATATTTATTTTTAAGTTTTTGTGATCAACAAGTGTTTATGGTCCCATTTTAGGTTGCAAATTTTGTCGAATTATTACCCATGCCGTTGCTGTATTACTGGATGAGTTATCCCTTGGTTACTCCGTATCTCCCTTTACACTTGTTTAACTTAAGCGGTCTGTTATATATTATTTTCTTATTAAAATCAGTTTGATATCTGGCGTTGACTCTAGCGCGACTTTTAAAGGATTAAAATGCACAGCGATGTTTCATTGCAGCGATTTAAGCAATTTCCGCGCTTGATGTGGATATTTTTGTTTGGGTCTTTTATCACCCGTGGCAGTTATTACATGGTGTGGCCATTCTTAGCCGTTATTTTATATGAGAAATTTGCGCTAAGTGCCACTGAGGTCGGCATGGTCTTGTCCAGCGCCGCGATTATTTCGGTATTTACGAGCTTTGTTGGTAGCTCATTGTCCGACAGAATCGGTCGTCATAAGCTGATGTACCTGACGGGCATCCTCTATATCATCTCGTTTTCGTTATTGGCTGAAGCCAATTCTGTCGAGGGGTATGTGGTCGTGATGACTCTGTGCTCTATGGCCACTTCACTGTGGCGACCGCTGACATCCGCCGCTATTGGCGACATTATTGCCGATCCTAAGACACGCGAATTGGCGATGCAGTCGCTGTATTTTATCGTCAACGTTGGCTGCGCCGTTGGCCCTATGCTGGGGGTATGGCTTGGTCTTACGGGCAAGCAATCCAGTTTCTACCTTACTGCAGTGGCCTTTGCCGTATTGTTGGCCTTGTTATATTGGGGATTTAACCATCAAACCCGTCAGGAACCTGCTATGGCGGCTGGCGCCTTATCGAGTGACAATTTAAGTGGCGATACGAGTGGCAGTGAAAGTGACTTTGTAAATGACATGACAAGTGATGGTGTTAATCGTGGTGTGAATAGCTTATCGACTGATGTAGAGGCAAGCACGAAAAAAGCGGCAGTCGTGAGCCGTAAGCAAATTATCGCCATTCTATTGCAAGATAAATTGCTGCAATGTTTAATTTTTGCCAATATTTTGTGTATGTTCATTTATGCCCAAATGGACAGTTCGTTGATCCAATATCTTACTCGCGCAGGTGCGCCTGATTTGCTGACGTTAATTTCTGGCATGATTTTCACCAATGCTATGGTGATTATCTCCACCCAATTTTTGCTATTGAAACTCATGGCCCGTTTTCCGCTCGTCAAACGGATTCAAATCGGATTGCTATTACTGATCGGCTCACAAATCTGGCTGGCATTTAATCCGCTGGATCTATTTTGGGGCTGGATAGGTGCGATTGTGGTGATGAGCGTCGCCGAGACTATTTTGTTCCCCACTATGAATGTGCATATCGACCGCTTAGCCCCAGATCATCTTCGCGGCGCCTACTTTGGGGCTGCTTCATTCTATGACTTAGGATTTGCGCTCGCACCCCTTGGAGGTGGCATCATATTGGATCATTTTGGCGGTCAGTGGTTGTTTTTGACAGGCGCTTTACTCTCGGTATTGGTGATTTATCTGTACAGTATTTTAGATAAATTGCCGCGCCCCGATTTTGCCATGTTTAAAGCAGATTAATGTACTAGAGTCATGTAGCCGTTATTCACAAGGAACGTGATGCTTAGCGTGAGAACGGCCGAAATAGATTCTCTTAAGCCTGTGTATCGGTGCAGCTTGGCGAATTCAAATATCGTGTATAGGCTTGGTTTTCAAAAACTTAAAAGGCTGGCTCATGATGGTGAGTCAGCCTTTTATTATTCAGAAAACAATCGATAAATGATTTATTCGAAATGGTTAAATTAGAGCTGTACCGTAAAGATCACGTCTTTGCCTGCGGTGACACTGCCTTGGGCTTTGTCGAGGTATTTGACATCTTCCATGTTCGCCAAAACGACAGGAGTGAGTAGGCTGTCGACTTGGTCTTTTAGATAATCAATATCGAATGACAGGATCGGATCGCCGACTTTCACTTCTTGACCTTCCTGGGCCAAACGTTTAAACCCTTTGCCTCTCAGCTCGACTGTACCTACACCAAAGTGAACAAATAGCTCTAAACCTTGGGGAGACTCAATACTGAACGCATGATTTGTCTCAAAAATTTTACCTATAGTGCCGTCGATAGGCGCCAGAATTAATTCGCCTTTGGGGGCGATAGCGATGCCATCACCGACAATCTTTTCAGCAAAAACCACGTCGGGGACTTTTTCAATGGCGACGATATCCCCGGAAACGGGGGCATATACCATGATACCGCCAGCTAATTGAGTCTGGCCCGATACCAAGCGCCTTATTCGGCTTAAAAATCCCATAATCTAGAGCCTCTTTTGCTTGTTTTTGTCATTGTTTTTGTTCTGTAATGCAGCATAACGAATAAATGTCTCTATTTATAGCTTGTTATACACTGCTGTAAGCTTGCAATTCTATCTTGTTGTAATGCTGTGTGCGCTAATGCCGAAAATTGTGTGATGCTGCCTTGGCAAATGGCCGCTTTCACTTCTAAGAGTGAGCTTAAGTTAACACTGAGTTCGTCCAACCCCATGCCGATTAACAGTGGCGCAATTTGTGGTGAACTGGCGAGTTCACCGCACAGAGAAACTTTAACATTAGCGGCCTTAGCTTGGGTTATTGTCATGTTAATTAAGGCTAAAATGGCAGGCGAAAGGGACGGATAGTCACGGGTAAGCTGCGGGTTTGTCCTATCGGCTGCCATTGCATATTGGGTCAAATCGTTGGTGCCAATGCTGACAAAATCGAGTCTTGGCAGCATAGCGTTGAGGTTGAATACCGCAGCAGGGGTTTCGACAACGATACCGTAGCTAAGTTCGCCATAGCCTTTCTCTTCTTCTTCCAAGGCATCTTGGCACTGGGCAATAAGTGCAAACACTTCGTCCAATTCTTCGACTTGATTGACCATAGGGAACATCAAACGGATCGGGCCATGGTTGGCGGCACGCAAAATTGCCCTCAATTGGGTTTTAAATAATTCTGGGTGCGCCAAGGTGTAGCGAATGCCGCGAAGACCCAAGGCAGGATTATCTTCAATTTCTTGGCATAAACAGGGGAGTTCTTTGTCTGCACCTATATCTAAGGTGCGGATGGTAAAGGTTTTACCGCCTAGAGCGTGCAATGCATCACAATATAAGCTGTATTGGGCTTTTTCATCGGGCAGGGTGGCGACGTTCATCAACATAAATTCGGTGCGAAACAAACCTATTCCATCGGCGCCGACATCGCTGACATGGGTGATGTCGTTGAGATTACCCACGTTTGCCATGAGTCCCACAGTATGACCGTCTTGGGTTTGCGCTGGGACATCCTTGTAAGTTTGAAGTGCTGCGCGTCTTGCTTGTTCATGGTGAAAGGTGACTGTGAGTCTTGCCTGTTGGTCTGGATTGGGATTGACACAAAGTTCACCCGCGAGCGCATCGAGCACTAAGGGCGTACCGTTGGGAATAGAGTCTGCGTCGAACTGACAACTTAAGATGGCTGGAATGCCGGCTGCTCTGGCTAAAATGGCCGTATGGCTCGTTAAACCGCCCGTTTTCAGTACAATACCGCAAAGGTTTTCCCGCGGCAGTAAGGCAAATTCGGCGGGGGTCAAATCCTGCGCTAATAAGATAGTGGGCCTATCGAGTTTTTCGAGCCCTTGAGCTAAATGGCCGTTTATCGCCGCAACGACTCTTTGGCCTAAACAGCGCACATCTTGGGCTCTATTGGCTAAATAGGGATCATCTAAGGATTGTAACTCATTGGCCTGATGGGCAAAAATACGTTCCACCGCCACACTTGCCGACAATTGTAAGGTGCGAATGGCATCGTTCACTTGCTCGATTAATTCATCGTCTTCTAATAACAATAAGTCGGCTTCGATCAACTGATAATTTTCGGAGTCACTATCGAGTGCAGCTTGGCTGTGGGTCAGTTGTGCCTGTAGTTCTTGCAAGGCTTTGGCAAATTTACCCTGTTGTTGAGGGATTTTAGACAGGGGAATAGGGCGATAATCGAGGTGATGTTCGGTGTGGAGCAGGTGAAGTGCCTGTCCAAAGGCAATTCCCGATGACACTATAATCCCCGTTATTGACATATCCCTTCCTAAATTAACCACTGAACTGAGTGTCCGTTAGCGATAGCGAGTCTAGTTGAGTGACGCTAAGCTTGTAAAGCGTTTGTATGTAAAGCATTAGCATGTCAAGACGGTCAAGATGAGTTTTTTTCGTGTCGGTTAAACCTGCAGATAAACGCATTTTAGCGTAAGAAAAGGCCTAGCTTAGGGTAATGAGCAGCTCAGAGACTTTCTCAACCGCGGCCTGAGCCTGTTCACCTTCGGCAAACACTCTTACCGTGACGCCAGAATATAAGCCTAAGGTTTGTAGCTTAAACAGACTCTTAGCACTGGCTTGCTTACCATTACACTCGACCATGACATCACAGTCAAAGGTTTTGGCTTCTTTAACCAGTAAGGCTGCTGGACGGGTGTGAATGCCATGTTTGGCGGTAATGGTGACTGTTTTTTCGTACATAGTAGATGAACTCATATTTAAAGGGGTATTACATTTCGTCTTTCGATTCTATGATGTGATAGCCCTGTTTTTTCAAGGCGGCGACGGCACTTTTGAGGCGATTATTTTTTACTAAAATGTAATCGGTATCAAAGGTCGAAATCGCAAAAATACTGATTTGTTCGTCCGCTAAGGTGCCAGACACTTTAGATAAAATGCCTGTCATCGAAAATCCCAGTGGCCCGAGTACTTCAAAGCAACACCAGCCCGGTTCTTGCTCTAGGCTGTCGAGTTCCATTTCACTGGAAACGACTAAAGATAAACCTTCTTGGGTCTTACCAATGAAATACATGTCCTGTGCAAAAACCTCACTGGGCAATACGGCATTCGGGCTAAAGCTATGAATTGTGTACTGTTCAGGGTGAACGGCTAAGGTCATTCGCATGGCAGTGTCTCGGTTGGATTTTTAAGGCTAAAGCATACCGCATATCAAACGTTAGCGTGACAGAGAATTTGTGGTTAATGGGATTTTGTCGTTGAAATTCATTATTGGTGAGATAGCGGTTAACAAGCGTTACCAGCAGGTTTACCCAAAGAAAAGGGCGCCCTATGGCGCCCCAATCGACAAGTCATGCCGTTCTCATACACTTTAGTTAGATCTTAAACTGGCCTAAGGTGCGGGACATGTCTTGGCTAATGTCTTGCAGTGACTGAGCTGCATGGCTATTACTTTCGTTAGCTTTTACTGAGACTTCGGTTAATTCCGAAATATTACAAATATTTCGATTAATTTCTTCGGTCACCAGTGATTGCTCTTCAGTGGCGCTGGCTAATTGTGTGTTCATGTCACTGATATGGGCAATCAATTGCAGAATCGCCGCCATGGCTTTACCCGCTTCGTGGGCTTGAGCCTGCAGCTCATCGGATTGCAGTTGAGTTTGATTGTTGCTCTTCATCACTGAGCCTACACCGGATTGGATCTCGCTAATGATTTTTTGGATCTCATTGGTCGAGTCTTGGGTGCGAGTAGCAAGGGCGCGGACTTCATCGGCAACCACGGCAAAACCACGGCCGTGGGTCCCTGCTCGAGCAGCTTCAATGGCGGCATTGAGGGCGAGCAAGTTGGTCTGCTCGGCAATGCTGCGGATCACATCGAGAATGCTACCGATTTGCTGTGAGGCGACGCCCAGCTTTTGGGTGATGACTTCAGAGGCTTTTAATTCTGCCACCAGTTTTTCTGTATTGCTGACGGTGTTGTCGATCACGACTTGGCTTTGCTGCGCTTGTTCTTTTACGCTGTTCGCCGCATCGGCCGCTTGCTGGGTGTTGCTCGCCATTTCATGGGTGGTCGACAGCATTTGATTGACGGCTGTGGCGACGCTGCCTGTTTCTCTGTGGATATGTTCAGCACTCTGATTGGACTCTTCAACTGCAATCAAAAGCTGTTTTGCATCTTTATCTAATGCTTGGCCTAAAGGTTGTAAATGGCCGACCATGTCGCCAATTTTTTGGGCGAACATGTTGAAGGCGCGGGCGAGATGGGCAATCTCATCTTTACCTTGAGCATTAATGCGCTGACTTAAGTCGCCTTCGCCTTGGGCAATATCTTCAAGGGCATCAATAGCATCATTTAATGGTGAGGTGATGGAATGGTTAAGCACAAGGAAGAAGGCAAAAATCGGCACTGAAATCAAAAACATGATAATCAGATAGTCGATAATGACTGACTTTAAGCTCGCTTTGACATCGCTGAGATAGGCGCCAGTGATGACTGTCCAGCCCCATTGCGGGTAGTAACGGGCTTCAGCAAGCTTGTCTTCTATTGCGCGGGTCATAGGATCGGCGATAGGGTATTCGAGGGTTGTTTTCGATTTAGCACGCGCTAATGGCAGCATAGTGGCTAAGGGGTTTGTGCCATTAGGTAACTTGAAGGTTAATGCTGAGGTGCCAATAAGATTTGCGCTATCCCCGTGGGCGAGGATTTGATTATTATCATCAATAACAATGAAGTAGCCTGAACCTGAATAGCGAGTTTGATTGATTAAATCCGCGGCGATTTGTTTAGCTTCTGCTTCGCTAAACTTACCTTTGAGCGCATCCTGACGGTGCACATCTATCACACTTAACATGCTGGCGAGCTGACCGTCTATCTGCAACCATTTCTGCTCAATTAAATTGCTGTACTGCTCTTTAATTGAAAAACTGGCAAAACACACAGTCCCTATCGCGGCCATAAGGAGCATCATCATTAAGCGTTGCAAAATGGTAAACCGGCGCAAAAACGTGATCATTTGGATTCCTTAAGGACTTATTATTGTGCATCAATATACCTGCGAATCAATCTCAATTGAATCGTCTGTGACATAAATTAAGTAAAAGCCGTTATAAAATATGAGTTTCTTTGATCTAAAGCAGGGAATAGTGATAGGGAACTTTAATCTGTTGCATTATGGGGCATGTTCTTATTAAGTTAGGCCGTTTTATAAGTCGCTTTATGTTGAAGGTTTTATCTGATCTATTAAATATCAATAAGTTAGCATTATGTTAATTTTGCCATCTTGCTATATTAGGCTAATCAATTGTTTTAATTTTGATTTTTTACGCTTTTACGCGCAAGATTAATTCATTATTCAGTTTGAGAATCGATTATGACCACAAATACTATCGTAACGTCGGATGATATTTTACTGAAGTTATGCCACTCAGTCGCCCACGTCCTTTCTAGCACCAGTGCCAGCAATGTTACCCATGCGGGTATGGTACAAAGTATTGCGCGTACTCGTCTTAAACCTGATCTCGGTTGTTTCTCGATTTTTGATGGTGGTTTTTCAGGGCTGGTTGTGATCAACTTTTCAGCTTCGGCGGCGATTGAAATCTACCGTCGCTACATGCTGAACATGGGCATGCCTGAGTCTGAGCTCGCGTTTTCGCATACGTCAGATGAAGTGAGTAATGTGATGGGCGAACTGATGAACCAAATCTTAGGGGATTTTATTAATAAAATTTCAAAAGAATTGCAAACGTCAATCAGCCAAAGCCAGCCAAAAATGTTGACGATTAATAAAGAGCTAACCATATCAATCGACGCTAACTTAGACGATGCGGTTGCCCGTAGAGTGTCGTTTAGAACTGAAAATAACCATATTTTTTACCTCGAGTTTGCCATGGACAAAACCGAATTCATTCGCTTAGATGAATTTGTCTACGATGAAGAATTCGATCCCGATAGTCTGTTAGAGCAGCACAGTTCGATTGGGGGAAATAACGACTCAAATTCGAATGTTTCGCCTTGGGTTAAGATGGCCGATAAACCCGCCATTGCGACTCGTGCCATTGATAATGAAGCCGATGATTTGCTCGATCAGCTCGGCATTTAAGCAGAGTCTCTAATGTAAGACGGATGTTAACGCATTCGTCTATACAAGTGGGTGGAACTGTTTTAGTATCGACGCAAAATAATAACTAAGGTTAAATCCTCTTTATGGCATCGAAAGCAACCTCGATTGATATTGCTTATCGTGCTGGCGTATCCCAGTCAACGGTTTCCCGTGCCCTTAGAAACAGCCCGTTAGTCAATTTAGAAACTCGCCAACGTATTCAAACCATTGCCAAGGAGCTGAATTATAAGGTCGATAAAAATGCCAGTAATCTTCGCACCCAAAATAGCCATACCTTAGCGCTGTTATTGTGTGAAGACCCCACCAACGATGACTCGTTAATCAATCCTTTTTTCCTGTCTATGCTTGGCTCCATTACCCGAGCAACGGCGCAGCAAGGTTATGATTTATTGGTTTCGTTTCAGCAATTGTCCAGCGACTGGCACGCCGATTATGAAGACAGTAATAAAGCTGACGGCATTATTCTGCTTGGTTACGGTGACTACATGGACTACGAGCAAAAGCTGGAGCGATTGCTCGCGCAGAATACTCACTTTGTGATCTGGGGTGCTGAGCATAACAATAAGTCAGTACTTTCCATTGGTTGTGATAATCATCAAGGTGGCTTGATTGCCACAGAGCACTTGATTTCCCTTGGTCGTAAAGCTTTTGCCTTTTTAGGCGATGCCTCGAGCCACAGTCCTGAGTTTAGGGACAGATATTTAGGCCATGTGAAGGCGCTGCAAATGGCGAATATTGCTGTCGATCGCACTAAGCAAGTGTCGGCAATTAGCACTGAAAGTGCTGGTTACGATGCGGCTATGGCATTGATGGCCAAAGGCGCACAGTTTGATGCTATTTTTGCTGCTAGCGATCTGATTGCCATTGGTGCTATTCGTGCGCTGAAAGAGAAGGGCATTTCAGTCCCAGAACAAGTTGCAGTGGTGGGATATGATGATATTCCTGTGGCGAGTTTTGCCAATCCGCCATTAACGACCATTAAGCAGAATACCCAATTAGCCGGTGAAATCTTAGTCGACAGTGTACTCAAACTTATCCGCGGACAAGAGGTGAGTGCGCAGCTTATTCCGACAACCTTAGTGGTTCGCAGTTCCTGCGGCATTGATAGCGCGCCGCTTAAGCCGTTATAGATGGGCCGTTATTACTAGGAGCTTGCTGTTTTTTGCTGGCAAGTCGTTGAGCACTTAATTTGCTTATTGAAACATCGCCGATAATCCTTGGATTTATCGGCTTTTTGCTTTTTGAGTTCACTTGTCTGAGTATTGGCGTAAAAACTTCGGCACATCTGCTTTGGTTTTCTTGGCGATTTTTTGTAGTAACTCGAAGGTGGGAGCATTGAGACCGAACTCTTGCTGAAGGTCTGCCAGCATTGCCAGCCACAAATGGCCAGTCATTTCGGCATCGGCTAAGGCGCGGTGAAAGGTGCCATCGCTTGGTAACTGTTTATAGCGCACTAAAGTACCTAATTGATGATTCGGTGCCGCTTGATATAAACGTCTTGCCACCAGCAAGGAGCAACCAAATTGCCCTCGATAGCGATGGCGAATTTGGCCAAATTCCGCGTCTAAAAAGCGCTGATCAAATGCCGCATTGTGGGCGACTAAGTTATGATCGGCGATAAAGTCGGCAAAACGCGCCATCACTTCATTGCAGGGCGCTGCATCCCTGAGCATTTGATTGCTGATCCCTGTGTAGTCCTCAATAAAACGACTTATTCTAAATCCTGGGTTCATCAACTCTGAAAATCTTTGGGTGATCACGCCGTTTTCAATTAGCACAGCTCCGATTTCAATCGCGCGGTCCCCTTGATTAGGCGATAGCCCTGTGGTTTCAAAGTCGAGCACGACCAAAGTGTTAGCAGCAGATGTAGGCATAGATCTTATGTGGACTCTATAAATGATGTGTCAGCATTGCCGTCTTTGACAGTACAACGCTTTTAGATAAGCCGATTGTAATTCAATACGTTAGTAAATTCACTATCACATTGACGCTGATAAAAGACTTAATGCTTTGTTGATCCGGTCGAGCTTTCTTGGTTTCGCTTCCTGTTAGCATTTACCTCTATGAATAACAGTTTGGTTTGTGAGCGACCCATGCAACTCGATATTAATGGCTTAACACCCGCGCAATTTTTAGCAGAATATTGGCAGAAAAAACCTTTGGTTATCCGCCAAGGATTCAAACATTTTCAAGATTTAATCTCGCCCGAAGAGTTAGCTGGGTTAGCCATGGATGAGCTGGTGGAATCTCGGCGAGTGTACCAACAGGCTGGGCAATGGCAGGCTGAATTTGGCCCTTTTGATTCCTACGATCATCTCGGTGAACGGGATTGGACTTTGATCGTGCAAGCCTTGAACAACTGGGTGCCCGATGCAGAAGCCCTGATCCAATGTTTTGATTTTATTCCGCGATGGCGTTTAGATGATGTGATGGTGAGTTTTGCCACTCCTGGCGGTGGCGTAGGACCGCATATCGATCTGTATGATGTGTTTATTTGCCAAGGCTCGGGACGTCGCCGCTGGCGCGTAGGCGATCTGGGACCGCACAAAGAGTTTGCCGCGCATCCCGCTTTGCTGCACACAGAAGCTTTTGAACCGATTATCGATACTGAGTTATTGCCCGGCGACATCCTTTATATTCCCCCAGGATTCCCCCATGACGGCATAACCTTAGAACAGTCTTTAAGTTTTTCAGTAGGTTATCGCACTGCTTCCGCCAAAGATATGGTAAGTGCTTTGGCTGATCATCTGTCTGAGCAAGATTTAGGCGCACAGCAGATTGAAGATCCAGACCGCGAGCTGACAACGCGCAGTGGTTGTGTCGATAATCGCGATTTAGCGCGGTTACGTACGCAACTGACTAATATGTTAACCGATGAACTGGTGAGCGAGTTTTCGGGCCGCTATTTAACTCAGTCAAAGTGCGCTCTCGATTTACCCGATGAGCCATTGGACATCACGCAAGATGAAGTGCTCGCTTGGCTCGATGAGCAGCCGCTTATTCGCCTCGGCGGACTGCGTTGTTTGTATTTTGATATCAATGTGGGACAAGGCGTTGTGTATATTAATGGTGATAAGTATCTGCTTTCAGCCGAATTGGCCGAGGTGATCCCACTACTATGTGATAGCAATCAGTTAGATAAAACCGCCTTAGCCCCCTGGTTAGCCGATGCCGACTTGCTTAAGCAGCTTACTGAGTGGGTGAACCTCGGTTACTGGTACTTTGAAGACCTGAGTGATGAAGAGTGTTAAGGCTGAGATAATATGCAAAGCATGATGGATGTTGATACCATTTTAGCGCTAACGCCGATGGATTTTAGTGTTAAGTCGGTTTTGCAATCGTTGGATTATAGTGTTGGATGCATTCTAGTGTTAGTTGAGATTTAAAACAGAATGATGTTGAAAGCCGCATCTATGTTTAGGGCAAGCTCATGCTTGCCCTTGCTTATCTTTTTAAGATCGCGAAGGCTTTGCAAGTTTGCGTTATTGCCTTAGTCGTCTCTCTACGGCGTTCATTGCCTTGTCATTTTTAATGTTAAACATTGGTTTTTAAAATTATTTTACCAAGCGAGATGAGTTTTGCTGGCACAGTCTTAGTGAGATGAGTTTAGGCCGATAAGCCTATTCTGATTAATGTCGTCAGGAGTGGAGCGAGCTTCAATGAATAACCAATGGCTAGAGTATTAAATGCGATTCGCAGATGGTCATTTAGCCACTGGAGCTGCTGATTATGTCACTATGGGCAATTGTGCCCATTGGGTGGTGTAACGAGGGGAAAGCTGTTCACGTTTTATCCCCCAAGTTGGGTCAATACCTTGTCCTGCAAACCAAATTTTTCCGCGGCCGCTGTGGTTCACTTTATCGAGTAATTGCATCAGCTCTTTGCTTTTAGGCCTAGGCGTGACGTCATCGAATAATCCGAGCTGAAACACGCCTGCACCAAAAAAAATCCCCTAACATGACACCGGCCTTTGCATAGGCATGACCTTCTCGCCAAATACGTTGCAGTAGGCTTTGGCCAAGGGTGACAAAATCCCGCGTATCATTGCTGGGGCGAACTAAACTGTCCGACAGCGATTTGCTGTACTGGGGAGTCGCATCGCTAAAAGGGCTAGTACGCACAAATACCGACATCGCTTTAGCGTATTGGCGCTCGGAGCGCAGTTTTTCACAGGCCCTAAAAGTGTATTCATTGATTGCCTGTTGCATCGCTTCTAAATTATCAATACGACTACCAAAGGAGCGGGAGCTGATAATTTGTTGCTTAGTGGCGGCGACCTCTTGTATGTCATCACAGGCAATGCCGTTAAGTTCGCGTACCGTGCGCTCAACGGTGATCGAAAAGGTATCGCGGATAAGTTTGGGATGCGCATCCGCCAATTGCAGCGCGGTATTTATGCCCATGATGTTCAAGCGTTTCGTAAGCCTACGGCCTATTCCCCAGACTTCCTCGACAGGGATAAGCGCCATGAGTTGTCGTTGGCGTTCTCGGTCGCGCAAATCAACCACGCCCCGGGTTGCTGGATAACGCTTAGCAGCATAGTTTGCCAGTTTGGCGAGGGTCTTTGTCGGCCCAATGCCAACGCAAACACTGATCCCTGTCCATTGCGGTATTCGCTGATAAATATCTAATGCAAGCTGATGAATATCGGTGCATTTATCGATGCGTGATAGATCTAAAAACGCTTCATCAATACTATACACTTCTACTTTCGGCACCATTTGCTCTAAGGTGGTCATCACTCTGTTTGACATGTCTGCATAGCGCTCATACAGTTGGCTAATAATTCCTGCTAAAAATAGACGAGTAAGTGATCATCCTTTCTGCTACATAGGTTGCTGGCGTCTAACACCTGAAAAATCACCAAGCTCAATTTGCTGTCTATTTTTTAGTAGGGATTCATCCATATGTCTAATTTTGAAATCAATTTGATCGCTAAGGAATTAATAATTTGAATACCGAGGAAGACTGACAGACAAATTGCCTAGGGACAATCTTCACTCGACACAAACAGGTTCAAGTGACTCAGTAATCACATGTCATCTGCCTGTTGCTTCCTAGCTCACTTTGGGACAAAACCTTGCTAGATTTTTTACTCTAATTCATTGGTTTCGGATTAATATTTGTAAGGCAATTATTGAACGTTAGTATTAAACCCGATGAAAAAGCCATCCTAAAGCGAATGCTCTTCTAAAACTCGCAGCAGACTGAGCAGCTCAAAGCAGTAGAAGTGATCACCCATAAACAGCAGAAGCGATCAATTGTGTCAGTGCCATCAGTTGGTGGCGCTGCCCCAAACTGCGGCCCCTGCTGGCAAAGGCTGCACACTTCTACTGGTCAAATTGCTTAGTTTCAGGTAAGAAAAAGCCCCAATAAAATCTGTCTCTTCTACACAAATCCCTCAGTTTGCCCCGGGGGATTTTTTTGAACCATTTTCAATTACCCTGATCTGATCCTGACCTTTTGTTTCAGATACCACAT
Organism: Shewanella sp. NKUCC06_TVS; assembly: GCF_019345515.1. NCBI lineage: Bacteria > Pseudomonadati > Pseudomonadota > Gammaproteobacteria > Alteromonadales > Shewanellaceae > Shewanella > Shewanella sp. NKUCC06_TVS. The sequence goes on along the minus strand of NZ_JAHKQX010000013.1, from coordinate 9 downwards.
ACCATGTTT
>NZ_JAHKQX010000012.1:0-180902 GCF_019345515.1 Shewanella sp. NKUCC06_TVS | reverse complement strand
GGTTCGAATCCCCTAGGGGATACCATCTATATTTTATAGAGAGTGGTTCCTAGCAAATAACTAACGAGTTGTTTGGTAAGAACAAGGCATTTGCTTCCTAGCCTACTGAAGTGAATGTATTACAAAGCTCGGTTACGAGTTAAATCATAAGTCCGGGTCCCCTTCGTCTAGAGGCCTAGGACACCGCCCTTTCACGGCGGTAACAGGGGTTCGAATCCCCTAGGGGATACCAATTTTAATCAAGGTTTATCGAAACTTTGGTTAAAGACAATAAACCACCTCAAGGTGGTTTTTTTGTGTCTAAATTTTGAGTATTAAATTGAGATCTCCCCGATTCATTTATGAGTCATACGCCCCGAGTTATTTGCCGAATTTACCCAACAATTCAAACCATCCACATTAAGATAAATAATGCTTCGAGAGGCTTACTTAGTGTGGTGAAGTCATTCTGTTCAATCGTGTGATAAGAATTATTTAAGTGTTTTCCTGCTTAACCTTGCGCTAACCCATGGCTAAAACTTACCTTTCGGATTATTCAGTGTGTTGGCACTTTGAATGCTGCCACTTTCAATACTGATAAATTGAGCCGTTAAGCGCGGTTTATCTCATGCTTCCAATCGCTAAACGAGCGCAATTTGAAGTGAGCCGTTCTCACGGTCGCCATTGTAATAGATGAATCGTGTATTACTGCGGTGAATATGCGGGCGAGTGTAAGAGTGAAGCTTGTGGGAGGTGGGCAGAAGTAGGCGGAAACTTATTTGAGATAAAAAAGGCGACACTCACTGCTGAGTGTCGCCTTTCGTCATCTTACCTTTGGCTTAGTCTACACCTAAGAATCCACCGGTTTGGTGGGCCCATAATTGAGCATAAATACCGCCTGCGGCGATGAGTTCATGGTGCGTGCCTTGCTCAACGACTCGGCCTTGATCTAATACAATTAACCTGTCCATCGCGGCAATAGTAGAAAGTCGATGGGCAATCGCGATCACTGTCTTGCCTTGCATTAATTCATACAAACTTTCTTGGATTGCAGCTTCGACTTCGGAATCTAGCGCAGATGTGGCTTCATCAAGCAGTAAAATGGGCGCATTTTTCAATAAAACCCGCGCGATGGCGATACGCTGTCTTTGGCCACCAGAGAGTTTTACGCCGCGTTCACCCACTTGGGCATCTAAGCCATGATTACCGTTAGGATCACTGAGTTCCTGAATAAAGTCATAGGCTTGAGCTTGTTTAATCGCGCGATCAAGTTGCTCTTCACTGGCACTGGGATTGCCGTAAAGAATATTCTCGCGGATGGTGCGGTGCAAGAGGGAGGTATCTTGGGTCACCATGCCAATTTGCGAACGCAGTGAATCTTGCATAACCATCTTGATGTCTTGGTCGTCAATATTAATCTGACCTTTTTCAACATCGTAGAATCGCATTAGTAGATTCACTAGGGTCGATTTACCCGCGCCAGAACGCCCCACTAAGCCAACTTTTTCACCTGCTTTAATATTCAAATTCAGATCTTCAATCACGCCAGTCTGCTCACCGTAATGGAAACACACTTGGTTGAAATCAATCTTGCCATGATTGACGACCAGCGCCTTGGCGTTTGGCTCATCTTGGATGATCGTTGTTTTCGATAAGGTGTTCATTCCATCGGTAACCGTGCCGATATTTTCGAATAACGAACTGATTTCCCACATTATCCACTGTGACATGCCGTTTAAGCGCAGCGCTAAACTGACCGCAATGGCGATGGCGCCGACCGTGATTGCGCTATCGGTCCATAGGGCTATCGATACTGCTGCAATACTAAAGGCCAACAGATAGTTGATGATTTGCACGCTTACGCTGATGCCCGTCACTAAGCGCATTTGGCGATAAACCGTGTCTAAAAATATCCGCATACTGGATTTGGCGTATTCGGCTTCTTTCTGTGTGTGAGCGAATAGCTTCACTGTGGTGATGTTGGTATAGCTGTCGACGATACGGCCTGTCATGGTTGAGCGCGCATCGGCTTGCTCGGTAGAGACACTTTTTAGTCTAGGCACAAAGTACCATTGCAGACCAACATATAGTGCAAGCCAGACGAGCATAGGTATGACTAAGCGCAGATCAGCGCTGGCAATCATCACCAGCATAGAGGTGAAATACACTAAAATGTATACCAACACATCGAGCAATTTCATCACAGTTTCGCGCACGGCTAAGGATGTTTGCATCACTTTCGTGGCGATTCTGCCCGCAAAATCATCTTGATAAAACGATACACTTTGTTTCAGCAAATAACGGTGGGCGAGCCAGCGGATCGACATAGGATAATTGCCGAGCAAGGTTTGATGCATGATAAGCGCATGCAGTAATACCAATATTGGCATCACAATTATCACCATTCCTCCCATCAGCATTAAGGTCGTGCCTTCGTCTTGGAATAAGGTTTCGGGATTTTTTTTCACCAGCCAATCTACTAATTGGCCCATGAATCCGAACAGTGACACTTCAAGCATGGCCAGCATGGCGGTCAGCACTGACATTAAGATCAGCGGCAGTTCGTAGCCCTTAGTGTAGTGGCGACAAAAAGCATAAACCCCTGTGGGTGGTTTAGTGGGTTCATCATCGGGTAGGGCTTCAACCCAGGATTCAAATCGTTTAAACATGAATTAACTCTATGGTGAGATAAAAAATAGTCGGCTCTAGCATATAGGATTTCATGCCCTAAAAGCATTGAAATGATTGAGTTCCGTTTTCCGCTAGTGCTATATGCTAGTTTTACGTAAAGTAATGAACAAGAAATTAATTGTGAGCGAATATTGTTGGGCGTGATGAAAAATGAGTACAGATAGAGCGTCTGAGAGTGCAAATAAGCGTGATGAAATAGATTCGGTGCATTCGCTGGAGTCCAGTTCGGGGCAACTTTCTGCGTCCATTTGCCGTGAAGCGAGGATGAGTCGCGATCCGAGGTTTGATGGTAAGTTTTTTGTGGGCGTATTAACGACGGGCATTTATTGCCGAACTGTGTGTCCTGCTGTGGCACCAAAAGAGCAAAATGTGCGTTATTTTGATTCGGCCATTAAAGCCGCGCAGGCGGGATTACGCCCATGTTTACGTTGTCGGCCCGACAGTGCGCCGGGATCGAATCCTTGGAAGGGGACTGGCACAACGTTAGCGAGGGCCATTAGCTTAATCGAAGCGGGCGCCTTAGCGGGAAAATCATCGGGAGAGCCAGCTTCGACAGTAACACAATTGGCTGACCGATTAGGGATCAGCAGTCGTTATCTCAATAAGCTCTTTACCGAAGGCTTTGGCACTTCGCCAAAACAATATGCCTTATATCGGCAATTACTATTTGCTAAACAATTATTGCACCAAACCCAATTACCTATCACTCAAGTCGCGATGGCGGCGGGTTTCAATAGTATTCGCCGTTTCAATGAGGCGTTTAAGCAAACCTTGCAATTGACGCCGACCCAGTTAAGAAAAAGTGCATTAACTAAAGTCGCAAAGGAGTCCATGATTGAGCCATCAACAGGATTAGGTGAGATTGATACTATGGGTGAATTTGTGCCGCACTATGGATTAACCTTGTATCAGTATTATCGGCCGCCATTGGATTGGGCATCACAGCTGGCGTTTTATCGCTTACGTGCGGTAACAGGGATGGAATGGTTCACGCCGCAAATGAGTCATCCACAAGCGAGCAATGTCGTTGGCGATGAGGCGTCCGTGGTCGATGAGGCCAAAGCTGGCGATAATGGGCTCGAATATGGTCGCTGTTTTGCCCTAGGTAAGATGCGCGGCACAGTGCACATTATCCATGAGCCTAAGCTAAATCGCTTCAAACTCGCGATAATGTTGACCGAAGATTCCCCTGTCGATGAGCTGCAATTGCTAGTCACTGAAGTGCGGCGCATGTTAGACCTCGATGCGGATATGCTGCTGATTGAACAAGGCTTAAGTGCGCTACCAAGTTTAGGATTAACACCGTTTTCGGGATTACGCATTCCCGGTGCAGGCTCCTTATTTGAGGCGGCCTGCCGTGCGATTTTAGGCCAGCAAGTGACGGTAGTGCAGGCGACTAAGCTACTTAATCAATTGGTTGAAGCCTATGGTGAGCGCTTTAGTCTCAATGGTTGCGAGTATCGTTTATTTCCTACACCCGAGGCCATTCGTGAGGCGAGTCTAACAGAGCTAAAAATGCCCGGCGCTCGTAAATTAGCCCTCAATGCGCTCGCGGCGTTTATCTGCGATCATCCTGAGGCGAGTGTCGATGATTGGCTCAGCGTTAAGGGCATAGGTCCTTGGACAATCGCGTATGCTAAGCTCCGCGGTTTGGGCGATCCCAATGTGTTTTTGGATACCGATTTGATTGTTAAAAAGCATTTGCTGGCCTTGTATGGCAAGACCCATAGGCTGGATGAAGCCGCTGTGGGTGCAGTCAACTACCCGAAGCTGTGTCAGCAGCTGAGTCAAGAAATCGCGCCTTGGGGCAGTTATTTAACTTTTCAGCTTTGGCATCAATAACCATCAAGCCGCCTCACATTTAACTGCTAGTTTAAAAAGATGATTTAGCGTTAAGTTAAGAGCCAATTTAGAACCAAATTTAGAGCAAACAAAGAGACAGATTATGAAACATGCGATTCGTCAATTGAGCCAAGCGCCGAGTATTGCTGCGTATCAGCCTTGTGCCGTAGATACTTTTATGAGTCCTGCCGGAATATTGCAGTTAAATGCCAATGCCTATGGGCTGAGTCATTTAACGGTTGTCGGCTCGGATCGCACTGAGATTGCGCTTGCTAAGGTGAGTGAGGATGCCCTCAATCAAGCTAAGGCGCATATTCGTGAAACTCAGGCGCAGCTTGCGGATTACTTTGCGGGTGAGCGCGTTGAATTTGATTTAAAGCTCGCGCCCAAGGGCACTGAATTTCAGCGTGAAGTTTGGCAAGCTTTGCTCAATGTCGATTATGGTCAGAGCTGCAGCTATGGGCAGATTGCCGAGCAAATTGGTCGGCCTAAGGCGGTGCGCGCCGTGGGCGCTGCCAATGGTGCCAATCCCATTGCGATTATCGTGCCTTGCCATAGAGTGATAGGCAAAAATGGCAAGTTAACGGGTTACGCCTATGGGCTTGCGATGAAACAGCAGTTATTAACGCTGGAAACTGCCAAGCATTGCCTCGATATTTAAGCTAGAATAGCCGCCTATTAAGATATTGGTGAGCAGTTAAACTTTCTATGACTCAGGCTTCTTCCTCTGCGGCAAGCTTTGCCCAACTCGGCATTATTGCACCCTTGCTAAATCGATTAACCGAATTAGCGTATGTTTCGCCTACATCAGTACAGGCGGCGACGATTCCCGCTGTGCTTGCGGGGCGCGATGTGTTAGCCGGTGCTAATACGGGCTCGGGTAAAACGGCAGCCTTTGCCGTGCCGCTGTTGCAACAACTTGTTGACGCAAAAACAGAGGATAAGACAGGCGCTTATGTTCGTTGTTTGGTCTTAGTCCCAACCCGTGAATTAGCACAACAAGTCGCTGACAGCTTTTTATCCTATGCCTCACATCTTAATGGCAAGCTAAAAATTGTCGCTGCGTTTGGCGGTGTGTCGGTGAATGCGCAAATGCAGAGTCTACGCTCTGGCGCCGACGTACTCGTAGCAACGCCGGGTCGTTTGTTAGATCTGTTGTCCAGTAATGCCATCAAACTCAATCGTGTCAGCGCCTTAGTGCTCGATGAAGCTGACCGCATGTTAAGCCTTGGTTTTACTGAAGAATTAGCTCAAGTGCTCGACGCTTTGCCCGTCAAGAAACAAACCTTATTATTCTCTGCGACATTCCCTGAAGAAGTCCGTGAGTTAACGGCAAAACTGCTTAATAATCCACTTGAATATCAATTGCAAAGTGAGCAAGAAAGCACGATTCATCAACGGGTGATTACAGTTAATCGTCCGATGAAAACCGCATTATTGGCGCATCTGATTAAAGAACATCAGTGGTCACAGGCGTTGATCTTCGTGAGTGCCAAAAATACCTGTAATCACTTAGCGCAAAAGCTGTCTAAACGTGGGATCACTGCCGAAGTATTCCATGGCGATAAAGCCCAAGGTGCGCGTATGCGGGTGCTCGATGGCTTTAAAAATGGCGAGATCAGTGTGTTAATTGCGACCGATATTGCCGCCCGTGGTATCGATATCGATAAACTGCCTGTGGTGATCAACTTTGATTTACCAAGGAGCCCTGCAGATTATATGCATCGTATTGGCCGTAGTGGCCGCGCCGGTGAAGCAGGCTTAGCCGTGACCTTGATTTCCCATGAGGATTATCACCACTTTGGCGTGATAGAGAAAAAGAACAAACTTAAGTTAGTGCGTGAGCAAATTGTCGGTTTTGAAGCCGATGATGAAATGCCAGCCGAACTGTTAGAACAAGCTAAACCTGTCGCCAAGCCTGAAGGTATGGGTAAAAAAAAACGTAAACAGTTACCGCCTGCCAATGCTGAATTTTGGGGTAAAAAATCTTAAGTCGTTGGAAACAAGCTATTCTTAGCTTATCTCTGGCGTTCCTTGTCATCTCACTTGTCGTAGGTAAGGTTTATGCAACACTTATTCTGGTTAGTTGAAGGTAAAGTCGCAGGGCGCAGTGGCCCTAATAAAGATCCTTGGGATTTACAAGCGCTCAAAGAGGCCGGTATTGGTGCCATTCTGTCGGTCAATGGGGGCGAGGGCTGCGAGCCGAGTGCGTTTAAGCAGCTTGATTTACGTTACGAATGTATTCCCTTTTCGCGCAATGTGCCGCCCCAAGATGGGGATGTGGCGATTTGTGTCGCTCAGTTGCCCAAGGCACTCGCCTTTATTCAGCAATGTGAAGCCGATGAGCTGCCTGTAGTGATCCATTGTCGCTCTGGCAAGGATCGCACCAGTCTTATCATGGCCTATTACTTGATGGTCAATGGTGCAGCGCCATTACATGCGGTGAGCCAAGTTCGTAATATTCGCGATATCGCTTTTACTGCCGAAGGTTGGGATCAATTCGCCTTTGATGTCTTGTACGCATTACAAGACTAAGCACTTGTCGGCGATTGGCATCGAACCTATTAATAAATAGGTAATAATAGTTTCATTCGTTTGACCTTAGTCATCAAAATTTTACTGTGTTAAGGTTAAGCTATCCGAAGGTTGTTTTTAGTGAGTTATTTATCTAATTATGAAAAGTAAGGCAAGTCAGTCACAGGGATTACTACTGTTTCGGTTATCACAGACTCAAGTGTTTGCCTTAGGCACGTTGAAAGTGCGTGAGCTGGTGCCGTACACACAGCTAAGCAAAATTCCCCAATCTCATCCGACGATTCTTGGCGCTTCAACTATTCGTGGCCATACGATTCCTATCATAGATATGGCGGCTGCGATTGGTTATCGGCCGATAGCTCCTGAAGAGCGGGAAAAATGCTACATCATCATCACTGACTGTCAGCGGATGATCATTGGCTTTTTAGTGCGTGGTATCGATAAGATTATTGAATGTAATTGGCGCGATATTGAGGCGCCTTCTGCTAATTTGGGTAAGAATGCCTACTTGACTGGCGTGACTCGTTTTGAGGACCAGTTAGTACAATTACTCGATGTTGAGTTATTGCTGTCGAAAATTTTCCCGAATAACCCACAGGCAAATCGGGCAATCTTGACCGATGTGCAGCGTGAGAAACTCAAACCCATGAATATCCTGTTAGTGGATGATTCTAAGGTGGCACGTAAACAGTTATCCGACGCCCTTGATATGATCAACATCCCTTATCGAGTGACCGCCGACGGTAAAGAAGCCTTAGTCATGATGGAACAAGCGGCACTAGAGCATCACCCCATAGATATTCTGGTGAGTGATATCGAGATGCCGGGACTAGATGGTTATGAACTGGCGTTTGAGGTGCGTGATAATCCACTGACTGCCAAGGCATACATCATTTTACACACGTCTTTATCCAGCGAAATAAGCGTGAGTCAGGCCCACCAAGTGGGGGCAAATGAAGCGCTGACTAAGTTCGATGCCCACGAGTTGATTGATGCTATGTTGCGTGGTGCCGATTTAGCCATGAAGCAGCGCCAATAAGGCGCTTGTTAGTTTTTTGTATGCTTTTTGCGGGACAAGGGTAATTTAGTTAGCTTATTTCCCCGCAAAACTAGACAAGTCTAGTCACATCCTATAAAAACCTTATTGGCCTCATTTCCGAAGGTGCGCGTTGGGGATCTCAACCGAAATATAATAACGACAGGTTAAACCATGAAACAAGAATCATCATTATTAGCTAAGTTGGCTAATGGCAGTCTCGTATTACAAATCTTATTAGGGATTATCGCTGGTGTGGTGTTAGCGAGTTTTTCACCCGATAGCGCAAAAGATATCGCCTTCTTAGGCAGTTTATTCGTTGGAGCACTAAAAGCGATTGCTCCAATACTGGTATTTATCTTAGTAGCATCGTCGATTGCCAATCAAAAGAAAAATACGCAAACCAATATGCGCCCAATTGTGATCCTGTATTTATTGGGGACCTTTGCCGCTGCGTTAACTGCTGTGATTTTAAGCTCTATTTTCCCCACGACTTTAGTTTTGGTTGCTGGTGTGGAAGGTACAAGCCCTCCACAAGGTATTGGTGAAGTGATCCATACCTTATTATTTAAACTGGTTGATAATCCTGTGAATGCGTTAATGACGGGCAACTATATTGGTATTCTTGCTTGGGGTGTGGGTTTAGGTTTAGCCTTACATCATGCTAGCGATTCGACTAAGCAAGTATTTGCCGACATGAGCCACGGCATTTCGCAAATGGTGCATTTCATTATTCGTTTAGCACCTATTGGTATTTTTGGTTTAGTTGCTGCGACGTTTGCTGAAACCGGTTTTGCCGCAATTGCGGGTTACGCGCAGTTATTGGCAGTATTATTAGGTGCGATGGCCATTATTGCCTTAATCGTTAATCCTTTAATTGTTTACGTGAAGATTAAACGTAATCCCTATCCGTTGGTATTTCGTTGTCTGCGTGAAAGTGGCGTGACGGCATTTTTTACCCGCTCGAGTGCGGCGAATATTCCGGTGAATATGGCGCTGTGTGAAAAATTAAATCTGCATGAAGACACTTACTCAGTCTCTATTCCCTTAGGTGCCACCATCAATATGGGCGGCGCGGCGATCACTATTACGGTATTGACCTTAGCTGCCGCGCATACCTTGGGCATTCAAGTCGATTTACTCACCGCATTGCTATTGAGCGTTGTAGCCGCTATTTCGGCTTGCGGCGCCTCGGGTGTAGCGGGTGGTTCATTACTGTTGATCCCACTTGCTTGTAGCTTGTTTGGTATTTCTAATGATGTCGCCATGCAAGTGGTCGCTGTCGGCTTTATTATTGGTGTGGTTCAAGATGCAGCCGAAACCGCATTGAACAGCTCTACTGACGTTATCTTTACCGCTGCCGCTTGTGAAGCCGCTGAGAATAAAGCTAAACTGAGTTAACGAGTGCTGTTATTCGTATTGAAAAGTATTATGGAAGCAGTCACTTAGGTGGCTGCTTTTTTTATGGGAGTCGTTATGATCTTTTTTGATTTTAGAGTGCTAGATGCTGCAAAGCCCTGGTATGGGATAAATGACACTGTGATGGGCGGTTTGTCTCGCAGTAAGATGACGGTGTCACCTTTAGGCTATGGTGAGTTTAGTGGCCATGTATCGCTGGCCAATGGCGGCGGGTTTGCTTCAGTGCGTTGTGAGTTTAACCCTATTGATGTCAGTGGATTTACTGGGATCTATGTCGAACTCGATGGCGACCGACCTAAAGACTATAAAGTGAATTTAAAGGATGTCGACACACCCCAAAGCACGGTTTATCAAGCGCCTATGCCCGCGCCCAGTCATCAAACGTTTGGCGTGAGTGGCGCTAGAGTCTTGAATTGGCAGCGGATAGAAATTCCCTTCAGTGACTTCTTGCCCCAATGTCGGGGTAAACCGATTTCCCGAGTGGCAATAGATTTAAGCCAAGTCTGTAGTCTAGGGCTAGTGATTGGTGCCCTGCAGAGTGGTGATTTTTCTTTGAAAATCAAAGAAATTGGCTACTATTAGCGTTTATAGTTGGTTTCTTATCATGAGTTTGTTGCCCCTAATTGCTTGCTATTGATAGTGCGGGCATCTCTAGGCTTCATTTAAGAAAAAGGATAAGGCCGAGGCACTTATCCTTATGGTGAACCCATCATAATGAGTTTGGCGAAAGCCGCTGCTTAAGCGCCGACAATCCCTAAGGGTTTGGCCGTTTGCCACGCGCCGCGGGTAAAATCTGGGAAGGTGACTGAATTACTGCGGTCATTGACTGAATGTTCACTTAAGATATTCACCACCGACCAAGACGCACCATCGTACACATCCTGATCTAAGGCCTCGCCATTGCGTAGGCAATAAATCATGCGCCATAACATTACAAAGTCCATGCCGCCGTGGCCGCCGTTAACTTCAGCTTCTTTGCCTATGCGTTGCCAAAGAGGGTGATCATATTTGTCATACCACTTTTGCATGTCCATATCCCACTCGTGGTAACTCTGACCAAAGCCACCATTTTCGACGGCGATACGATTCGGGAAGCCGGCAAACACGCCATTTGTCCCTTGGATCAAATTGTGGCGACTGTAAGGTCTTGGGCTCGTCGTGTCATGCTGCACCATGATGGTCCGGCCCTTAACGGTTTTAATCAGGCTGGTATTGATATCGCCATTGATGTACTTGAGCTGATTACGCTCATGATCGGCGGGGAATTCACGTTTAGCATAGAGCGCACGGCCAAGAGCGGGTGAACTCATCGAGGTTAGATAATCAAATCTATCACCGCGGTTGATGTTCATATACTGGGATACTGGCCCTAAACCGTGGGTCGGGTACAAGTTACCGTTGCGCTTGGTATGCCAATAAGTTCGCCATGAGCCCGTCTTATGGTCTATTTCCTTCATCTGCCAACGTAGCTCGTGGATATAAGCGGCTTCACCGTGGAGCAACTCACCAAACACGCCTTGGCGTACCATGTTGAGTACCATAAGTTCTTCACGGCCGTAGTTGACGTTTTCCATCATCATGCAGTTTTTCTGAGTGCGTTCGGCGGTATCCACAATTTGCCAGCATTCCTCTACTGTGAGTGCTAACGGTACTTCGACAAAGGCATGTTTACCGCTTTCCATCGTCTCTATCGCCATAGGTGCGTGCCATTCCCATGGAGTAGAAATGATCACAATATCAATATCATCGCGGCTTAACAGATCGCGATAGCTCAGGTCATTACCAGTATAGACTGCCGGTTTTGGCCGATTCAGTTTAACGATATGATCCACGGCTCTGTCCAGCACCGCTGGGTGAGTATCACAAATGGCTTTAAGTTCAACGCCTTCTAAATGACAGAATTGCTCGACATGGCTAAAGCCACGCTCGCCAACACCGATAAAGCCAACTCGAACCACGTCCATCTTGGGTGCTATGAGTCCGATAACGGATTTACCCGTTTGTGGTTTAGGGGCGACACTACTGGCGTAGGCGTTGAGGGCAATATTGGCTGTGACGAGTCCGGCGGTAGCGGCACCCGCTGCTTTAAGAAAGTGACGACGATGAATGTTATGCATAGTGCTTCCTGCTTTATTTTTGTTTTGTAGGGATATTGAAATATCACTTGGTCTTATTTGTGCGGTAATTCACTTATGGGTTATATCAGAAACCCTATTAAAATTGGCAATAAAAGATGTAACAAACTCATTCATCTAGGAGGATAAGTCTTTTAGCTGCCTTTACTTTAGCGATAAGTAAATAGTGATAAAGATCGCGTTTTTATTTTTAGATTGAGCTACACTGCCGATTAATTAGTCAAAGGTATTTATCTTTTATATTTTAAATATTTAGCAAATTTGAATTAACCAAAAAATTACATTTGACGGGCAATTTGAAGTAATTTGCTGCTGTGGGGAGTAAAGAGTTAAATGGGTTCTATGCTTAATGTACTACCACAACTGACATTCACTTTAGGTGATTGGGTATTGCATAAGGATATCAGGATGTCTGGGATTGAAAAACGCCGTCGCCTTCATTGGCGGGAGACAGATATGCAAAATCGTGAAATTATAGGTCGTTGGTTAGATGGGCGTCCTTTATTGGGTGACAAAATTACCCTCTATAAAGAAGACGATAAATATTTTTTAGAAACTTGGTTTAGCGATGGCTGCCATAGTTTAGATGAAGTCTATATGACGCAAACCCCTGAGGGCCATAAGCTAGAGGATGTTGGTGGCAATTTCTTTGGTGAATTCTTTATCGTGACATCGTCGCAGCAATTACAATTTTGTAATGAGCAGGGCTGCTATTTCCAAGCGGAAAAATTAGCGGCTGATGTCGATTTTGGTCAAGGTATACGCGTCGCTTAAACGACGACAGTCGAATCAGTAAATAACTAAGGTCGCACGATAGCTAAGAGCTAAGTCGCGACCTTTTGCTTTTATGGAATTGTAACGAGTGGCTTAAGTTATTCAGTAAATGGATGTTTGCTGCTAAAAAACAGCGATTTACCCGAATAGGGATGGGTCAAACTTAAGCTTTGTGCATGTAAACATAAACGCGGTTTGGCCTTGATAACCTCGGCATCACCATAAAACTCATCACCCAAAATCGCATGGCCTAGGGCAAGCATATGCACACGCAATTGATGGGTGCGGCCTGTTTCTGGCGAAAGCTCGACTAAGGTGCTGTTTTCTCGGCGCTCTAATACACGGTAGTGAGTGAGGGCGCTTTTGCCGCCAGTCTCTCCCGCCTGTAGCGTTTTTTGATAGGGCGGATGTTCAGTGTCTGGCACTATCGCGAGGTCAATAATCCCCTGATCTTGCAGCACATGTCCCATCACTTCGGCAATATAGACTTTCTTACTCTGTCTATCTTGAAACTGTGTTTTTAAATGCGACTCCGCTTTTTTATTACGGGCGAACACCATAATGCCCGAGGTCGCGCAGTCGAGCCTATGCACTAAAATCGTTTCTGGATAAAGGGCTTGTAAGCGGGTTAACGCGCAATCGAAGGTGTGAGCCGCTCGACCCGGATTAGATAATAATCCCGAAGGTTTATTGATGATAATCAGATCTCTATCTTTATAGCGTATGTCTAGCCAAGGAACTGCTGGGGGCTGGTAATCAAATATCTGCATCTTGTCCTCATTTTTGCGCGGCCATACTAGCAAAATTTACGCAGGCACACAGCATAATCTCATGCTTGCTTATTCTTAGAGGGGGGAGGGCAAATATTCTGTAGGTGTCTTACGGCTCCAAATACGGGTATAAGCCATCAGCTGCGGATAAAAAGTGCGGAACGCGGTTTCGATTTCTATCTGCATTTTATTGACGACTTTATGGGCATCTTTAAACAGTGCGGCTTGCGGATGCTGTTTGGCCACTTGTGCTAAGGCGTGTTGTAATCCTTTATCGGTGGTGTAGCTGCCTAGCCAATCGGCGCTGCGCATTGTGGGCAAGAGTGTAAATAATGCCTCTGGATGGTATGGATCAACACCTTGCGTGGCGAAAGCATCTAGCGCGTCATAGGCCTTGCTGCTGAATTCATCCAAGGGTTGGTGGTGATATTCTTCCCAATAGTAAGCTAAATAGTGATCGAAACTCACCGCCATGAGTTCTGCTGCTATGCTTCTTAAGGGCGCAGGGAAAGCTTCCATTAATTCAATCGTCAATTCATGGCTGGCGCAGAGGGTATTAATCTCTTGGTTTAGCCATAAAGCTTGGCGTAACTCCATTGGGGCTTGTGCAATTGGCGCTTGAATATAGTTACCTGCTACGTTGGCAGCAAGGTGGGTTTTACTGATGTCGGCGAGATGTAAGTGTGTAAGAAAGTTCATTATTTGTGCTTGGTTAACCACGTCGGTTCACGGTATCATGCACAAGCGCGCTTAGGAAAGCGCCGAAGCTAAAAATGCAGTATTTTTTCACTTTTTATTGATAATGACATTTGATTCGCCGTGAATAATTATGGCTTACTTAAACGTTGATATAGTAATCGATATGGGAAAAGTGAAATAAAATCAATAACCTTTTTTAGGATCATGGATGATGTGGAACTGGTTCACCAAAATGCTTGGTAAAGACGAGCAGCAGAAGCGCAAAAAAGTGCTAATAGAAATCCCCTTTGAACAACACCGTTTCAGCATGGATGACTTTAGTCGCTCGCGGCTAAAATTCGATGCCGATGACAATCAGCCCCAAGATGGCATCAATCCAGTGGAACCCGAGCAAGAAGTGGACACTGGCAATAAGTAATCTTGATCTTATTGGCCTCTAACCATAGACTAGCCGCCGTTCTAAGCTATCTAGAGGCCAATATGCGCGTTGCAGACTTTTCTTTCGATCTCCCCGATGAGCTGATCGCTCGTTATCCTATGGCGCAGCGTAATGCATCCCGTCTGTTAACCTTAGACGGCAACTCTGGTGCGTTAGGCGATAAGCAGTTTACCGATCTGCTGGGGATGATTAATTCCGGCGATTTAATGGTGTTCAACAATACCCGAGTGATCCCCGCGCGCATGTTTGGTCAAAAGGCCAGTGGCGGTAAGTTAGAAATTTTAGTCGAGCGTATGCTTGATGATAAGCGTATCCTCGCCCATGTTCGCAGCTCTAAATCCCCTAAAGTGGATTCGTTAATCCATCTCGACGGTCGCTATCAGATGAAGATGGTCGCCCGTCACGATACTTTGTTTGAACTTGAGTTGTTATCCGAGTTAACCATCTTAGAAGTGCTTGAAGCAGTAGGGCACATGCCTTTGCCTCCTTATATCGATAGACCCGATGAAGATGCCGACAAAGAGCGCTATCAAACCGTGTATAACCAAAATCCTGGCGCAGTTGCCGCGCCAACGGCGGGTTTGCATTTTGACGATGCCATGCTCGATGCATTAAAAGCCAAGGGCGTGAATGTCGCGTTTGTGACCTTGCATGTGGGCGCGGGAACATTTCAGCCAGTGCGTGTCGATACCATTCTTGAACACAAGATGCATTCCGAGTGGGCGAATGTGCCGCAGGATGTGGTTGATTTAATCGCGCAAACCAAAGCTGCGGGTAAACGTGTGGTGGCCGTAGGGACGACGTCAGTGCGCTCCTTAGAAAGTGCGGCACGCGCAAGTCTTGGCGAGCTCAAAGCTTTTAGCGGCGATACCGACATCTTTATTTACCCTGGTTATGAATTCCAAGTGGTCGATGCTATGGTGACAAATTTTCATCTACCTGAATCAACTTTGATCATGTTAGTGAGTGCTTTTGCCGGTTTTGATCATGTTATGGCGGCGTATCAACATGCTATCACGCAAAAATATCGCTTCTTTAGCTATGGCGATGCGATGTTTGTGACGAAAAAAGCCCACTAGACCAAGATTTTGTTTTAAAATAGCCGCCCAAAGTGAGATTGTGCGGCAATTTTTTTCGTTAAAAGATTGAACCTTTTAACGCTGTCCCCATCTCTATTGTTAATCAAAATGGCATTAGCCATTAAAAATGTAGTCAGACTGTTTATCTGGCGAGGTGAATTATGAAATTTGAATTAGACACTACCGACGGGCGTGCGCGCCGTGGTCGGTTAATTTTTGATCGTGGCACAGTAGAAACCCCCGCTTTTATGCCGGTAGGAACCTACGGCACAGTGAAAGGCATGACACCGGAAGAAGTACGTGCCACTGGCGCGGATATTTTGCTCGGTAACACTTTCCATTTATGGTTGCGCCCAGGCGAAGAGATCATGCGTAAGCACGGTGACTTGCATGACTTTATGAACTGGCAGCGTCCTATTTTAACTGACTCGGGCGGTTTCCAAGTGTTTAGTCTTGGCGATATCCGTAAGATCACCGAAGAAGGTGTGCATTTCCGTTCGCCCATAAATGGTGAGAAAATCTTCTTAGATCCTGAAAAATCAATGCAAATTCAAGATGCATTGGGCAGTGATGTGGTGATGATTTTTGACGAATGTACCCCGTATCCTGCCACTGAAGATGAAGCGCGTAAGTCAATGCAGATGTCTTTGCGTTGGGCAAGACGTTCGCGTGATGAATTTGACCGTTTAGAGAACCCTAACTCACTCTTCGGTATTATTCAGGGCGGTGTGTATGAAGATTTACGCGACGAAAGCTTAAAAGGCTTAGTCGATATTGGTTTTGACGGTTATGCCGTCGGTGGTTTGGCCGTAGGTGAGCCTAAAGCAGATATGCATCGCATTCTTGAGCATATTTGCCCGCAAATTCCTGCAGACAAACCTCGCTATCTGATGGGGGTCGGTAAACCAGAAGATTTAGTTGAAGGTGTACGTCGTGGTGTTGACATGTTTGACTGTGTGATGCCAACCCGTAATGCCCGCAACGGTCATCTGTTTACGAGTGAAGGTGTGATCAAAATACGCAATGCGCGCCATAGAGATGACACGTCACCACTTGATACTAAGTGTGATTGTTATACCTGTAAAAATTATTCACGGGCGTATCTTTACCACTTAGATCGTTGTAATGAGATTCTGGGTGCGCGTTTAAACACCATTCACAACTTGAGATACTATCAAATGTTAATGGAAGGTTTGCGCGGTGCGATTGAGACGGGTACATTAGACGCCTTTGTGGCGGACTTCTATACCAGTCAAGGTCGCGAAGTACCAGAGTTAGTCGATTGATTTTTTGCTAATAAGAAGAGAAAAACTATGTTTATTTCAAATGCATATGCAAGCGCTGCCGGCGCACCACAAGGTGGCGGCACGATGGAACTGATTTTCATGCTGGCGATTTTCGGCCTGATTTTCTATTTCATGATTTTCCGTCCGCAATCAAAACGCGTTAAAGAGCACAAAAATCTGATGTCTTCATTAGGCAAAGGCGATGAAGTGTTAACCAGTGGTGGGATTTTAGGCAAGATTGCAAAAATCAGCGACGAAAGCGATTACGTGTTACTGAGCTTGAACGACACAACACAAATCACGATCAAAAAAGACTATATTGCAGCTGTATTGCCTAAGGGCTCTATCCAGTCGTTGTAAGCCAAGAGGGCTCAGGCGTGTTAAATAAATACCCAATGTGGAAAAACATTATGGTGATGCTCGTCATCGCCATAGGTTGTTTCTATGCCGTACCTAACCTTTTTGGTGAAGATCATGCGGTGCAAGTGGTGGCGACTCGAGGTGCTGAAGTAACAGCATCTACCCAAGCCAGTGTGAACGAGCTGTTAGCCAGTAAGAGCATTGCGGTAAAGCGCTCTGAGCTTGAAAAAGGTCAGTTGTTGGTCCGTTTGCAAAATGCGGATCAACAGCTACTGGCGAAAGAACTGATTGCTGACAGCTTAGGTGACAAGTTTACTGTGGCACTTAACTTAGCGCCTGCGACGCCTAAGTGGCTTGAGTCCATAGGTGGTAGCCCAATGAAGCTCGGTCTTGACCTTCGCGGTGGTGTGCATTTCTTAATGGAAGTGGACATGGGCGAAGCGATTCGTAAGATGGAAGAAGCTAAAGTTGCTGATTTCCGTTCACAATTACGTGAAGAAACCATTCGTTATGCTGGTATTCGTGTTAATGCTACTGGAATTGAAATCAAGTTCCGTGATGCTGAAAACTTAGCGACTGCCGAGCGTTTCCTTAAGACTCGCAATAAAGATATGGTGTTCACCGACGCTAGCCGTGGCGAAGATTTCGCGCTGCAAGCTGTGATGAGTGAAGCTTATCTAAAGCAGATTAAAGAAGAAGCACTGCAACAAAATATTACTACCATTCGTAACCGTGTTAACGAGTTAGGTGTGGCTGAGCCTGTAGTACAACGTCAAGGCGCCGAGCGCATTATCGTTGAGCTGCCAGGTGTGCAAGATACGGCTCGCGCTAAGGAAATCTTAGGTGCAACCGCATCAATTGAATTCCACATGGTGGATGACAAAGCCGATCCGAATGCTGCGCAATCAGGCCGTGTACCTGCGGGTTCTGAAGTGTATCAGCGCCGCGAAGGTGGCATTGTGATATTGAAGAAAGAAGTGATGTTGACGGGTGACCATATCACTGGCGCACAACCTAGCTTTGACCAGTACAGTCGTCCTCAGGTCAGTATCAACCTCGACGCTAAAGGCGGTACCATTTTCTCTGACGTGACCAAAGACAACATAGGCAAGCCTATGGCGACTTTGTTCATCGAATATAAAGACAGTGGTGATCGCAATGCCGATGGCAGCGTTAAGATGCAGAAAATCCAAGAAGTGATTTCTGTCGCGACCATTCAAGCCCGTTTAGGCCGTAACTTTGTGATCACTGGCTTAAGTCATGGTGAAGCACAAAACCTTGCGCTATTACTGCGTGCGGGTGCCTTGATTGCTCCTGTATCAATTGTTGAAGAACGTACCATTGGTCCAAGCTTAGGTGCTGAAAACATTCAAAGCGGTGTACAAGCTATGGTATGGGGTATGGCAGTTGTCTTACTCTTTATGTTGGTTTACTACCGTAGCTTTGGGCTTATTGCTAACCTGGCTTTAACCGCAAACTTAGTCATGGTTGTGGGCGTTAT
This sequence comes from Shewanella sp. NKUCC06_TVS, assembly GCF_019345515.1. Lineage (NCBI taxonomy): Bacteria > Pseudomonadati > Pseudomonadota > Gammaproteobacteria > Alteromonadales > Shewanellaceae > Shewanella > Shewanella sp. NKUCC06_TVS. The sequence goes on along the minus strand of NZ_JAHKQX010000012.1, from coordinate 162,357 downwards.
GTCTATGATCCCTGGCGCTGTGTTAACCCTACCCGGTATTGCCGGTATGGTGTTGACGGTCGGTATGGCGGTTGACGGCAACGTGCTGATTTATGAGCGTATTCGTGAAGAGCTTCGTGCAGGACGTAGCGTACAGCAGGCAATCCATGAAGGTTATGGTAATGCTTTCTCAACTATCGCCGATGCGAACATCACCACCTTCATCACTGCGCTCATTTTGTTTGCCGTAGGTACTGGTGCGATTAAAGGCTTCGCTGTGACCTTAATGATAGGTATTGCGACTTCTATGTTTACCGCCATCGTGGGTACTCGCTCAATCGTTAACGCGATTTGGGGTGGTAAGCGCGTGAAGACTCTGTCTATCTAAGGGGAAGTGACAATGATTGAAGTTTTATCCTTAAAACATACAGTAAACTTCCTCCGCCATGCACTGCCTATTAGCATTATGTCGGCAGTTTTAGTGCTGGGCTCGCTGGTATCGCTCGCAACTAATGGCGTTAACTGGGGTCTTGATTTCACTGGCGGTACTGTTGTTGAAATGGAGTTTACTCAGCCGGTTGATTTGAATGCGCTACGTGTGCAACTGACGACGCCAGATTCCGAAGGTGCGATCGTGCAAAACTTCGGTTCTAGCCGTGACGTACTTGTACGTTTACAGGTGAAAGAAGGCGTTAAGAGCGATGTGCAGGTTAAGTCTGTCATGGAAGCCGCGCAGAAAGTTGACCCACAAGTGCAGCAGAAGCGTGTTGAGTTTGTTGGCCCACAAGTGGGTAAAGAACTGGCAGAGCAAGGTGCATTAGCGGTATTAGTCGCGCTGATTTGTATCATGATCTATGTGTCGTTTCGTTTCGAATGGCGCTTAGCGTTTGGTTCTGTAGCGGCACTGGCGCACGATGTCATCGTGACATTAGGGGTGTTTTCGTTATTCCAATTGGAATTTGACTTGACCGTATTGGCGGGCTTGTTGACGGTGGTGGGTTACTCACTTAACGATACTATTGTGGTATTTGACCGTATCCGTGAGAACTTCCTTAAGCTGCGTAAGAGCGATCCTGAAGAAATAGTTAACATTTCAATCACTCAAACTATGAGCCGTACCATTATTACAACGGGCACGACTTTGGTGACTGTTGTGGCCTTGTTCCTTAAGGGCGGCACTATGATCCATGGCTTTGCGACTGCATTGCTGTTAGGGATTTTTGTGGGTACTTATTCCTCTATCTATGTGGCTAGCTTCTTGGCCGTTAAACTGGGTATCAATCGTGAACACATGATGCCAGTTGAGATTGAGAAAGAAGGCGCAGACCAACCTCCTATGATGCCTTAAAGGTTAATTTGGAGTTAAAAAGCCACCGACGAGGTGGCTTTTTTTTGCATCAATTTTGAGGCGTATCTGACATTCTGCTAGCAAACTCACAAAGTTATAGTCAGTTATGCTGTAAAAAGTGAATGTTAATTTATTTAACAACTGATGTAAAAATCAGCGCTCGACAGCCTCGGCTATTTAGCAGTAGGATGTCGGCACCCCATATTCTAGAGAGTTGTAGCCGTAGGATGTCGCATGGAAGAACGTAAAGTGTTAGTTGCTGGTGGTAATTTATTGCAGGCCCATACATGGAAAGGTTTATTGGAGGCCTGTGGCATTCATGTTGAGCTCAGAGGTGAAGCGTTATTAGGCGGCATTGGTGAACTCCCTACTGGGATGCAAAACGTCGAGTTATGGGTAGGTGAGTCCCAATACGCGTCGGCACAAGTTCAATTGAATGCGTTGGATGTTGAAAGTCCGCAATGGCAGTGTGTGCAATGCCATGAGACTAATGAAGGCAGTTTTGAGCTTTGCTGGCAATGTAGCTCAGAGCGCAGCGAAAGCCACAACTAGCCTTTCACTGGCAACTTTCTCAGCTTTGCGGTGAGGCTGAAAGATTGCGTCTGCAGGATGAGAAGATTACACTTTGCTGATAAGCTGACATTCATCATGTCATTCAATATCTTATCTAGGAGTTAGTGATGCAGCATCCCAATGCATTTCCCGCCCTTGTTGACGCTATTCTGCCTAATATCACCGAAGTGACAATCGAAGCTTATCAGGCCGATGACCGCTGGCACCTTGTTGATGTGCGTGAGGATCGTGAGTGGCTGCAAGATCATTTACCCCAAGCGAAACATTTAAGCCGGGGTATTTTAGAGCGTGATATCGAAGCGCGTTTCCCCGATAAAAATACACCCATATTACTCTACTGCGCGGGTGGTGCGCGCTCCGCCTTGGCTGCCCATAATCTGCAACTTATGGGTTACACCCACGTTGCATCTATGATTGGTGGCTATAAGGGCTGGGTGCAGCGTCAACTGCCAGTCGTGCAGGACTAAGCGTTCAGGATCTCATCTAATGCAATATTTTCCCTTGTTTGTCGATACGGTTAATTTGAATGTTCTACTGGTGGGTGCGGGCGATGTGGCGAGCCGTAAGTTAGCACTGCTGACACGTACTGAAGCCAATATCCACGTGGTAGCGCCAGAGGTGAACCCTGAAGTGCAACGTTATGCAGATGCTGGCCGCATTTTGTTATCCCAGCGTGAAGTTGTCCATGCCGACATTCAAAATTATGATTTAGTGTATTTAGCTACGGCAAACGACAGTCTTAATGCAGAGTTAGCGACCTTAGCTACCGCGCGTGGTATCTGGGTTAATGCCGTTGATAATCCGGCCTTTTGCCGCTTTATCACTCCTTCTATTGTTGATCGAGGTCGTTTAGTGGTCGCGATCAGCACTGCGGGCGCAGCACCGGTATTTGCACGCACGATTCGCTCGCGTTTAGAATCTAGTCTACCGCAGTCACTCAAACCGTTATTCGATTTTGTCGCCGATAAACGTGTCGAAGTGCAAGATAAACTCGATTCAACCTCGAAACGCCGCTTATTTTGGGAGCGTTTTTTCGATACCAATGGCGACCGTTTCGATAGTCGTACCACCGAGCATTACCATAATGCGTTTAATAACTTAGTCAGCCGCGGCGAAATCCTTTTGTTGGATGATGCAACGTCTGTGGACTTATTGCCGCTCGCCGCCATGCCGCTATTGCAGCGCCTCGATTGGATATACAGCCAAGGGGATTTGAGTGTCGAACTCACTGAACTTGTTCGCCGCGACGCAGATCGCGGTTTTTTACCCGCTTTCAGTGAATTGAGTCAACAGTATGAGCTGGGTACGCGCATGCTACTGGTAGCAGATACGCAAAAAATCAGCTTGTTGAAAGCCCATTTCCCCATGGCTAAACATCTGCGACCCGGTGCGATTTAATTTCTTACCGATTCAGCCTTGGGTTCGATTTAACCTTCTATTCGATTGCACTTTATGTTCGATTTCATGGGCGTATTCTATTGTTCGTTTGAGCTAATGCCGAGTCTCAGGTAGACTCGGCAGCCTTATTTTAGGATTTCGCTGTTTCAGGATTTCACTCTGCATTTAGGATGACTATGGCCCTCAAGGCGACCGTGTTTAAAGTCAATTTACAGATAGCCGATATGGATCGGAATTATTACCAAGACCATCAATTGACGCTTGCCCAGCATCCTTCCGAAACCGATGGCCGCATGATGGTGCGTTTACTCGCGTTTATTGTGAATGCCAGCGAAACCTTAAGTTTTAGTAAAGGTCTGTGCGTCGATGACGAGCCAGAGCTATGGGACAAAACCCTATCTGGTGAAATTGATCTGTGGGTTGAGTTTGGTCAGGCCGATGAAAAATGGCTGCGAAAGGCCAGCGGCCGTGCCAAAGTCGTGCAGCTCTTTACCTATGGTGGCCGCAGTGTACCGATTTGGTGGAAACAGAATCAGCAAGCGTTAGAGCGTTATCAGAATTTAAAAGTGTGGAATATTGCCGAAGAGTCCGTCACGGCGATGGAAGCCTTTGTTGGGCGTAATATGGCATTGCAAGTTTCGATTAGTGAAGGCCAAATTTGGTTATCGGATAATGAAACCAGCGTGTTGATTGAGCCTGAAATTCTCAAAGATATTGAATAACATGTTTTGTAAAAAAAAGAGCCTGCAATTGCAGGCTCTTTCCGTTTATTACTTTTAAGTATCAGTAAGAGTATCGATTTTGATTTATTTGAAGCTCAGTTCCCAGCTATCGATATAACCAACATCACCACGGCCACTGTCTACGGCTTTTAACTTCCATACACCGTTCGAATTCGCACCTGTCATATCTGCGGTATAGCTCTTGTTGATATTGTCTGCACCAAGACCTGTGTTGTTATGCAGGGTAACCGTTTTTCCTGAAGGGCTGATCAGCTGCACTTTTAAGTCACCAATGTAAGGGTGGACTATGTTCACGACTGCAGTCACAGTACCTGAATCACCTGTGCGAGTAACCGTGATTGGGCTAGTGATCCCCGCCGCTTTGTTATCAGGAATATTATAGTTATCAGTATTGCTATAGCTCGTTGGCGTACCGCCGCCATTAGACGCTGTGTAGTTCGCCGTTAACGACACACCAGTGAAAGCCGAATCGCCTTTCACCATGGCATAGTAAGTGCCTGATTGTACGTTGGTGATTGGACAAGACTCACTATTGCCACTTTTATACGGACGGCAATCGTAATTAGTGGTGGTTGGCGCCGCGCCATATTGCACATACAAGTCCGCATCACCTGTGCCACCGTTCATCACAAAGCCTAGGTTAGTTGCACCTGCAGGAACCTCAAATGAAAAATGTAATTCTTCACCTGTTGCGCCTGCTAAACCTGTTTTCGCCACACCGTTCACCAGAACACTATCGCCCGGTTCGGTTGGATCGACAGGACCCGTTGGACCAGTACAAGATGCATCTAGGAAGGCTTTTGCTGCAACTGCATTAACTAAACCATAGCCATAGTAGTTGTCACGACCCGCAGTACCAAGATCTTCGGCGGTCATTTTCAATGCGTTACGGACTTGCGCCGCACTACATTCTGGGTGGTAGCTCCACACTAAGGTCGCAACACCTGACACATGCGGTGTCGCCATTGATGTACCGTTGTAGTACTCGTAATCTTTATTGCCTTGGTTGCTGACAGTGACTGTGGCGCCCAGTTGATTGCGCAATGCTAAGCCTGTTGCACGATCAACAGATACAGAAACCATATTGATTTCGTTGTTAGCATCGACAAGGAAGGGGTTTTGTAAGCCGGGTAATGCCGCGTTACTGTAAACAATCGTCGCACTGGCACCCGCATTCTTACAGGCTTTAGCTGCGTTAATTTCAGGGTAGCTAGTGCCTTGATTACCAACACGTTCCACTAAACAAATCTTATTGGTCATGTTGCCGCAGTTGAAGCTTGTGCCGCTAACGGTACATTCTGCCAAAGTTGCAGTGCTGGTACCGTTAAATGGTGCGGGGACATAGCTGCCACCAGAGGATATCAGGCGATTGTGCGGCACGACACCTGAGTCAAAGTAAGACTGACTGCCGATAGTGATATCGGCTAAACGGCCTTCGCCACGGGTAACAGTCGATAGAACGGCTTCACCAGGGCCTGATATTTCCACTTGGTTGGTGTATTGGGAGAATGCTGAGTGGTCTTTATGGTTATCCACAGAGGCGACAGACATGACGCCATCGTAGGATGCTGGGTAGCTGTGAGTGCTATTCCCATCGTTACCCGCAGCAGCAATCAGGAGAACACCATTATTATAGTGGGCGGCCAGAGCGTTACGCTCAGTGGTGCTAGAACCTGAACCACCTAAACTCATAGTGACAACATTGGCGCCGTTGGTGACACAAGTGTCTACGGCAGCGACTAAGGATGAAGAGTAGCCCCAGCCAGATTCATTAAACACTTTGATCACATGAATATTGGCATTTTGATTTGGCATAACGCCGATCACGCCATCATTGTTGGCAATCGCCGCAATCGTCCCCGCAACGTGGGTACCGTGGGCGTTATTATTGCCCGGCTCAAACCAGTTACCCGTGCCTGAGTTATTGGTCCCTGTGACATTGTTGCCACCTAAGTCGCTGTGACTACGGTCGTAGCCTGAGTCGATAATACAAATAGTGCGGTTGCCCGCTTGGCTATCGCTTAGCTGGGTTGCTCCCACAAAAGTTTGGCCCCAAGGCGTACTTTCACTTAGAAAGCGGCGTGGCATATCTTCTTCGACATATTCCACATCAGCACGGGTTTTTAAGGCATTGATCCCTTTGGCATCGAGTTTCACCGAGTAACTGTTACTGCGGCCGATACGCTTCATTTCCTTCGCTTGTACTTTATTTAATGCGGTATGTTGGGCACTGATTTCAGCCATTTGTGGCTGATAATTCATTGTGGTTGGTAGCGTATCTGTTGCCGCGTCATTGAGTGACTGCAGATCACTCGTTGATTGCACACTATTGGCTGACATGATGGCCGCGGCATCAGTGTTTTTAAACTTCACAATGTAACGCTTTGGCAGTGGGGAGGTTTGTGCTTGTAATGCTGCGGCAAAACCTGGGGCTTGTGGTGCTGCTTGTACACCGGCTGAGATCGCAATAGCTAAGCTTGAAAGGCTTAACGCTATTTTAGTGGTTCTGTTGATTGTCATGTTCTTCTTCCATGGTCAATTTAGTGTTAATCATTATTATTTTATGTTTCATAAGAATAACTACGACTCAGATGCTACTCGGTTAGTGAATTTATCTGCGACCACAGTATTTGTAAATAATTTGTTAACGGTATGGCGGTTGGTAAGTGTTTAGATTTAATAGGCATTTATAGTGCATATAAATTCAACTTGTAACGAGTTGTAACCAAATTTTATTACAATATTTGTTTTTTTATGTGATAAACGTGAATAAGTGAATACGAATTTACGACTCCATATACGGGTTTTTGATTGATTTTGCTGTTAGCAATGCATTGAAATTTATATATATATTTTTTTGTAATTAAAAATAACAAAAACAAACTTTAAGTTTTCATCATAATGATGATATTTCATCAAGTGATTGATTATGCGAAATTGTTGCAACAGGCTGTCAATAGGGTGGCAGTTGCCAATGGATTGACTTTACTTAGGCTTTTGGGAATACGGGTGTTACTTATTTTATAGAACTACTAAAAAATCCTGTGCTCTTTCGTCCACAATGAATCTGGTAAGAACCTATTAATCCACCCCTGCTTAATTTCGATATTCTATTTAGACAATAAAAAAGCGCCCTAGGGCGCTTTTAGCCGTTAAACCTTGAATGACTAGAGCGAGGTGACAGTATTTAAGTGATTTATCCTTACTTCCCCACACTAGAGCCAATTTGATGATAGTAAATTACTTAGCGGGTGTTTTTTGCGCCTCAACTAAGGTGGAGTAACCGCCACCATTATAGGTTTGGGTGTATCCGGCAGCGACTAAGGCTTCGGTCGCAATACTGCTACGACGACCACTGCGGCAATACAAGACTACGGGAACATCTTTGGCTATGCCGCGCTTAGCAAACTCCTCTGTCACTTGCTCAAAGGGAATATTGACCGCATTCGCTAAATGCCTTTCGGCAAATTCTTCAGGCGTTCTAACATCGAGCACCATAGCGCCTGCGGCAATTTTATCCCATGCGATTGCAGGATCTTGGTCGGCGGCGCTGGCTATCATGGGCATTAGCAGCAGTGGCATGAGTACCAGTGCTTGCAAGCTTAATCGGGCTAAGCGCATTAGACTTTGGCCACGGGTTTCGAGGTTGTGGGTCACTTTATCTCTCCTTGACGGCTTTTCGGCACGCTTGTATTAGCCAAGCGTGTACTTGCTCACCTAACTCTTAACTCTTATCTTAACTCTTAAGTAGTGACTTTATGTGGCTTAGCTTTGCTTAGCAATTTCAGCCTCTGATTTTACACCCAATTTGCGTAAAACCATGGCGGCAGGGCAAAAACCGGTAAAAGCACTTTGGAATAGGTTAGCGCCAACAAATGCGGTTAACCACAGAAAGTTGTGGTGCACATAGGCGGTTAACACCAGTGACAGTAACACCATCAATCCGGCAAAAGCCATAATACTGCGTTCTAATGACATACCTTACTCCTTGAAGCCATCTTGGTGATGGCCTTTGTTGTGGTTAGTTTTGTGTTTGTGTTTGTGTTTGTATCTGAACAGTATTCATACGGTTTTTCATGGCCGTGTAGTACAGCACAGGGATGACAACTAAGGTCAGTATGGTCGAGATAAAAATACCAAAGATCAGACTGATCGCTAAGCCATTGAAAATCGGATCATCAAGAATAAACAATGCTCCTATCATGGCTGCAAATGCAGTCAGCATGATAGGTTTAGCTCGCACGGCACCAGAGTGGATCACTGCCCGCTCAAAGGGCACGCCGGATGCGGTTTCTTGATTAATAAAATCGACCAATAATATCGAGTTACGCACAATAATCCCCGCCAGCGCTATCATGCCTATCATGGACGTTGCCGTGAATTGGGCACCGAGCAGGGCATGTCCAGGCATTACGCCAATCACAGTCAGTGGAATTGGTGCCATGATAATAAGCGGCACCAGATACGATCTAAACTGCGCGACTACCAATAAATAAATCGCAATCATGCCGACCGCATAGGCGATACCCATGTCTCTAAAGGTTTCGTAGGTGATTTTCCATTCGCCATCCCAGAGCACGGCGACTGAGTCTAACCCTGTGGGTTGGTGAATATAATGCTGATCAAACCCTAAACCATCGACGCCATCAATTTTGCCTGCCATATCGAACATACCGTAGAGCGGGCTGTCCAGTGGTCCCGACATATCGGCGACAACCATGATCATAGGGATCATATTCTTATGGATAATTGGTGCATCGATTTTGCCGCGTTTGATGGTCACCAGCTCAGAGACAGGCACAGATTGCCCCGTTTGGCTCAGTAACTTCATATTCAGCACTTGCTCTAAATCGACTTTCGCGCCTTCGTTTAATTGCAGGCGGATCGGTATCGGTTGTTTTTGCTGGGCTTGATGTAAATAGCTCACATCTTTGCCGCCAACTGAGGTGGCAATCAAGTCGACAATATTGCTGTAGGGCACGGCCATCAGGCTGGCTTTACTGCGGTCGATCATCACTTGCCATTTTTGCTGGGCGGCGGGCAAGAAAATATCGATATCGACCACATCTTTGGTTTCATGGAACAGCGCCTGCATCTCATATGCGGCTTGCTCGCGAATAGCGGGACTTGGGCCATACACTTCTGCAACCAGCGGCGACCACACTGGTGGTCCTGGTGGCACTTCAACCACTTTGATATTGGCTTGATATTGCTCGCCAATTTGCTGCAGTTCGTCTCGCACCGATACCGCTATGCTGTGGCTGTCGCGCTTGCGGTGTTTCTTATCCACTAGGTTCACTTGGATGTCGCCAAGCTCTTGGCTGTGACGCAGGAAATAGTGGCGCACTAAGCCGTTAAAGTTCATTGGCGCGTTAGTGCCCGCATACAATTGCAGATGCTCGACCTCAGGGACGGTTGTTAGGTAGCGACTCAAATCCTGCAATACTCTTTGTGTTTGCTCTACGGGAGTGCCTTCTGGCATGTCCACCATCACTTGAAACTCGGACTTATTATCGAAGGGCAGCATTTTAAGCACCACGAGCTGACCGACAGGGAGCGCGACGGCGATGCCGATTAACACAAATACGCCGGCAGCCAGTCCCACTCTTGCCTTACGGGCATTTTTACCCAGCAGGAAAGGACCAATTAAGTGAGTAAAGAGGCGCACCATCTTAGTTTCAGCTTCATCCTCGTGCGAGGCTTGGGCAGTATCGTGTTGGTCATTATGTTTCAGCAGTTTACGACTGAGCCAAGGAGTGACCACAAATGCCACAACGAGGGAAATTAACATGCCCATACTGGCGTTGATGGGGATCGGGCTCATGTAAGGCCCCATTAAGCCCGATACAAAAGCCATCGGCAGCAAGGCTGCGATAACTGTAAATGTCGCCAGAATCGTCGGGCCACCGACTTCATCGACCGCCACTGGGATAAGCTCGCTGAAGGACTTTTTGCCGAGCGCCATATGCCGGTGGATGTTTTCTACTACGACTATGGCATCGTCGACCAAGATGCCGATGGAGAAAATCAAGGCGAACAAGGACACGCGGTTTAAGGTAAATCCCCACGCCCAAGAGGCGAAAAGGGTGATCGCTAGTGTGATAATAATGGCTACACCCACGACTAAGGATTCGCGTGCGCCCATGGTTAAAAAGACCAGTACGACTACGGCGCTGGTGGCAAAAATCAGTTTTAAAATAAGGGTGTTAGATTTATCCGCCGCGGTTTCGCCATAGTTACGTGACACTGTGACTTCGACATTTGCCGGGATCAACACATTGTCGACTTTAGCTATCCGCTCAATCACACTGTCGGCGATGTCGACGGCATTTTGGCCTGCTTGTTTACCAATTGCGATTGTGACGGCGGGATAAATGTCGGTTTTATCTGCGTGCCAAACGCTCTGTTTCGGGATATCACTTTTTAAGCTGATTTCAGCAATATCCGCCAAATAAATCGGAATATTTTTGCCTTGTTTATCTTGATAGACACTGACGACTAATTGCTTGAGATCGTCGATGGATTGTAAAAACTGCCCAGCCTGAACTTTAATCTCTTGATTGCCTTGCACTAAGGATGCAGGCATAGAGACCATATTATTGTCATTCAGACTTTGTCTTAACTTATCGTAGGTCAGATTAAAGCTGTTCATCTTGGCGGGATCGATACGTATGTTGGCCACCATATCGTGCTGGCCAACGGTATCGATTTCGCGAGTGCCTGGAATACGCTTAATTTCGGTTTCTAATCCAAGGGCGACATGGGTTAGCTGCTCAGCAGACACTTGCCTGTCCTTAGACCACAAGGTCAAACTGACAATGGGCACATCATCGATGCCGCGGGGTTTAATTAGCGGATCGCCCACGCCAGCGCCCCTTGGCAATTTATCCATATTGGAATAAATCTGGTTGTATAAGCTGACGATGGCATCATTGCGCGCAACGCCGACCTTAAAGATGACGATGATCAGCGCGCCATCGGGTTGGGAGAACGAGTACAGAGTATCTATGCCTTTGATTTCGGAGATTACTTGTTCCGCTGGCAGAGTAACTAAGTTTTCAACTTCCGTGGGTGTCGCACCGGGAAAAGGGATAAACACATCGGCAAAGGTGACATCAATTTGTGGCTCTTCTTCTTTTGGTGTCACCAAAATGGCGAATAAGCCAAGTAAGAGCCCGAGAAGTGCTAATAGTGGCGTGATGGCGCTATTTTGAAAGGCAGCGGCAATTCGTCCGGAAATCCCAAGTGTGGTTTGTGGTACTGGGGCATGTTTCATAAAACAACCTCGACAAAGCTTAAGTCGCTAGGGAATTTATTGCTTCTTGCTGAGCAACACTTGGTAGGCATCAACGGCCACCTTGTCACCCGACTTAAGGCCCGCAAGCACTTCTACCTCGCCATCTAAGGGCTCAGTGACACGGACTTGGGTCAGCACAAAGGCTTCGCCTTGCTTAAGGTAAACACTGCTCAGTTCGTTCATTGTGAGTAGTGCAGAGGCGGGCAGTTGGATTTTTTCCCGATCGCCATTTTTAAAGGAAGCTTTTGCCCAAGTACCAGGTTGAAGATTGGCTTCATTTTCTGGCAGATTAATTCGCACTTGATAACTGTGGCTGACGGGATCGGCGAAACTGAAAATCGTGAGGTCAGTTGAGGTGAACTCGTGGCCATCACTTAAACGGACGAGAAATTCAGGGGAATTTTTAAGTTGGTTAATGTAACGCTGTGGCACTTGGGTAATGGCGCGCATTTGACTCGCGGAAAACCCTGAAAGTAGTGCTTGTCCTGGGCTTACGGTTTCGCCAAGTTCGACAAAACGCTCAGTGACTATGCCACTAAAAGGCGCTGAAACGACAGTGTATTTTAAGGATTCGTTGGCTTTGATGACACGGGCTTGTGCTGCACTGACGGCTTGTTCTGTTGCTTTAGCATTGGCGGTGGCTTCATCCATCGCGCCCTTAGAAATCGCGCCTTGGGGAAATAGCTCTTTATAACGTTTGTATTGTGCCTGAGCTTCGACATTTAAAGCCTTCGCTTTGGCTAGATCAGCCTCAAAGCTTGCCAGTTCAGCGCCTTGCTCTTTACTGGTAATTTCCAGTAGGGCGGCTCCTTCGGGGACGACATCGTTAACATCGTAGTTGAGTTTAACAATACGACCAGAGGTTTGCGCCGATACCGTCGCTGCTTTTACTGCTTCAATGGTGGCGTCTAAGGTGACCCAATTCGGATAGGGTTTATTTAAGACTTCGATGGTTTCGACTGAGGCAGCCTGAGCTTGAGTACTGGAAAGTGCCAGCAGTAAGAAAAAAGCACGAGAAATTGATGTCATAACTTATATCACCCCAGATGTAATTTATGAGAAAATTCTAATGGAGTTATTTTCAATAGGCAATCAATATTTATTAGAAAAATTTAATGTAGTGTTTTTACCTAATTTAGGGATAAGGAATAAGGCCTATAGCGCCTTATTCCTCATGCTTCAGAGCTTCAAATTAAGCCTAAAATTTAGTCATTTAAATAATAGGTTAGTGTGGAAACGATGCGAATTTGTTTAATGTAAGGTGTGCTGCTATCGCGGTCTGAAATGGTGAACTGGCCTTGACTCGCACTTTTAATTTTTCCGAGGCGAGAATCCGAATCCTTAGCAAACTTTTCAGCCACTTCGCGGGCATTTTGAGTCGCTTCTTGCACCATGACAGGTTTGACGGAGTTGAGATCGGTAAACAGAAACTCAGTGCGATTATCATAATCTTGGCTGGCGATCGCTATACCTTCTTTTACTAAGTTAATCATTTGCTTACGGGTGTTCAGCATGAGATCAATCTGTGGCGTATAAACCGATAGGTTCACTTTTGCCGAGTAACGGTATCTGACGTTAGGATCGACATAACCTTGGGCTTGGCGATCTTCAATTGAAGGCAAAGAGACGGTAATTTCGCTGTCGCTAAAGCCTTGTTCCTTTAAAAACGCCACAACACGATCGGTTTTTTGCTGAACCGTCTCGTAGAGTTTAGGCAGATTGTTATCGACCTCAGTGAAATTGATAGGCCAAATTGCCACATTGGCTTTGACTTCTTTTTCCGCTAAGCCCTTTACCGTGACCGTGCGTTCCATGGCTTTCATTTGCAATAGTGCTGAGCTTGCTGTCTGGCCTACATAAACAAGTCCAGCGCAAAGGAAACCACCTAACAGCAGGGCAGGAAGGATGTTACTTTTTTCCATAAAAAGAATCTCTTGATTAGATGAACTCAGTCTACGATACCGAATAAACCTCAGTCATGCACTGGGTTTATTCGGAATAGATGCCGCTTAAGGCATAGGAGATTATGTTGAGAGATGAGTTTTGAAATATCTGTTTAAAGCATTTTATTTTTCAGGAGGGATGGCGCTTGGCTGCCATAATTCGACTTTATTGCCATCAGGGTCAATAAACCAGCCAAAGCGGCCAAATTCTGAATTTTCGATACCACCAATCGGTTGACCGCCACCTTGCTCTACTTGTACTAGGGCTTGCTCTAGATCGTCAACGACAAAGTTGAACATAAACCCTTTATCTGAGGGGGCGAAATAGTCCGTGCTATGGGCGAAAGGGGTCCAAACATGGTAGCCAAGCGTTGATTTATCTGTGTGATAAAATGCGGCGCCGCCCCAGTTTTCAATGGGGACTTGAAGATGGGTTTTGTACCAAGTTGCCAAGGCAACGGGATCGACACTTTTAAAGAAAATTCCACCGAGTCCAATGACTTTAGCCATAGCCGTAGCTGCATTTACAGGAGTATGAATTAACTTTAGGCAATAAATGCTTAAGATACAAAAAAGCCGCAAAAAATGCGGCTTTTGGTGTTAGGAATTTATCTTAGAACTGGTAGCTGTATTGAACTGAGTAGTACATACCACTTGATTCAGTAATAGCATTAACAGGGCCTGCGATTGCGCTGTTTTCGATCAGGTGAACTTCTTCACCTTTAATATAAGCGATACCAAAGTCAACAGTGTTTTGTAGGTTGATATGGTAGCTCATACCCGCTGTGTACCAGTTACGGTCAGAGTCTGGGAATGAAATAGAGCTGATTTCGTCCACAACGCCTTGGTCATGCATATAACCTGCACGAACGGTGAATTGTTCGTTGATTGTGTAAGTACCACCTAGGCTGAATAACCATGAATCTTTCCATTGGTATTCTTTCAGCGCAACGTCGCCAGCTTGCAGTTGAGTACCTGCACCCGCTTGACCTGGAATAATAGTGGCTACGCCATCTTTAGCCGTGATTTGTTCAAAGTTGCTCCACTGGGTGTACTGCGCAGTGTAGTGCACTGCAAACTTAGGTGTGAGCTGATGGAAACCAGCAACTTGGAAAATATCTGCAAGGGGTACGTCTAAGCTGTCAAAGCTTGTCGCTAGTGCTGTTTTTGAACCTAAACCAACGGCAGATAGATCTTTAGTGCTGATCGTGTTGATATCACCTTTAACATTCACTGTTGGGCTGAAACGGTAGCTGATACCGAAACGATTGTCTTTATCTAACTCAATTGTGGCACCCACAATACCACCAAACGCCCAACCGTCAGCGTCGACGTCAACCAGAGGTGTCGCGCCCATGTTACGGGTTAAACGGCCTTCACCGTAAATGGCATCAATACCAGCACCGATACTGAACATGTCATTAATGCGGTATGAAAGGCTAGTGTTAAAATTAACCGTTGTTACTTCAGTTTCGCCAAGCAGATCATAAGGTGCTGGTGAGCCTGCTGGTAAACTCTTTGAAAGTGAGCTGGCATCGGTACCGGTACCAAAGTTAGAGAAAGCGGCAAAACCTACGGCGAACTTATCGTCGATGGGGTGGATGTAGAAAATATTAGGGATAATTTTAGAGCTACCCGCGTCATCGATGCTGCCTAAGTCAACGGCACCACCGGCAAAGTTAACATCTTTAACATCAACAGTAATATCGGCATAAGTTAAGCCGAAGGAGATCGCATCTTTATCGAATAATGCCATAGCAGCAGGGTTACGTGATAACACAGAAGCGTTATCGGCAATAACCGCATCACCCGCAAATGCACGGCCCATACCTGTTGCTGATTGGCTGTTTAGTTGAAAACCTGAAGCTAAGGTTTGTGTGCTTGCTAATGCGACAGAAACGGCAATGAGTGTCTTGTTGAATGTTTTCATTATTATTCTCTCTATTTTTTATAAGTATTGGATTTTTATTCGGTCCTAGTCCGCCGAAAGTATTTAAATCCATTTATTAGTCTCCGGCATCTTATGGATTCAATGTACCCTCAACAAGTCCGACCAGAAGTGAAAAATGTTAATTTTCAGTTAATTAAAAGTCTTTAAAACAAGAGTGATACTTTAGTATGCTTGAATGGTCTGGCCAGATGCTTGATATGAAGGGCTTTGGGTGCTGCTATGGGTTTCAATTAAAGTTAACGGTTTGTAATGGTGTGTAGGGTATTTAAAAGGATACAAAATGTAAAAAGCGCACACTTGTGCGCTTTTAAACATATGGAAGCATATCTAGATTAGAGTGCAGACTTAAATTGTTCGAACTCTATCGTTACTTTTTCACTTGGAGCAGAGAATTTACTGACTAAAATACCCGCAATAGTCGCGAATATAAATCCAGGAAGGATTTCATATACTTCAAAAATGCCACCAGTGAGTTGCTTCCAAATCACCACGGTTAATGCACCGACAATAATAGTGGCGATAGCGCCATTACGGCTATATTGCTTCCAAAACAGGGATAACAAGACTACGGGACCAAAGGCCGCACCAAAGCCAGCCCAAGCATAACTTACTAGGCTGAGCACGCTACTTTCAGGATTGAGGGCAATCACACCTGCAATCACAGCGATAGCGAGTACGCCTAAACGACCTACCATCATTAGCTCGCGATCATCGGCCTTTGGGCGCAACCATTTACGGTAGAAATCTTCGGTGATGACACTTGAGCAGACTAAGAGCTGTGAGTCGATAGTACTCATGATTGCCGATAAAATAGCGGCGATTAATAGCCCACCAATCCATGGGTTAAACGCCGCTTGAGCTAAATGGATAAACACTGTTTCAGAATTGGCTAATGGCTCTTTGGCGAAATAGAGCGAGCCTGCGATACCTGTGGCTAATGCGCCAATGAGAGATAACACCATCCAGCTCATGGCAATACGGCGTGACAAGGGCAGGGCATCGGCACTGCCTATCGCCATAAAACGCGACAAAATATGTGGCTGACCAAAATAACCTAGGCCCCATGCGAGCAAAGATAACATGCCGATGGCAGTGGTTTTGTCATTGACCAATGCCAACATCGCGGGATCGATCGTTTCAATACCTGCATGGCTTTCGGGGTGAGCGAAAACGGCGAAAGGGACAATCAATAGGGCGATGAGCATTAAACTGCCTTGGAAAAAGTCAGTCCAACACACGGCAAAGAAACCGCCAATAAAGGTGTAACCGACTATGATGGCCGAGCCAATCACGAGGGCTGCGGTGTAATCAAGCCCAAAGACCTTCTCAAACAAAATCGCGCCACCGACCATGCCAGAGGAGGCATAGAAAGTAAAAAACACCAGAATAGTGATTGCGGAAACGAGCTTGAGATAGCCTTGGGTATCGTGGAAACGTTTCTCGAAAAAATCCGGTAAAGTGAGGGCGTTATCGGCGAGTTGGGTATAAATGCGCAGTCGCTTGGCAACAAATAACCAGTTTAGCCAAGCACCAATAATTAATCCTACGCCAATCCAGGCTGCACCTAAGCCGCTTAAGTAAACTGCGCCGGGTAACCCCAGTAACAGCCAACCTGACATGTCAGATGCACCCACGCTGAGTGCGGTCACTGCGGGGCCCATTTTGCGGCCACCTAAAATATAATCATCAACAGTATCGGTAGCACGGTAAGCCCAAAAACCTATGCCCATCATCAATACTAAGTAACCAACAAATGTGATTAAAATCGGGGTTTCAATCGTCATCTTGCCTTTTCCCATCTTTTTATTATTAAAAGTGGCAAGCATGCTACCAGATGTTTGAACGTGCGCCCATTAGCAGATGTAAGTGTGATTGAAATCTAACCTCCGATAACATGAAAATATCGGAGATTGATTTTTAAATGCAAATTATAACAATAGCTTAAATAAATATATTCTTGATTTCGTCTTTTATATAGCTAAGGTCAGCTTGATCCTCACCTATGAGCAAAATAAATGCATCGGGCGTTTCAAAGCCCATCCCTTGATATTTACCGTCGGCGAAGGTTTTATCCAACACCATACGTTTCTCGAGTGGCACGATAAAGAGTGTCACCTTACTTTGTTCGCCCTGAAGTACTAAGTGCAGGCTTTTTACCCCTTGAAAATCGCAATAAGAGGTGTAATACACTTTGCCCGGTTGTTGGGTAAATTTGGCATTGCCAAAGTCTTTTATCGACGCAAGCTGGGCATTGACTTGACTAAAATTGACATTTTGATCGACATGCAAGGCAATATCTTCATGGTAGACATGGGCCAGTGCATGTTCAGCCAAATCAATAGGCCCTAAGCGTAATAGGCTGAAGCTGATCCCTACCACAAACGCAACCGAGGCTGCCATGGCCACTAAAAAAAACGTTTGCCGGCGCTGTTTATGGTGCTGTTGTAACTGCTGACGCAAAATGAGTTTGTCGGCGAGATCCTCAGCCACATCTACTTTCAATGCGTTGCTCAGTTTGGCATCAAGGTTTTTAAGCTCATTGATTAGGGCTTGGTTTTCTGGCTTGGCATTGATCTGCGCCAGAAAGTCAGCATCTTGATTATGAGGATCTTCATAAGCTTGACGTCTAAATTTAAGCTCATCCATTGGATTGACCTCTCACATCATTCTTCTCAAGTAATTCTTTCAATTGGCTCCTCGCCCGAAATAAACGCGTCATTACGGTGTTGCGATTGAGCTCCATCAGTTCGGCGATTTCATCGCCGCTAAAGCCACCAATGAGCTGGAGTAAGAGTGGTTCACGGTATTCGATATCCAGCTTGCCAATTTGTCGACGGATCAGATATTGCTCGGTCTGCTCTTCACTGCTATTGGAGATATTGTCCTCTAAGGTATCTTGCTCAACGTCGGAATAATCGAACTGTTTACGCTCGAAACGCCGCGCATTTTCACGCCTAAGAATCGTGATCAGCCAAGCTTTCGCCGCTTTATCATCCTTGAGGGAATCCAAAGAGCGCCACGCCCGCAAGAAGGTTTCTTGGGTAATGTCTTCAGCCACGTGCTTATCGCCGCATAACCAATAGGCGTAGCGGAAAATGTCTGCATGTAGCGCCTTGACTAGGCTGTTGTATCGTCGTTGTTTGCTTAGCATGTCAGAAGAGACCGCGGGCTCGACGGATTTCTTGCGCCAGTTAGCAAACATTTTTTATCTTTGGGCTTTTTGGCGGAATATTTAGCATAGTAGCACTCGCTTCTTTGTCATTAACCCCATCATTTATTTAGGATTCAGTGGGCTTAATGGCGCTGATTTTGGGTTTGAATGTTTATGCTCACAGGCCTTAACCGCGTTAAGTAAGGCGGTACATTCGGCGCTTAAGTGGCTATTTGTATTGTTAGAATTCGCACTGCTCGTATTAGCACTGTCAGTATGGTGGCTCTTATCGGCCTTCGCACTGTAGGCTTTGATTTGCAGTTGCTGTATCGCTGCAGCCAGTTGCGGTGACTGCTCAGCAATCTTATCTAATGTCATAGGCGTTTGCTGTAACTCACTGAAATATCGCTGCAATTGCAACATAATTCGACTCACATCGCCACTGGCGCAGGCTTGCTCTAATCCTTTCAAGCCGGAGGCAGTCACTGATTGTGCTGAACTGATTGAAGAGTTTACTGCAATTGGGGCGGCCGTTTGATTTTTTAAGGCGCGGCGCCAAGCGACTAAGGTGATAATCCAAGCGACTAGAGTGACCAGCCATAGCGTAGCAAAAACCGTGGTTAGCCAAGACCAGCCCTTATCGGCCGCGGAGTTGGTTTCCCATGTTGGTTGAGCAGGCGTATCGCTGACAGCAACGCCTTCAACGACTATGGTACGCGCGGGCAGCGTTGCAGTTTCTTGACGTTTAAGGCGCGGATTCCACCAAGGCACTTTGATTTCGGGCAAGGTAAAGGTGCCCGCTTTGCTGGGAACGATTGCCGAAGTAATACTGTACTGCGAAACAATTTGTGCATCGCGCACAAAGGTCTGCCGCTGGGGTTTTTCTGGGTATGACTTGAGTTCATCGGGCAGAGTTTGCACTATATCAGGCAGACTATTTTCATCGGCATTGGAAGCCAACAGTGTAATAGTGCGGGTGATAGGGCTACCGACGGTAAACTTTTTAATATCCTCAGGGAAGTTTTCTTTTAGCGCCACTAAATCGGCAACCAGCCATTGGCCTTGGAAGCTTGCTGGTGCGGGATTCACTTGAACTGTCAGTGAGGGCGCGCCTGCTTGCATTGGGCGGCTTTCATTAAAGCCAAACATGCCGCCGCGGCGTTGGGATTCTACCAGCACATCGCCAGCAAAGGTTGCACCTTTGATATTCACTTGGCCGGGCAAATCGGGAATGATGCCATAGGTGCGTTCAATCACGCGGTAACGTCGACCATCGACTATCTCTGAACCATCCCTATCTTCACCGATTTGTTTGATCTGTGCGCCTTCTATCACAGGTGCACTCAATACCCCCCTTTGTAATTCCACCGCCAGATAGAGTTTCACCTTGTAGGTAATGAGCTGCCCAACATAGGCTTCGTCGGTCGAGACTTTGGCATCAATGAACAGATTGTTCATTTGCGCGGGCTGGCTACCGGTTTCGACCACTTTGAGTGGAATAGGCGATGAGCTGACGCCGTCAATACTAAAGGCTGGAATGGTTAACTGGCCTTGTTGTTTTGGCGCGAGCAGTACTTGCCAGCGGGTTTCTTTGACCGCATCGAAGTTCATGATTTGCGTGCTGCGACTCACGCTAGTACGGCCGACAATAAAATCTTTCAGTAGGGCGGATGTGTCTAGCTTACCGGTATCGACTTCGTCATCGACACTGATGTTGAGCACAAAGTATTCGCCCTCCATCACAGGGTTGCGATCGACCGAGGCCTCAATTTTGCTAAGTGCAAAGGCGGGATGGGCCACTCCGATGGCAAGGAGTAGCAGGATAAAAAATTGTCTCGTCACCACTGTTCGTTATCCTTTGATATTTGGCCATTTTGACGGCGTTTTTGATATTCCAACTGCATCTTGTTGCGCAGTAACACTTGCGGGTCTTCACTCACGCCCCTCAGTGCTCGCTGCATTTCTGCGGGCAGTGGCTCGCTATTGGTTGGCGGTGCCTCGACCGATTCACTCATAGCAGCCTCTTGCTTATCTTGCGCATTTTGCTCTGGAGCTTCTTTGGCGGCAACGCTTTGCTTTTCTTGCTCAGCTGACTTTTGCTCTTCAGCATCTGCTTTAGCCTGCGCTTGCATCTTAGCTTCATTTTCTACAGGTGAATTGTCTACCTGCTCATTTTCCTGCTGAGCTTCATTCTGCTTGTCCTGAGCATTGCCATTTTGCTTATCTTGCTCAGATTGTTGCTCATCCGTTTTTTGCTGTTCAGGGCTTTGATCCGCGTCGGCATTGTCCTGTTGATCCTGAGGCTCTTGCCCTGCTTGATCTTGTTTATTTTTCTGAGCGGTATCTTGGTCAGATTGCTGTTTATCCTGCGATTTTTGGTCACCGGATTGTTGGTCGCCAGACTGCTGATCACCTGATTTGGGATCACCGGACTGCTGATCCCCTTGTTGATCTTGGTTCTTATCCTGTTGCTCGTTTTTACCTTGCTGTTGTTGCTGTTCCTGCAATAACTTTTCAGCAAGTTCAAGGTTGGCCTTCGCCGCAGGGAAATCAGCTTGTTTCTCAAGCGCGGCTTGATAGCGCTCCTTGGCCTTATCGGGTTTACCGAGTTGCATCAACGCATTGCCTTGATTGTAGAGGCCTTGGGCTGAGCTATCTTGCTCGAAGGTTTTTAGTGCTTGCTGGTAATCACCGGCTTTGTATTGGGCGCTGCCTCGCCATTGGGGCGACTCAAACTGCTTAGCGGCGTTTGCGTAATCTTGGGATTGATAGGCCTGCATCGCTTGTTGATCTGTGGTTTTCCACACATTGTCCCACACACTGGCATGGGCTGGCTGAGGCACAGCCGCGAGCAGTAAGCTGCCAGCAAGAGTGACAAATCCAACACTGGCCACGATTCCTTGTCTAAAGCTGAAAAGGGCGGGTAGCAGTAATAATAAGGCGAGGTAAGGACCGAGATCCTGCCAAGTTTCACCATCAAGATCTGTGGCTTTCGCATCGCCAGCATCGCTTAACCATTGCTGTAATTGGGCGAGATCATTACCGTCGGTGCGATTCTGGATCAGAACGCCTTTGTTATTCGCGGCCAGTTTTTGCAGCAGAGCGAAATCAGTGCTGGCCACAACGACTTCGTTGCTGCTGTCGCGTTGTAATTGTCCATCGGGTAGACGGATTGGCGCGCCTTGGCTGGTGCCAAAAGTGACGACGGCGAGGCGATATTGCGTGCCATTTAATGCCGAGTTAGCCTCATCAAACTGGGCTGTTGTGATGCCATCTGTCATCAGGATAATATCACCGCGAATATGGCCACCCTGAGCCAGTAGCGTTTTGGCTTGGGTCAAGCCTGCCGCTAAGTTTGAACCACGAACGGGCATAATCTCAGGACTTAAAGTCGGCAGTAAATTGAGTAATGTGCCGGTATCACGGGTTAATGGGCTGATAGTAAAGGCATCGCCTGCAAAGGCGACTAAACCTGTTTCACCTTCTTTAAGATTACGCAGGAGATCCGTTGCCCTAAATTTGGCTTGGGTTAACCGATTCGGCGCAAGATCGGTGGCGAACATAGATACGGACATGTCCATCACCAGTACGCGGCCTTGCTCTGCGGCAAACACAGGTAAGGATTGTTTATTCACGGCAGGTCCGGCGAGTGCCAAGGTCGCAATCAACCAAGTTAAGGCTAATAAATGCAACGGACGGCGGGATTTCTTATTGCCTTGGGTGACCAATATCTTGGCTAAGTGCGGCGCAATATAACGATTCCAAGCGCTGTGGCTCTCGTGTTGCCGCCATAAACTCAACAAGGCTAAGGCTAGCGGCACTAGGGCGAGTAGCCATTCGGGACGAATAAAATGTAGGCTCATTATTTGATGTTCCCCTGTGAAGTGGTTGCGACAGAGGGTTTAACGCGGCGCGATGCAAAGAGTGGCAATTGACCTAAGGCAATCCACAGACTCGTCAGTAATGTCAGTGCCAGCGGCCAATAGAACAGATCTGCCTGCGGACGATAGCTTAACTGGTCGCGACTCACAGGTTCGAGTTTATCGATTTCTTGGTAAATCTGGTCTAGCTCTTGGCTGTTACGGGCGCGAAAATAACGGCCGTGGGTGACGTCGGCGATATGCTTAAGTTGGTTTTCATCCAGATCCATTGAGGGATTAACCCGCTCGCGGCCAAAGAGTGTACGGCGCTCCATTACATCTGCGCCCACACCAACCGTATAAATAGTAACTTTACGATTAGCGGCAATTTGCGCTGCTTGCTCTGGTTCTATATTGCCCGCGTTGTTAGAGCCGTCGGTCAATAAAATCAATACTCTATTACTCTCGTCCATTTTATCGAAGCGTTTTACCGCTAGAGCGATAGCTTCACCTATGGCGGTTTGCTTACCGACTAAGCCAATTTGTGCTTCTTTTAAAAATTGCGCCACTGAACGTCTGTCTTGGGTCAGCGGCGCCTGTAAATAGGCGTGATCGGCAAAGAGGATCAAGCCGATACGATCACCCTTGCGGCGCTCGATAAAGTCACTGACGACGTGCTGAATTAAAGTGAAACGATCAACGGTTTTGCCATTCACCACCATGTCTTCAATCTGCATACTGCCGGATAAATCCACCGCCATCATCAAATCACGGCCTTGGCTTGGCAGTTCGATAGGTTCACCAAGCCATTGAGGACGAGCAATAGCGAGCACTAACAGGCACCACATCAGCCAGTAGCGTTTGCGGCTCTGACGCGTATTGGCCATTAAGCTTTGTTTACCCGTTTGGCTTATTCCGGGTAATTGCAGCCGGCCACCATCCACTTGTACTGTGTGTTGGCGCCAAAAAATCAAAGGTAAAGGCAATAATATCAATAGCCAAGGCCATGCAATTGTTAACATTGTGCCTCCGGTTGTTTGGTGTCAGCTGGCTGGATTGGCGCTTGGCTTTTAGCTTGAGCGTCGCCACTAGCTTGAACGTAGCCCTTAGCTAAAACAAGAGTCGACTCAGGCGCACTCAGTTTTGCTTTCGATGCCAACCAAGCCTGTGTGAGTTGATGCAATTCATTGGCTTCAGCTAAGGTCAATGGCGTTGCCTGATGGCGTTTGGCTAATAAGGGGCCGATATGTTGGCGTTTATGCTCGGGTAAATAGCTGTCTAACCAAGCCGCCCAAGCTTCGCCATCTAAGGAGGCTATTGCTTCTCTGCTGAGGTAACTCATGGCGGTGCGCTTTAATAGGCTGTTGACGTCAGAGGCATAGGACGTCGCTTGTCTATCGAGCTGATTGAGTAACTGTTTAGCGGCTTTTTTCGGCGCAAAGTCACGGGCGCGTTTTCTTAGCCAGATAACTAAGAGTGTGATGAGGGCAATCACAAGTGCTAAAACCAGCCAATAACCGATTGCCCAAGGCCAAGCGCCGATCGGATCGGGATGAATAATATCCTGCAGTTGTGCAAGGGCTGGGTTTGACGCCGTAGAAGGCATAGGTACTGCTGCCTGTGGATTTGCTATTTCTGAATTCACTGTTGCTGGATCCATAGTTAACGCAATAATTCCAATTGGTGGGCTAGGGGAGCACCCGCATCTATGAGCTGGGTGCGTACGCGCAGTTGCTGCATCATGGCGATAAAGTCCTTTTGCTGACGCAACTGAATGTCGAGCCAAGCCTGATAACTGTGGCGGGTAAGCACTAAGTCCTCATCCCCATCCCGTACCGGCAAATTAAAGTTGTGCGGTAACGGCAGTGTACCTTGACGCAGAGGATCGGTAATAAGATAGGCACCCACATCGCAATGACGCTTAAGCTCGGTGAGAGGCGCGATACATTGGGGACTAAAATGGCTGCCATCTGTCACTATCCAAACTAAGGAGCCAGGTTTGGCGATACGTTGTAATCGCTGACAGGCACGCAGGATATGGTCAGGATCGCGCTGGCCAGTGCCAACATGATTGAGCTGATTTTCGTGCACACGGCGCAGGCCTGAGATCAATTGCAATATGCCCTGACGACGGCTGCGGGGTTTGAGCTCTAAATGCTCAGATTCGCAGGCGATCAAGGCGCCGAGCCGATCGCCATGGTTAATCGCATTCCAACCTAAGGTGGTCGCAAGGTGTCCTGCTTGCACCGATTGCAGCAATAAACTCGAACCAAAATAGAGGCTTTGGCTCAAGTCGATTAACAATAAAATAGGGCGCTCACGTTCTTCGACAAATAACTTAGTGTGAGTTGTGCCCGTACGAGCGGTAACGCGCCAATCAATGGTGCGCACATCGTCGCCCTGTTGGTAGTGGCGCACCTCGGCAAACTCCATACCGCGGCCTTTGATTAAGCTGCTGCGATGGCCCGCTAAATTAGCGCGGGCACGGCTATAACGCTCAGGCATAGCTCGGGCGATATTTTGGCACGCCAGCAGCTCTTGCTCGGTTAAATGCAAGCCATCGGCAAAAAGCGGCAAGCCATCGACCGAGGCTGAGAGTCGCGCTGTGTCACTCATCTTATTTCACCTTTATCTTCACCGTTAAGGTACTGCAACTTGACTTAAGATGTGGTTGATCACGTGATCGCGGCTGACACCTTCGGCCTGTGCTTGGTAGCTGAGTAGGAGTCTATGGCGTAATACATTTGGCGCGACGGCTTGAATGTCTTCCGGTGAAACAAAGTCTCGCTCGTGCAGCCAAGCACGGGCGCGGGCGCAGCGTTCTAATGAAATGGTTGCGCGCGGGCTGACGCCGTACTCAAGCCACTTAGCTAAGTCTTCGCTGTAACGTAAAGGCTCACGGGTCGCCATCACGATTTCGACTATGTACTTTTCGAGCGGCTCGGCAAGATAGATTTCCATGGCTTCGTCACGGGCGGCAAACACATCCGCCTGAGCAATCGGCTCAGTGGTTGGCAATTCGTGGGTCAGTGCTTCTTTGCGGGATTGACGCAGAATTTCGATTTCAGTCTCACCGCTTGGGTAATCAAGGTTTAAGTGCATCAGAAAACGGTCAAGCTGTGCTTCGGGCAGCGGATACGTGCCTTCGTTCTCTAATGGATTTTGGGTGGCCATCACTAAAAACAGCGGCGGTAGCTTATAGCTGTGCTTACCAACTGTGACTTGGCCTTCGGCCATGGCTTCTAATAAGGCTGACTGAACTTTGGCTGGGGCACGGTTAATTTCGTCCGCCAAGATTAAATTGTGGAAAATCGGTCCGGCTTCAAATTCGAAGGTGCCAGTTTGCGAGCGATAGATATCTGTACCAGTTAAGTCGGCGGGCAGTAGATCTGGGGTAAATTGAATGCGGTGGAAATCGCCCTCAACCCCGTCACATAAGGCTTTCACCGCACGGGTCTTGGCCAGCCCCGGTGGTCCTTCAACTAATAAGTGGCCATTGGCAATTAAGGCAATGAGCAGATTTTCGGTCAATACTGGCTGCCCTAAAACAACCTTATTTAGGTAAGTGCGTAATGCGTGGAAGCGACTCAAAGGCATGATGCTACTCGTTTTATTATGTTGAAAATACGTGTGTGGGCTATAGACAACAGCTATGGTAAAGAATTCCCTTAGGGTTTGGCTAGTGTTAAAAAAACAAACAGGTGTTTAAAACTTGCTGACAAGAAGTTAGAATCAGATCACACTTTAATGGTCAGACCTGTTATTGGGCGTTTTTCGCCGTAAAACAATGGGTCAAACACGGAAATCGATAGCGCCGCCTGAAATCTCTCAGCGATTGCGCACATAAAGAGGGTGACAAATGAGTGATAGACAACAGGTTACGAACGCCAAGGGTGAACGTATCGCCATTGTAGCGGGTTTAAGAACGCCCTTTGCAAAGCAAGCCACGGCATTCCACGGCGTATCGGCGCTCGATATGGGCAAAATGGTGGTCAATGAATTATTGGCGCGCTCAGAACTCGATCCTAAGCTGATTGAGCAATTAGTCTATGGACAAGTCGTGCAAATGCCGGCTGCACCTAACATTGCCCGTGAAATCGTACTCGGTACTGGCATGAATGTGTCGACCGATGCCTATAGTGTCACTCGCGCCTGTGCAACTAGCTTTCAATCTGCCGTAAACGTGGCTGAATCTATCATGACGGGTAATATCGAAATCGGTATTGCGGGCGGCGCCGACTCTTCCTCTGTATTGCCTATCGGTGTATCGAAAAAATTAGCCCATGCGTTAGTCGATCTGAATAAAGCCCGTAGCTTTGGGCAAAAGTTACAAATTTTCCGCCGTTTAGGTTTAAAGGATTTATTACCTGTGCCGCCTGCGGTGGCAGAGTACTCAACGGGCTTGTCTATGGGACAAACCGCCGAGCAGATGGCAAAAACTTACAATATTAGCCGTGCCGATCAAGATGCCTTAGCGCACCGCTCACATACCTTAGCGAGTGAAACTTGGGCTTCTGGCCATTTGCGTGACGAAGTTATGGTCGCGCATATACCGCCGTATAAGCAGTTTATCGATCGTGATAACAATATCCGCGAAAACTCGGTACTGGAGTCATATGCTAAGTTGCGTCCTGCATTCGACAAACAACATGGTACTGTGACGGCGGCCAATAGTACGCCACTGACTGACGGTGCCTCAGCGATTATCCTGATGAGTGAAGGTCGAGCCAAAGCCTTAGGTTATCAACCTATTGGTTACATTAAGAGTTACGCCTTTAGCGCCATTGATGTCTGGCAAGATATGCTGATGGGGCCATCCTACGCGACGCCACTGGCGTTAAAACGTGCTGGAATGGAATTAGAAGATCTTACCCTGATTGAAATGCACGAAGCCTTTGCGGCGCAGACATTAGCGAATATGCAGATGTTTGCTTCGAAAAAATTTGCCGAAGAAAAACTCGGCCGCAACCGCGCGATTGGCGAAATCGACATGAGCAAGTTTAACGTGCTCGGTGGCTCGCTCGCATATGGTCATCCTTTTGCGGCAACGGGAACCCGTTTAATCACCCAAGTGTGTCGTGAGCTTAAGCGCCGTGGTGGTGGAACTGGCTTAACGACTGCCTGTGCGGCCGGTGGTTTGGGTGTGGCTATGATAGTGGAAGTGGAGTAATCGGCATGGAAAAGACCTTTAATTTAACCCGCCGCGACGACGGCATTGCCATTTTGACTATGGATGTTCCTGGCGAAACCATGAACACCCTAAAAGCACAGTTTGGCCCTGAAATCAGTCAGATTCTGGCTGAGATTAAAAGCGATCCTCATATTCGTGGACTCGTGCTGATCTCTGGCAAGAAAGATTCTTTTGTCGCGGGCGCGGATATTTCCATGCTCGATGCCTGTAAAACGGCGGCCGATGCCAAAGCCTTATCCCAGCAAGGGCATGTGGTTTTTAATGAATTAGAAGCTTTAAAAATTCCTGTAGTGGCGGCAATCCATGGTGCCTGTTTAGGCGGTGGTTTAGAGTTAGCCTTAGCTTGTCATCAAAGGATATGTAGCGACGATGGTAAAACCATGCTCGGCGTACCGGAAGTTCAACTTGGCTTATTACCTGGCGGTGGTGGGACTCAACGTTTGCCTCGTTTAGTCGGTATTACCATCGCCTTAGATATGATGCTAACCGGCAAACAAATTCGTCCTAAACAAGCCTTGAAAATGGGCTTAGTGAATGATGTTGTACCGCAGACCATTTTGCTGCAAACCGCAGTTGAGATGGCGCTTGCTGGTAAACGTGCACCGAAACCTGTTAAAAAGTCACTCGTTAATCAAGTGCTTGAAGGCACGAGCTTTGGCCGTAACATTATTTTCGATCAAGCGACTAAACAAGTCGAAAAGAAAACCCAAGGTAATTATCCAGCACCAGCCAAAATTATTGACTGCGTGCGTCAAGGGATTGCGAAGGGGATGCAAAAAGGGCTAGAAGTCGAAGCGAGTCACTTTGCCGAATTAGTGGTATCAAAAGAATCTGAAGCGCTGCGCAGTATTTTCTTCGCCACCACAGAAATGAAGAAAGAAACCGGCGCTGAGGGTGCTACTCCGCGTAAAGTGAAGAAAGCGGTGATCTTAGGTGGTGGTTTAATGGGCGGAGGCATCGCCTCTGTGACTACCACTAAGGCTAAAATCCCTGTTAGGGTCAAAGACATCAGCGAAAAAGGTTTAAGCAATGCATTAGCCTACGCTTATAAGTTGTTGGATAAAGGGGTAAAGCGCCGCCATATGACGCCTGCTGCCCGTGACAACTTAATGGCACTGATGACTACAACCACTGAGTATAAAGGCGTTAACGATGCCGACATCGTTGTGGAAGCGGTATTTGAAGACTTAGCGCTTAAGCATCAAATGGTGAAAGACATTGAGCGTGAGTGTGGTGAGCACACTATTTTTGCGTCAAACACCTCATCTTTACCTATTAGCCAAATCGCCGAAGCGGCAACGCGTCCTGAAAATGTGATTGGTCTGCATTATTTTTCGCCAGTAGAAAAAATGCCGCTGGTGGAAGTGATTGCCCATGCTAAAACGTCGCCAGAAACCATTGCGACTACTGTCGCATTTGCCCGTAAGCAAGGTAAAACACCGATAGTGGTGCAGGATGGTGCGGGTTTCTACGTGAACCGTATTCTGGCGCTGTATATGAACGAGGCTGCGCAATTATTACTTGAAGGCCAAAGTGTTGAACATCTGGATAAAGCCTTAGTGAAGTTTGGTTTCCCTGTGGGACCGATTACTTTACTCGACGAAGTGGGTATCGACGTGGGCGCAAAAATTTCACCGATCCTTGAGAAAGAATTGGGTGAACGTTTTAAAGCGCCAGCGGCATTTGACAAGCTTTTAGGTGACGATCGTAAAGGCCGTAAAAATGGCAAAGGTTTCTATCAATACGGCGCATCGAGCAAGAAAGCTAAAGCTGTCGATGAGAGTGTTTATGGCGTGTTAGGCATTAAGCCTGGCACCAATAAAGACGCAAAAGCGGTTGCCGAGCGTTGTGTCGTACAAATGCTCAATGAAGCGGTGCGTTGTTTAGATGATGGTATTATTGCATCGCCAAGAGACGGTGATATTGGCGCCATTTTTGGTATTGGCTTCCCGCCATTCCTCGGTGGCCCATTCCATTATATTGACACTTTAGGCGCCGCGAACTTAGTGAAGATCCTTGAAGGTTATCAAAGTCAATTCGGTAACAGATTCGAACCTTGTGAGCGCTTAAAAACCATGGCGCAAGAAAACGCGAACTTTTTCTAAGTTTCAGTGAATCTAAGTCATAGTTAATCAAAATTGAACAAAAAAGCGGCAGTTTGTTGCCGCTTTTTTATTGCCACAAGGCATGTTTTTGCCTAAAAAATGTTCATATTGGATGTGGATCTTGTATAACCCGAGCCCTTTATCGAGAGTTCGGTGTTACGTGTTCTGTACTGAGAGCGTAGCGATGAATGAGTGTTGCTCGTTTATGCATAGTGCGGAAAACTTTTTATCCTGCCGTTAAAATGACGTATTTAACATGTGCATCAATCACCAAGACTACGCGAGTAGCATCCGCATTTTAATGAGGAATTAATTTCTCTACCTTTATGATTTATTTAGTTGTTTTTAAAGAGGTGGTTTGTGGTTTTGCTGGTTATCTTTATCGCATTAATCTCGGCTTGGTACTTCGGCTTAGCTGCATTTACCGCAGGTTTTACTGTTAAGCATTGGGTGCTGCTGGGTTTTGTGCTCGGGCCTCTGGCTTATCCACTCTTTACGACACATAGTCATTTAGCCTTGAGGAAAATCCGTTATAGTGAGGAAGGGATATTAAATAGCTAATTTATTAATTTGTTAGGTAATTTCCATGACTATTTAGTACTTTTATATTCACTTAAAACTAAAGGGAGTCAATGCTCCCTTTATTGTTTCTAAGCTGCGCTAACTTAATTAACTATCACTGTACATGAGTTAGACTCATGGCTACAGAACTTAAATTAGTTCCACCAACCTTTTGCTGAAATCACTTCAAGGTGATTCAAGCCTTCAGGCAACTTAACTTTTTTACGCGCTGGCTTGGATAAACCGAGTGCTTTTTTGATAGAATTTAACATAGTCACTCTCCTTAACCTGATTAATGTTATGCAACTTCAGAGTTAATGAACTTCACGCATGGATGACCTGCAACTTCAAGTGATTTGAATTTCACTGCAGGATGACCAGCAACCTCAAGTGATTTGAACTTCACAGCAGGATGACCAGCAACCTCAAGTGATTTGAACTTCACAGCAGGATGGCCAGCAACTTCAAGTGATTTGAACTTCACAGCTGGATGACCTGCAACTTCGAATGGTTTGAATTTGACTGCAGGATGACCAGCGACCTCAAGTGATTTGAACTTCACAGCAGGATGGCCAGCAACTTCGAGTGGTTTGAATTTGACCGCAGGATGACCAGTAGCTTCAAGCGATGTTTGTCCAGAATTGGAAGTCGCTTCAAGTGCTGCAGAATTTGCTACAAAGCCAATTGAAGATAATAGAGTAACTGTTACTAGGATTCCTTTAATCATTCTAATTCTCTCAGGGTAGTTGATATTGATTTATTATTGACACTGATAGTGCTATTGCACTTGTTGTGCCAATGTTATAAATCCGAATCAAATTGAGAGTAAATGATTAAGTAATGTTACTCCTAGTGTTTGGCTTTGCCATGTCTTCTTGGAGTAGCAGGGTAAATTCGGTCTCCTTTATGGCCTTACTAAAAATATAGCCTTGAATTTCTTCACAGTTTAGTGCCCGTAAAATGTTCAATTGTGCTGTTTGTTCTACCCCTTCACCCACAACAGAAAGCCCCATGTTATGGGCGATGGTGATAATAGAATCGACCATTTTGAGATCGCGATCAGATTTATCTATATCGTCAACAAAGGCTTTGTCAATTTTTAAAGTATGAATAGGAAAGCGTTTTAAGTATGAAAGGGACGAGTACCCTGTGCCGAAATCATCGAGTGCTAAACTGACGCCCATTTTAGCCAATTGCTGCATGACGATAATCGCTGTTTCCGGCTGTTTAATGACGGTTCCCTCAGTTATTTCTAATTCAAGATGACATGCGGGGAGTTTAGTGAGTCTTAATATTGACTCTATTCGCTGTTGAATATCAGGCAGTGCAAATTGACGTGACGATAAATTGACGGCGACTCTGCCGCTGAATATGCCTTGTTCACGCCATTTCTGCGCTGCGAAACAGGCCTTGCGTAAGACAATTTCACCAATTTCAACAATCAAACCGTTTTCTTCAGCAAGTGGAATAAAGTCATTGGGGGGAATTAAACCATGTATTGGATGATTTAATCTGACTAAAGCCTCCATACCTGCAATTTTACCGCTTTTAAGATCAACCTTAGGTTGATAATAAACTTCAAATAGATCATCTTTTAAGCCTTCACGGATAAGATTTTCTATTTCTAATTGCCTAATTGCATGTTGGTTCAAGGACTCAGAATAAAACTGGTAGCAATTACCTCCCGCAGACTTAGCATGGTACATAGCAATGTCAGCCTTTCTCAGTAATGCTTGCTCGCTTTGTTCATCTTCTGGGAACAGCACTATACCAATACTTAATCCTAGGACTAGCTGTTCATTGCTAACGTCAAATGCAGGTTTTAGCCCTTCAATAATACGGTTAGCTATTGCTGCACTGGCGCTTATATCTGAACCTTTGTCTAATACAATGGCGAATTCATCTCCACCTAGACGATAAATACTGGTATTTTTAGGAAGTAAGGACTTAATGCGGGTAGCAACGAGCTTTAATAATGTATCCCCAATTTGATGGCCTAGGGAATCATTAATACGTTTAAAATTATCAAGATCAAGCACCATAAGCGCATGAGCTATTTCTCGATTCACTAGGTTATTTAAGGTCACTTGTAAGTTGGAGCGATTAGGTAGTCCGGTTAAGAGATCGTTATTGGTTAATTTTCTAAGTTCTTCTTCTTGCTGCTTACGTCTTGATATATCAGAAAAAACACCGACATAGTGTGATAATTCGCCTAACTCATCATAGATAGCATCGATAGTGAGTTCCATATGGAAGTGACTGTTATCACCTCTGGCTGCTTCGACTTCATTTGCCCAGCGACCTTGCTGTTTTAACATAGTTCTAATTTGGGTGGAGAAGGTTTCTGGATATAAATCAAATGTGAGTAAGTTGCCAATAAAATCGGTTCGGTTACGTAATGAAATTTTACAGCAAGCTTCGTTGACTTCGACAAAACGATATTCGTTGTCGAGGATAAACATGCCTTCCGAAATGTTTTCAATTGCTTTTTCAAAGAGTTTTAGTTGTTCTTCCTTTTGTTTAAACTGACTAATATTTTTAATCGTTCCAGTCATTCGCAGGGCATTATCTTTGTCATCCCGCTCTACAATTTTGGCGCGGTCTAAAATCCATACCCAATTGTCGTCTTTGCCTTTTACCCTATATGCGGCTTCAAAATGATCTGTTTCACCATAAAAATGCTTATTAAGCGCTTCACGAACACGTTCCTGATCCATAGGATGTATATTACTCTCTTCATCCGATTTTCCAGAACGATGCCCATCACGGGGAAATTCAAGAGCTCCCCAGATATTGGAGCGAAAAATATTGCCAGTTTCTATGTCCCAGTCCCACATTTCATCACCACTTCCCCAAAGGGAAAGTTTTAATCTTTCTTCGCTGAGGACAATTTGTCTTTGCGTTTCTCTACGACGTAAAATGGCTTTTACTATTATAAATGAAATAAATATTGTAATTACTACATATATCGATTTTGCTTGAAATGATGACCACCAAGGAGGCGTTATAATGACATCAAGCTCTTTTGTTACAGATTTTTCACCGGAAAGTGAATCAACGGCATAAACTTGAAAAGTATATTTTCCAGGTGATAAGTTTGTATATGTAGCAGAGTTCGTTCCATTTGCTGATATCCATGTATCAGAAAGGCCATACATCCTATAATGGTAGTTGGTAGATGAGTCGTCTGACATAGGCGATATAAAATTAAATGAGAATGGATAATCTGAATACTTTAAGGTTATTTCGTTTTTAGTTGGTTTTTTTTTGTTAACAAAGTTACTTTCATTTTCTTGTATGATATTAAAGACTAAGAACTCTGATATTTCCGTTTTGTTTATTTTTCTATTATTAATGTAGTTTACTACATTAATAGGAGATACCAAGCTAACTCCATTGATACCTGCAAGTAAAACATAACCATTAACATCTATTCCACTCGGCGAGTTATATTCATACTGACTTCCATTTGACGTTTTTAAAGTGTATGATTTCTTATTTTTCTTTTCATATATAATCACTTCGCTTAATGATGCAGCAGTCAAAAAGTTATTGCTATTAACTATGGAGTAAATTTCTTTTTTGTTAGAAAATACTTCAGAAGTTTTATTGTTATTTTTATTGTAGAACATTAATGATGTAGATGTTCCAAAATAAATTCCATGATCATCTTTTACTATGCTGTATGTTATTTCTTCACTTAAATTTTTTAATAGCCCATTTTTATATTCTTTAAGGCCTCCCTGACCAGCAGTATAGATAACATCTGTCGACTCTAATTCAATGTCAAAAATAGGCTCATTTTTTTTAGTATCAACACTACGGATTACTTCTCCTTTACTGATAATCAATACCTTTCCATCAGATGTACCAGCAGCTATTAACGAGTTGTCTTTATTACTAGATAGTGATGATATTGATTTTTCACTAATCAACTTTACAGTTCCAGCAGTCTTCAGAAATAGCCCAGTGCTAGTGCCAAAATAGAGCCCGTCATCATTCAATATAGCGTATTTATATCCTTGGCTTTGAGTGTTGAAACTTTCGATTAAATTAAAGTTTTCGTCAAAAAGTTCTATCATTTCAGATTCAGATGATACTAGAAAACCCTGTGGATTTTTTGTAAGATGCCAAGTGTTATCTTTTATTAAATTAGTTTGTTGTACTAAATTTTTTACTTTTTTTATAAAAATAACACCTTGATCAATACTGCCAAGTATAAACATATCTTCGGTTGCAAAAAATGAAGATGTTTTATCTGTGCTATCTGTGGCTAGAAGTCCTACAATGCTATTTTTAGAAATATTAACTATATTTTTATTAGTGATACCATAAATAGTGTTTTTGTGTTTCGAGAGTTGAGAAAATACTCGTGGATCAATTTTTACTATTTTATTGTCCTTATACTTATATAGTCCATCACTTAATGATATAAGTAGTGTTGAGTGATCTTCTTGCTCGAAATCAATTGTTTTTTTAGCTATCTCTTTTAATTCATTCTGGGTGAGCTTAAATAACGTACCTGCATAATCTCTTATGTAATAATCGTCGCCTACTTTTATCGTTTTTTTGATTTCACTTAGGCCTTTATTTGAAAGTTCGTATGTTTTTTCTTTGTTATTTATATCTATAATTGCTTTGTTAGTTCCAACAATTAAACTCTTATCACTTGAGTTGAGGCTCCAAACAGGAGAGCTTTTTACCGACAGTCCATACTGAGAAAAGGATTCTTGAAGTTTATCATATACGACTAAGCCACTATCGGTTCCAACATATAAAATGCCTTTATCATCAATAAGTAAACTTCTAATAAAAGAGCTGGGAAGGCCTGTTCTGGTATCATTAGCATAAAAATGCTTAAAGTTTTTCCCATCAAATCGATTTAATCCATTAAATGTTCCTATCCATATATAACCATCATTGTCTTGAACGATAGACGTAACAGTGCTTTGGGAAAGTCCTTCTGGGACACCAAAAGATTGTGATTGGAGAATAATAGGAGATTTATCAGAAAAGGGAGATGCGTTTACGTCTTCGAATGCATGCAAGCTAAAAAAAGCGAGCAAGACGATTTTAAAGAGTGCTTTAGGCATAGTGTTTGTTCTTATTATCCGAGGATGCCATGAAACAATTGTGTTACATCACTTTTCCAGAAAGTGAGCGGTTTGTCAAAGTGGAGTCTGCAGAAAATCCTTTTAACAGCATGTAGATGCAGTAAAATTGTTCGGTGCTGAAGTGGTAGAACATGGGCTAGCCATGTTTTACATCAGGATTACGTCCAACACTGAAAGATACGACTATAGTTGGACTGATTTGTAGCGGTTCTGTTTGTTTACCTAACTTTGCTCACAAATGTGTGAGCAAAAGTGTTTTTTGTTTAGAAATTAAACTTTTCTGCCGTTTGCTTAAAAACTTTAAGATCCGTGATCATTTTGTCTGACATCAGCGCGGCTTGGGTTCTGTGTTGTTCACCTGTGCTAAATAACACTAAGCGATCGCTGTGCTTAGTACGCATTTTACGCATCATGAATTTGAGTAAATCAGTGCGGGTGAGCTTAGTGATTTCGTCTACGACGAGTTCTCTTTGGTTAAATTGATAATCTCTATTGCCGACACTGACCCAATAACGTTGACTGCGAGTTTTGAGGTTCGCGTCGTGCTCCATGATTTGATTAATCAGACCTACCTTTGTGCTTTCCCATTCTTCGTTGGTGATTTGCATCACTGCATAATTAAAGTCGGCAATAAACTCGTCGATGGCCTCTAATAAATGCAGTGGCCCAGTTGTAGGTGACTGAATATAGAAAATAAGTCCAGGATGACGATTGAGCGGCAGGTAACCTGTGCCTACCATATAGCCCAACTGTTTTTCAGTACGCAGCTCATGGAAGAAGGTGGACGACATAGTGTGATTCAGTAAGCTAAATAGCGCCATTTTTTCAGGTGTTGCCACGGCAGATTGGTAATACACAATAATTGCGCTATCTTGATGATCTATTGCGAGCTCTCTCAGTAACGTGCCTTGGCCTGTTAAATTCACTAATTCTCTGGTGGACTCTGCACTCGGCGTCGAAACTAAAGATAAAATGTGCTCTAAACGTTTGCCGAGAGCTTGTGCTTCAGAGACTAACCAATCCCCATAGACTAACCCTTCAAGGTAGATCTTTTCGTAGAAGGCGCGTACATGGTTATGTAAATCTTCTAGGCTAATATCTTCCAACATTTGTGCCATGCGTGCTGGTTCATAACTGCTTTTTTGCAGAGTAACAGTCAGGCTAGTAAATAATTGTGAAATCGGTTTAGCCTGTGTCTGATTCTGCCAACTGCGCAGTAGCTGAGATTTTATGAGGGCAAAGCGCTCTTCGGTAAAATTGCGCTCTCTGGCTTTATGGATTAATAGCGCTAATAACGTTTCTTGATTGCCGGTAAAGCCCGATAAATGCAGTGTAATTCCGCCTTGATGCGGATAAATGTTATAGCTTAATCCAGCAACTTCGGCCTGATAGGTTGGCTCGGTTAGATAATCGAGTAGCATTTCAACATATAAGCGGGTGAGGGCGGCATGCCTTGGCGTTTTACTTGCCTGCTCTGAATCTAGCGATAAATACATGTGACCTTTTGGCACATTAAACTCATCATCTTTCTTATGCCAAATGCGGTATCCAGTTGATTCAGCAACTATCACTGGCACGTCAACATCGCTCTTATCCGGACGGGCAATTGAGTCGGCGACAATAAAAGGATTTGCAGCTGGTAGCTGTAATTCAGGGCGAATATTGTTCACTTGCCAACGAGCTAGGGACTGTGGCGCAATTGGGCAGACTTTGTATGGCGTGTGATACCAGTTAGCTTTACGATCCGTTTTAACCGACTGGGCTATAAGCTGCAGGCGCATATTCTGTGGCACCATGAGCTCAAGTAGCTCAATGGTTTCAGGGATATCCAGCCCATCCATCCGATAATCGCCAAAGACCAAGTCTTCGACCTCATAGTGATGCATATTAATGCTGAGATGGCTGGCTAAATCGAGTGATTTAACTTGCTCTTGATAACGAAACGCCATTTTGAGCAGGTTTGCACGCTCCAAATAACGCCATTCATCTAAGCCTTGGGTTTTGATAAGTTCAATATACTCAAAACAGCAGCTGATAATTTCATCGAGATTACCTAGCCCTTTATCGGTTAACTGTAAACCGATACTGTAATCCTTGAAGTTATAACCATTTACACCGCCGCCCGCAGACAAGTTGTTCACTAATCCTTGTTCTTTTAGATACGACAACAGACTGCCATGACTCTCATTGCCTAAAATATGGCTGATATAAGTCAAAGGCTTACGTTTGTAGTAGTGATCAATTCCTGGGAAATTAAAACTGATGCTTAAGCGTTTTTGCTCCTTAAGCGGCACTATATCGATTTGCCTCAACAGTTCTTTTTCTGAAAATAGTGGTACTTGAGGATAGTTTTTCACTAAGTTCAAGTTTCGGATCCCACTAAAATAGTGACAGGCTAAATCTTGTAATTCATCAAGGGAAAGCGGAGCGACTAAGCACAAGGTCATTAAGTTGGCGCTGTAATGGCTTTGATAGAAATCGAGTAATTCACTACGTACCTGTGCCTGTTCTCCGCCTAAGGTGACTAAGTTACCCACGGAAAATTTCGAAAATGGATGCAGTGGGTTGACTGTCTCTTTGAGTACTTGATAGGTTCGACGGATATCATCTTTTAGTTTTAAACTAAATTCAGATTCAATAGCTTGGCGTTCTCTATCGACTAAATCTAAATCAAATTTTGGGGCGATAAAAAATTGGCTGAATCTGTCTAAGGAGTCGGCAAACACTTCTTCATTGATGGTGAAAAAGAAGTTAGTGTGCTCTGTGCCTGTCCAAGCGTTATTGCTGCCGCCATGCTGGTTGATAAAGGCGTGATACTCGCCTGAGTCTGGGAATTTCTCAGTACCTAGAAAGAGCATATGCTCTAAAAAGTGCGCCATGCCGGGTCTATCTGCGGGATCATCAAAATGACCCACGCCTACAGCCATAGATGCGGCAGCTTGGCTGGCATCTTGATCTTCAACCAATAACACCCTGAGTGCATTATCTAATACAAGATAACGATACTGGCGGTGATCATTTGGACTTTTATATATGGACTGAGAGGCTTGCAAAGAGACACTCCGGTAACGATAGCTTGTTATATATTGATAGTCTTAATGGTTTTTAGCAAATATCTCTTGTGTTTATCGACTAAAGATTAAGTCTTGTGAGGTTTGTTGAAACGGATTTTAGGGCTACAATTGGGATAAAACAAAAACAAGTTTGAGTCGCGAGAGAAGTATGCAGCTATTTTTGATGAGACATGGTGACGCCGGATTTAATGCTCAGTCTGATAGAGACAGAACACTGACCGATGTTGGAAGGCACCATACTGTGTTGATGAGCAACTGGCTAGCTCGTAGTGTGGCTGATTTCGATCTTGTTTTAGTTAGTCCTTACTTACGAGCACAGCAAACGTGGCAGGAACTGAGTCAGCATTTTCCTGAGCCGCGTAAGTGGCTAGTCGCCGATGATCTTGTGCCTTCTGGCGATCCCGCCAATGTAGCCGCCTTGGTTGTGGCTTATGCTGAATTATACAAAGCCGATAAAGTACTAGTGATTGCTCACATGCCGTTACTGGGCTATTTAGTCAGTGAGTTAGTGGCTGGCGTTGAGCCGCCATTATTCGCGACGTCAGGCATTACGCTCATTGATAAACATGCCCAGCAAGCATCGATTGTGTGGCAGCACGCCCCGCATAGTATTAGCTAATCTAGGTTTATACCTCTTTTACAAAACAAACGGCCCACATTAAATGGGCCGTTTTTTTCGCTAAATAGTAAATGTTAAAGCCTAAACCGATAGCGAGCTAACGTCTATGCGGCTGCTCACCAATATCAATCAGCACTAATAACGCCGCATCGCCCCCCCATTCTTTAGGCGCCTGATGAAAAGCTTTCACCATAGGATGCTGCACTAACCACATGGGAACTTGTTGTTTCAATATGCCACTGCCATAACCATGCATAATGCAGCAGCACAGACTCTGTTGTTTGACGCAGGCTTGAATCAATGCTGCTAGCTCAAGTTTGGCTTCTGATTGGCGATAGCCGTGTAAATCCAGCAGTAAATCTGGCTGGTAATCGCCACGTCTGAGGCGTTTGAGTTCTAAACTGTCAACACCTTCTTCTAACCAACGCATCGGCCCTTGTACAGGCAGTAGTGGTTGATAAGTATCTGAGAAATAACTGTTAGCATGCAGTTGCTGCTCTTTCAGTTCTATTTCCTGTTTGGTTTTTAAGGGCATGCGAAAGTGTCGCTTATTTTGCGTGATGGGTTTAATACCATCGATAAGCGCTGAGAACATCGCCAAGCCTTCTTTGTCGTCGTCTTTATTCATGGCGGGTATTCTATTGAATCCTATGGTTTCTGAATAGAGTTCAGTTACAATGTTTGCGAACAAACTAGCGGGAGCACGTTTTGGATAAGATCTTTGTAGATGAAGCTGTGACAGAATTACGTACTATTGGCGATATGTTACGTTGGGCCGTGAGCCGTTTTAACGATGCCAATGTGTATTATGGTCATGGTACTGATAATGCGTGGGATGAAGCCATCGCCTTAGTTTTCCATGCCTTACACTTACCCGAAGAAATCGGTCAGCAAGTGATTTTAAGCAACTTGACCAGCAGTGAAAAGCATAAAATTGTCGAGTTGATCATTCGTCGGGTGAGAGAACGCTTACCTGTGCCTTACTTGACCAACAAAGCGCGTTTTGCTGGGCTTGAATTTTACGTCGATGAGCGCGTGTTAGTGCCACGTTCACCGATTGCCGAAATGATCGCTAACCGTTTTAGCCCTTGGTTATATAACAAGCCAGTCACACGTATTTTAGATTTATGTACTGGCAGCGCTTGTATCGCGATTGCCTGTGCCTATGAATTTGAAGACGCCGAAGTCGATGCGCTGGATATCAGCGAGGATGCCTTAGATGTAGCGCAAATCAATATCGAAACCTTAGGTGTGATGGACAGAGTATTCCCGATGCAATCGGATCTGTTCTCGGCCATCCCAGAAGGGCCTCAGTATGATTTGATTGTCTCAAACCCACCTTATGTGGATGCCGAAGACATTGGCGACATGCCTGATGAATATCATCATGAGCCTGCCATTGGTTTAGCCTCAGGTCGCGACGGGTTAGATTTAACCAAGCGTATACTCGCCAATGCAGCGCAATACCTCACGCCAACGGGTTTACTCGTTGTCGAAGTCGGTAATTCTATGGTGCATTTGATTGAGCAGTTTCCAGAAGTGCCATTCACTTGGATTAACTTTGAAAATGGTGGCGATGGCGTATTCGTACTGACCCGCGATCAACTGGTTGAAAATCAGTCGGTATTTGGTATTTATCGCGACGCACAATAGCCTAAGATAACAAATTAGGTTGAGACTTTTCCCGCTGCCAGTTAGGCTTGCAGCGGGAAAATAAATTGTCCAGTACTCGCTGGGCGCGGAGCGATGAACAAATAACCTAAGGTGTACAAAGCGGATGTCTGGAAACAGTATTGGTCAAAATTTTGTAGTGACGACGTTTGGTGAGAGTCACGGTGTTGCTCTGGGTTGCATTATTGATGGTTGCCCACCAGGGCTTGAATTAACCGAAGCCGATATGCAGCACGATCTTGACCGCCGTCGTCCTGGGACATCCCGATATACCACGGCACGCCGTGAGCCCGATGAAGTGCGGATTTTATCCGGCGTCTTCGAAGGTAAAACCACGGGCACCTCGATTGGACTCTTGATTGAAAATACCGATCAACGCAGTCAAGATTACTCTAATATCAAAGATTTATTTCGCCCTGGGCACGCCGATTATACCTACCAGCAAAAGTACGGTATGCGTGACTACCGCGGTGGTGGCCGCTCTTCAGCCCGTGAAACTGCGATGCGGGTTGCGGCGGGTGCTGTGGCTAAAAAGTATTTAAAGCAAGTTCACGGTATCGAGATCTACGGCTATATGTCGCAGCTGGGTCCTATTTGTGCGCAGACCATTGATCTTGACCAAATCGAGCAAAATGCCTTTTTCTTCCCCGATGCTAGCAAGCTGGAAGCGCTCGATGAATACATGCGTGAGCTGAAAAAATCCGGTGACTCGATTGGCGCTAAAATCTCCGTCATCGCGACAGGTGTGCCTGTGGGGTTAGGTGAGCCAGTATTTGATAGACTCGATGCCGATATCGCCCACGCGCTGATGGGTATTAATGCCGTCAAAGGTGTTGAGATTGGTGATGGTTTTGGTGTCGTGACGCAAAAGGGCTCCGAAGGGCGTGACTTAATGTCGCCGCAAGGCTTTGAATCTAACCATGCGGGCGGTGTGCTCGGTGGGATTTCGTCGGGTCAGCCGATTATTGCCCATATTGCGTTAAAACCCACATCAAGCATCAGTGTGCCGGGTCAAAGTATGACGGCTCAGGGTGAAATGGCCGAAGTTGTCACTAAAGGTCGTCACGATCCCTGTGTTGGGATCCGCGCGGTACCGATTGCCGAAGCTATGCTTGCCATTGTGTTGATGGATCACTTATTAAGACACAGAGCGCAAAATCAGGATGTGCGTAGTCACACGCCCGTTCTCGGAATGAGATAGGGGTATGAGATAGGCGCATGAAATAGCTGGTATGCGATAACGATACAATGAGTGGCATGAGATAAATGGAATGCGTTAATGTCAACTTCTTCTAGCACAAGCCGGCAATTGCGCTGGCTTTGTGCCTGCTATTTTTTCTTCTTTTCTATTCTCGGCACTATGGTCCCTTATCTTGGGGTCTTCTTCGAAAATCGCGGTTTTAATCCTCAAGAAATTGGCTTTTTACTCGCCATCCTGATGGCGACGCGCATCGTTGCGCCGAATGTGTGGGCTAAAGTGGCTGACCGAACGGGGATGCGCGCCGAGCTGATCAAAATGGGCGCGGGAGCCGCCGCGCTGGCGTATTTGAGTTTCTTCTACCATGGTGGTTTTGTGTATATGGCGCTGAGTTTGGCTCTCTATACTTTCTTTTGGAATGCGATCCTCGCCCAGCTTGAGGTGATCACCTTAGAAACCTTAGGCGAGAATGCCAGCCGCTACGGTCAAATTCGCAGTTGGGGCAGTGTCGGTTATATTTGTCTTGTTGTCGGTGCGGGCTTTGCCATTGGTCAGTGGGGCACTGAGGTGTTGCCTTATATTGGTTTGTCATTATTTATTGGCATGTTAGCCAGTGCGTTGCCATTACCAGCAAATCGTTTAGTGCGCGACACCAGCCAAGTGCGGCCGCCATTGCAATGGAATCGGGCGATTATTTGGTTCTTAGTCTCGGCGATGTTGCTGCAAATGAGCGCGGGACCTTTCTACGGCTTCTTCGTTTTATATTTAAAGCAAGCGGGTTACTCCGAATCCTCGGCGGGCATATTTGTCGCCCTTGGCGCAATGGCCG
Organism: Shewanella sp. NKUCC06_TVS; assembly: GCF_019345515.1. Lineage (NCBI taxonomy): Bacteria > Pseudomonadati > Pseudomonadota > Gammaproteobacteria > Alteromonadales > Shewanellaceae > Shewanella > Shewanella sp. NKUCC06_TVS. The sequence continues at coordinate 119,752 of NZ_JAHKQX010000012.1, read as the reverse complement.
AGATCGTGATGTTTATGTTCGCGCCGCGTTTACTCGGCCGCTATGGCGTGAATACCTTATTGATTGTCAGCATCGGCATGACTTGTCTACGTTGGTTATTGGTTGCTTTTGGGGTAGATAGTGTGTTGTGGCTTGGTTTTAGCCAATTATTACATGCCTTTACCTTTGGCTTAACCCATGCGGCATCGATTCAATTTGTGCATAAACATTTCGATGCGAGTCACAGAAGCCAAGGTCAAGCCCTATACGCCAGTTTAAGTTTTGGGGCTGGCGGCGCGCTCGGTACTTGGATTTGCGGCTATATTTGGGGCGATGGTAGTGGGGCGGTTTGGTCTTGGGTATTTGCCGCAGTATGCGCCTTTGCCGCTATGCTGGCGGTATTCTTTATCCCTAAGGATAAACCGAGTGTTGCAGCCCATACGGCCTAGTCATATCCATTAAGATAAAAATATAAAAAATCAAAAGATTGCGTTAAGTGAGGTAAAGGGTGATTCGGTTTCGTTTAGGGTTAGTTGTCAATCCGTTGGCTGGCTTAGGTGGCAGTGTTGGTCTTAAGGGCAGCGATGGCGTTGCCGAAGAAGCGCTCGCCTTAGGCGCTGAACCCAAAGCCGCCTTGCGTATGATGCAGGCCCTCGAGGTTATCCGTGATTATAGTGATGACATTGAAGTCATTACCGCTTCAGGCATCATGGGTGAAGACGCCGCTAAAACACTCGGTTTTACCACGCGAGTGGTGTATCAAACTCCGGATAAAACCCAGGCGCTGGATACGCAGGCCGTTGTGCGTGCGCTGCTGGATGAACCGCTGGATTTACTGCTTTTTGCTGGTGGTGATGGCACGGCCCGCGATGTTTACTCTGTATTTGAACAAGCCACTATCGACGACAAACTCCCTGTGCTCGGCGTGCCTGCTGGGGTGAAAATTCATTCCGGCGTTTACGGTATTACGCCCCATGCGTCTGGCATGGTGGTCAAGATGTTACTCGATGGCGAACTTGTCAGTTTGATGTCCGCCGATGTGATGGATATTGACGAAGTGGCTTTTCGCCAAGGCACAGTGCGCGCTAAACGATTTGGTGAGCTCTTAGTGCCCGCCGAGCCGCGTTATGTGCAAGCGGTGAAGATGGGCGGCAAGGAAGTCGATGAACTCGTGCTGGCCGATATCGCCGCCGATGTGATCAATCAAATGGAAGATGAACTGTACATCATGGGCTCTGGCAGTACGGTTGCCTTTGTGATGGAAGAGTTAGGCCTCGATAATACCCTGCTCGGTGTTGATCTCATTCAAGATAAAAACCTTGTTGGCAGTGACTTAACCGCGAATAAATTACTCGAACTGACCCAAGATAAGCCGACGAAGTTGATGATCACTCTGATTGGTGGCCAAGGCCATATCTTAGGGCGCGGTAATCAACAGTTGTCGCCCGAGCTCATTCGGCGTATCGGAAAAGACAATATTATTATCCTTGCCACAAAAACTAAGCTAAAAGCACTTGATGGACGACCACTAATTGTGGATAGTGGCGACCCTAAATTAGATAGCGAGCTTGGCGGCTATTATAAAGTGACGACGGGCTACCATGATTACGTCATGTATCAGGTGGCCAATCCAGATTTATTGGTCGCAGCAGATGTGTCGGCCAATCCAGTATTAATGGAGAGTTAGACCCATGTTAGAGCATTACGAAGACGCATTAGAACAGTGGATCGCCAGCGTTGTTAGTCATGGTGATGACGATGCTTTGTTTGCCTGTGGCTACTTACAGGGCCATGTCGCCGTTGTGTTATCGCAACTTGAAGCGCAGGGGGCAACCGACCTCGATGCCCTTATGTTGAAAATGACCGACTGTTTAGCGCTCGCGCGCCAAGAATTAAATGATGCCGATTATGCCTTGGTTGAACAGGCATGGGCACAGCTGCATGCATGGATTGTAGGCGAATTTGATGTTGCCTAGCGTTATGCCTATGACTGACGATGAGCAAGTGACTCATACCGAAGTGGCTAACACTGAATTAGCCAGTGAGCAAGCTATCGATGCCAGCGCGGTATTTATCGGCTTAGTGAATCCTAAAACGCCCGTTAACGTCGGTGGCATTATGCGCGCATCGGGTTGTTATGGCGTCGATGGCGTATTTTACACTGGCAGGCGCTACGAGTTAGCCGCGCGTTCGGGTGCTGTGCAATACCATGTCGATACTAAAGATGCTGGCGAGCGCATTCCGCTCACGGGCGTCACTTCATTGTTAGCCGCGGTTCCGGCGGACACTCAGCTTATCTGTGTCGATTTGGTGGTGGGCGCGACGCCGCTGCCGGATTTTGTTCATCCCGCGAAAGCCTTTTATGTGTTTGGTCCTGAAGATGGCACCATTGGCCAAGAGATTATCGATAAAGCCGATGCCGTAGTGTATGTGCCTACGGTCGGGTGTATGAATCTTGCGGCTTCGGTCAATGTGTTGCTATACGACAGATTGGCTAAATCCCACCGTGAGGCTGCAAGCCTGACATCGAGCCTAGCATCTGGTCTACCTTCGAACTTAAGCGGCGATGCGCTCATCCGTCAGAGTCGTGATAACAACAATCGTACTCGGGTGAAAGGGCCCAGAGCGCCGCGAAAACCTCGACATGTTGAATCCAGTAGTGTCGGGTCTAGCAGCCTTGAACCTAGCAGCATTGATAACGCGATAGCCATCACAGCAGCTTAATTGGTTTAAAAATAATATTTTTAAAAAGGGATTAAGCCATGGCTTAATCCCTTTTTTATAGCGCTCAAAAACGTTATTTTTCTAGCGATTGATTGTCTAGAGCGCTTTGCCCTTGAGCAATTTTCGCAGCCACATGCGATTGGGGTTGAGTTTACACAGAGTCGCTTTATCGAGTGGTATTGGTTCGCCGCAAAGCTGCGCCGCGAGACATTCGGCGGCCAGTGGCCCAGAACTTAACCCCCGTGAGCCTAACCCACCAAGAATATACAGCCCTTGATGCACCGGCGCTGGCGTGGTTTGCCAGTAGTGGCGACTTTCTTTAGTGAGTTGATGTTGCTCATAATCCTCAAGGATTTTAGGCACATCGGGCGCGCAGCCCATCATAGGGAAATGATCCCGCGTGACCATACGCACGCCAACGCGAGCATTGTTGCCACTCATGTCGATATCATCAAGCCAGCCTTGGTCAGGATAACTTTCATGCATTTTGGCGAGATTTTCTTGCTGCTCCTGCGGGCAAAAATCTAAATGCTTAGGTTCTTTAACGTAACTCGCGCCAAGACAGTGGAGTCCTTGGTGACTCGGGGTTAAATAACCGTTGGCGCACAGCACAGTCGCGAGTTGACTCAATTGAAACTGAGCGGGCACATGGCTGACTTGGCCGCGAAAAGGGCTAATTTGTAATTTGTTGCTGGCATCAAATTGCGTGAGCGCTGCGCCATTGGCGAGCACAACTTGTGCAAAGGGGCCAAAGCGATGCTTAGCGGTGATTAAATACCAACCTTCACTTTGATGCTCAATTTCAAGGATCTCAGTCTCCAAATGGAGTTTGACCTCGGTAAGCTGCTGCGCTTTTTGTATTGCGGCTTCGGCATATTCGTACGGACAAACCCAGCCAGCCAGCGGATAGAAAAAGCCTGATTTGTCAATATTAATGTTCGCAAGAGAATTGGCCAGTTTCGCATCGACTCGATAGGCTATTTCACTTGGCCAGTTCTGGCTTTGAATAATTTTATCGAGTCGTAATTGGCTGCGTTCATCGTGGGCAGTTTGCAATACCCCGCAAAAATCATGGGAAATCGGCGTTTGATGTGGGGCGGGGACAGATGTCAGCGCCTGTACTCTACGGCGGCTAAATAAAAATGCCTGCTGGAAGAAGCGGCTTAATTCATCATTTTCCGGTGTCAGCAGCGGATAAATCGCTCCTTGGCGGTTGCCCGAGGCGCCTTGGCCAAGCTTGGCATCTTTACAAAAGATCTGCGTGCTTTGGCCGCGTTCCGCCAAAGACAGTGCCAAATGCGCCGAGGCTAACCCGCCGCCTATGATGGCAATCGAGCTGGGCGCGTCCGAGAGTAAGATTGCAGCCATAGGATTAAAGGCATAGGCTTTAGCATCTTGCTGGCGTAAGACGTGGCGCTCGTGTAACAAAATGGCATCAGGCTGATGGTTTGTCTGTATTGCAGCGCAGGTAAAATCCCTCTCCTCAAAGCCGCAGGCTTGGAAACGGCTCACAGGAGTTTCGCTTAGTCCGCTTGATTCGTTTAATCCAATAGTTGCAACAGTGGCGCCATCGTCACTGATTTTTGCCATCTGCCAATGGATCTGCTGATTTAACCCATTTTGTAGATGGGGCAATACCAGCCAGTGCTGAACGGGGTGAAGCGGAGAATGGATGAGCGAACTGAGCTGGGATTGAATATCACCAAAGTGCAGGTCGATTGTGGTACGACCGTCATCAAAAATTAATCTCTGGCAACCTATAATAGCCGTCGGCTCTGTATGAAGTAAGCGTTGGGCAAGTGGCTCAAGTTCAGGCACTTTGGTTAAACAGGCGGATTGATCCCAAAGTAATTTAAGTTCGTAAGCATTAATCGGATTGGGTTCGAATACGTTAAGGAGTAATCGTTGGTTAGGGTTCGTCTGAGTGCGCCACCAAGATAAGAGTTCAAGCCCGTTGCCTAAACCCATTTGCCCTAATACTAAGAGTTTTTGCTGTGAATGAGCCTCAAATACCCGCTGCTGATAAATGCGCAATTTGCTGAGATAGTGTGCATCAGTGTGAGCTGTTGCGGGATAAAGGTTGATTAATTGCGGGTAATCGCGCTTAATTTGGCAAGGTTTATTGGGCTCTGCAGTCAAAGAAATTTACTCTCGGTCTCATAATTGGCATTATTTTACTCGCCTTTATGGAAAGCTGACCACTTAATTGAGTCAAAACAGATACTATTGCCTCAGCGAAAAGTAGGTACTGACATGTACACAATGGATAGCAATAAAATGAAAAGAGTCGTGATCACCGGAATGGGTGTTGTTTCAAGTATCGGTAATAACAAGCAAGAAGTGACCGAGTCACTGAAAGCGGGCCGCAGTGGTATTACGCATTCAGCTCAGTTTGAAGAGATGCAATTACGTAGCCATGTATGGGGTGACATCAAGTTAAACCCTGCTGAGCATATCGATCGTAAGGCATTGCGTTTTATGGGTGATGCGGCAGCTTATGCCTACATTGCTATGCAAGAAGCGGTTGCCGATGCCAATTTAACTGAAGAGCAGTATTCAGATCCGCGCGTAGGTTTGATTGTGGGTACAGGCGGCGCATCATCGTCTAACCAAGTACAATCTGCTGATACATTGCGTGAAAAAGGCGTTAAACGCGTAGGTCCTTATATTGTGCCTCGCATCATGTCGAGCACGGCCAGCGCTTGTTTAGCCACGCCATTTAAAATTAAAGGCATGAACTATTCTATCAGTTCAGCTTGTGCAACCAGCGCCCACTGTATTGGTCACGCCGTTGAACTTATCCAAATGGGTAAGCAAGACATGGTGTTTGCCGGTGGTGCTGAAGAAGTGGATTGGACACTGACCATGGGCTTCGACGCTATGGGCGCACTGTCAACTAAGTACAATGCCACACCCGAAAAAGCCTCTCGTACCTATGATGCAGACCGTGATGGTTTTGTTATCTCTGGCGGCGGCGGTATTTTAGTGGTTGAAGAGTTAGAGCATGCTCTGGCTCGCGGCGCAAAAATTTACGCTGAAGTGATTGGTTATGGCGCGTCTTCAGACGGTTATGACATGGTGGCGCCATCGGGTGAAGGCGCTGTGCGTTGTATGCAAATGGCGATGATGGATGTCGATACCCCAATCGATTACATCAATACTCACGGCACTTCAACGCCAGTGGGCGACGTGCGTGAATTAGAAGCGCTACGTGAAGTTTTCAAAGACAAGTGCCCACCGATTGCATCGACTAAGTCTATGACAGGTCATGCATTAGGCGCCGCAGGCGTACATGAAGCGATTTACAGCTTAATCATGATGGAAAACAGCTTTATTGCCCCAAGCATCAATATCGAAAATCTGGACGAAGCGGCGAAAGATATGCCTATCGTGCGTGAATATCGCGATGCTGAGCTGACTACAGTCATGAGTAACAGCTTTGGTTTTGGCGGTACAAACGCCACGCTAGTGATGCGTAAATTCAAATAAGTTTGTTTATCAAATGCGATAGAAGGGAAGCTTAGGCTTCCCTTTTTTATGGGCGTTTTTTGTAAACCTGTTGCATCGACAAGGATTTATCCCATTAGTCTTGTTAGAATACCGAGCATCTTGATGCCTTCCATTCCCACTTTTTTTAGATCAGGTGCCCATGAAGATTTTAGTCGATGAAAATATGCCCTATGTTGAACCGCTATTTGGCGATCTCGGGGAAATTATTCCTGTTAATGGCCGCACGTTAACCGCAGCGCAAGTGCGCGATGCCGATGTGTTATTAGTGCGCTCAGTCACCAAAGTGAATGCCGAGTTGCTCTCGGACAATCATCAACTGAAGTTTGTCGGCAGTGCCACTATAGGCACAGATCATGTGGATTTAGCCTACCTTGCCGAGCATAATATTCCCTTCTCTAATGCGCCAGGTTGCAATGCGACTGCGGTTGGGGAATTTGCTTTTATCGCTATGCTGGAGTTGGCGCAGCGGTTTGATTCGCCGCTTAAGGGTAAGGTCGTCGGCATAGTGGGCGCGGGTAACACTGGCACTGCAACGGCAAAATGCTTGCAAGCCTATGGTATTAAAGTACTGCTTAACGATCCCATTAAAGCTGCAGAGGGCGATCCGCGTAGTTTTGTGAGCTTAGAAACCATCATGGCGCAGGCCGATATCATCAGTTTGCATGTGCCCATCACGCGCACGGGCGAGCATAAAACCAAACATTTGTTCGATGAGGCGCGCTTAAAGGCGCTCAAACCCAATACATGGTTAGTGAATTGCTGCCGCGGTGATGTGATAGATAACAAAGCACTTGTCAGAGTTAAACGCCAGCGTGATGATCTCAAACTTGTACTCGATGTGTGGGAAGGCGAGCCAACACCGATGCCTGAACTGGTGCCACTGGCTGAATTTGCCACCCCGCATATTGCAGGTTACAGCTTAGAAGGTAAGGCGCGCGGCACTTTTATGCTCTATCAAAAGCTGTGTCAGTTACTTAATATTACTGCCGATAAAAGTCTGCTGGATCTCTTGCCAAGCTTTAACATTAAGGCGGTCGAACTTGCGACTGCGCCGAATGAAAAAGCGTTATTACAGCTAGCGCGTTTTGTCTATGATTTGCGCGATGATGACAAGATGTTCAGAAATACATTCTTAAATGAGAATGGCTTCGACACTATGAGAAAAAATCACCAACATAGACGCGAATTTAGTGCATTGGCGCTGGCTTATGACGGTCAATCTGAGGTAGATTGGTTGTCCAATTTAGGTTTTTCAGGAGTCGGTCAGTAGCTATGTCACAGGAATTTAATGTTGTCGTTTTAGGTGCATCGGGCGCAGTGGGTCAAACTATGATAGAGATCCTCGAAGAGCGTAATTTCCCGGTTGCCAATTTGTACCCTTTAGCCAGTAGCCGCAGCGCCGGTGAAACGGTCAGCTTTCATGGCAAACAAATTACCATTCTCGACGTAGAAACCTTCGATTGGACCCAAGCTCAAATTGGTTTCTTCTCTGCAGGTGGTGATGTTTCCGCCAAATGGGCACCGATTGCCGCTGAAGCAGGCTGTGTTGTGATTGATAACACCTCTCACTTTAGATACGACATCGATATTCCTTTGGTTGTACCTGAAGTGAATCCGCATGCTATCGCTGATTTCCGCAATCGCAATATCATTGCTAACCCAAATTGCTCAACCATTCAAATGCTGGTGGCACTTAAGCCAATTTATGATGCCTATGGTATCAGCCGCATTAATGTGGCAACGTACCAGTCAGTATCGGGCACAGGTAAAAAAGCCATTGAAGAATTAGCGCATCAGTGCACTAAATTACTGCAAGGTTTACCTGCTGACGCTGAAGTCTATCCAAAACAAATTGCTTTTAACGTATTGCCACAAATCGATAAATTTATGGATAACGGCTATACCAAAGAAGAAATGAAAATGGTCTGGGAAACCCAGAAGATTTTCGGTGACGATGAGATTTTAGTGAATGCGACCGCCGTACGTGTGCCTGTGTTTTATGGTCACTCAGAAGCCATTAATATCGAAACTCGTCAGCCTGTTGATGCCGAAGACGTTAAAGCTTTACTGCGTAATGCCGAAGGAGTGGTATTGTTTGAATCCGATGATGATTATCCAACAGCAGTGACAGATGCCGCAGGAACCGATCCGGTTTATGTGGGTCGCATTCGTAAGGATATTTCTCATTCTCACGGGATTAATTTGTGGGTCGTGTCAGACAATATTCGTAAAGGCGCAGCCTTGAACAGTGTGCAAATTGCCGAGATCTTAGTGAGAGATTATTACTAAGCATTAGATTGCATTTGATGCCCATTGAAAAGCCTGCTGTCAGCAGGCTTTTTTTGTTTTACAATTGTGAACAGTAGCAGGGCGGGGATTTCTGGTTTATAGTAATCTCAATAAATACAATTGCCTAAAGCCTGTTATCAGTGAGATAACTTTATAGCGCTTCAAAGGGAAGGATTGATGAAATTTCGCACTTCGTATCTTGTGGGTCTAATGGCCACTGTTTTAGCTGTTTCTTCTACCGCTTATTTTATTGATCCCGCCGTTGCTGCAGATACACCAAGATTAAAACCCTTAAAAATCATGGGGCCAGACGGACAGATCCGTCAAGTTAACCATCAATATGGTCCAACGACATCGAAAGACACTTTTTGGAGCATAGCGCAAAAAGTCCGTCCTGATGCCAGTGTTAGCGTCTATCAGGTGATGGCCGCCTTATACGATGCTAACCCTCATGCGTTTAACTCTGCCAGTTATAACAGTTTAGAACGCGGTATGATCCTGCTCATTCCGTCTAAAGAAGTCATGCTGTCGATCCCCAATCGTATGGCGATAGCCAGAGCAGAGCAAAGTGATAGACAATCTCGGGCTCCGGCGAAAGCAGCATCTAAACCGCCAGCTAAGGTGACGACAGCAAAAGCGCCAGTCACGGCTCCTGCGGTGATTGTTGAAACGAAAGTGACACCACCTAAAGCGGTTGTTGAAACACCTGTTCCAGAAAAGCCCAAGATGCTGAGTTCAGATGTGACGGCGCGGTTAGAAGCGGCAGAAAGCAAAAATCTGTCATTAACCGATGAATTAGCCCGCACGCAAGATCAACTGTCAGTGCGCACTTCAGATGTTGAAGCGCTAAAAGTTAAAGTTGAAGAATTAAATCAACGGATTGCGGTGCTGGAAGAAACACTTCAAGCCAGTAAACTACAAAACCAAGCCTTGAAAGCTGAGGTTGAAGCTGCGCAAGTGCCAGAGACGACAGCTGTTGAAGCTGAAGTAGAGGCAGAGGCACCTATTGAGCCCGATGACTTGTGGCGCAATATCCTTAACAGTCCTGTGTTATTGATTGCTGCGGCAGTGATCCCTGCCTTGTTCTTACTGCTTGCTGTATTCTGGTTCCTGCGCCGTAAACGCAATAAAGAACGTCGTGAAATGCAGACACAAGAAGCGGTTATGGCCGCCGGTGCCGCTGGGATTGCGGGTACCGCCATCATGGATATGGATGATGACGATTTAGACGATATGGCGGTACATTTAGATTCTGACCATGCGGACTCCATCGATAGTCTTCTTGATATGGGCAGTGTCGATTTACAACCTGAGCAAGATTTGACTGACTCCCACGATCAGATGGATATGGCTTCTGAAATGTTTGTCGATCCGGGGATCTCTGCCGAACCTGAGGTTGAAGACGAAGGGCAATCTCTTGATGACCTGTGGGCAGAAGCGATGGGCGATCAGGAGGATGATATTTCTGAAGAGAAACCCAAATCTGGCAATATTCTTGAGGAAGCCGATCTTGATGCACTATTAGCTGGCCTAGGTTCTGACGACAGCACTTCTGACGACAGCACTTCTGAAGACAGCACCGAAGCCGAAGAGGATTTAAGTGAATTAGAGCGTAACTTTGCGAGCGATTTAGCTCAAGAAGATGACAGTAATAATGTTACTTCTAAGCTGAATGATGTTGAAGTCGCAGACACCAAACCTGCCGATGAAGCCATCGCGGATGACGATGATCTTGATGCATTACTTGCCGAGTTTAGTGTTCCTGCAGAAGATACTGAGATTGCACAAGCGCCTGCACCAGACGTTGTTGCGTCTGATGATGAAGATCTCAGTGCTGCCATCGCGGCTGAACTCGGTGATGAGCTAGATGATGAACTTAGCGGAGAAGACGTTGATGATATCGATGCCTTATTAGCTGATTTCGATAAACCAACGCCAGCCGCTGAACCTGAAGTCGAGCCTGATCTTGGCGCTGAAATTGCTGCTGAACTAGATGCGGAGCTTAATGAACTGGGCGTAGAAGACACCGATGACATCGATGCCCTGTTAGCCGATTTCGATAAACCAGCAGAACCTGAAGTTGAACCTGATCTCGGCGCTGAAATTGCCGCAGAGCTAGACGCTGAGCTTAATGAACTGGGCGTAGAAGATACCGACGACATTGATGCCCTGTTAGCCGATTTCGATAAACCAGCAGAACTTGAAGTTGAACCCGACCTCGGCGCTGAAATTGCCGCAGAGTTAGATGCTGAGCTTGATGAGCTGGGTGTGGAAGATACCGATGATATTGATGCTCTGTTAGCGGATTTTGATAAACCGACGCCAGCGGTTGAACCTGAAGTTGAGCCCGATATTCGTGCTGAAATTGCCGCTGAGTTAGACGATGAGCTTAATGAATTAGGCGTAGAAGAATCCGATGATATTGATTCACTACTGGCGAGTTTTAATGCTGAGCCTGAACTCAAAGTCGATGCAGAAGATGATGATATCAGTGCAGAAATCGCCGCAGAATTAGAAGCTTCGTTACCGGAAGACATAAAAGGTGAAGCGTCAGGTGATGATGATTTAGATGCACTCTTAGCTGAGTTTGATGTGCCGGAGCAATTGGATGCCGATGAAGATGAATTCGACTTTGATATGGAAACGGCGCAGCTCGATTCAGAAGACAATTCAGTTGACGAAGATAATTTACTTAAAGGCATAGGTGCGGCTCACTCTATCGACGGCACCGATGATACTTTTACATTAGTCGAGGAACTGAGTGACGATAACGACACTGATGTATTAGCGACGGCCGCAGTCACTTTGGCTGCTGCTGCAGCCGCGGCCAGTGTTAAAGAAAAAGAATCTTCTTTCTTTAATGATTTAAAAGCCAATAAGAGCAAAGATCCCCATGTGCTCGATTGGGACTCAGAGCTAGATTTTGCGCCTAAGGCTAAGCCTGCTGCAACGCAAGCAGATGTAACGGCTAATGATGTTGAGCCTAACAAAGATGCCACAGCGCTCGATTATGCTTCTCAAGAGAAGCCCATTAAGGCTACGCGTAACGATATTGATTTTAGTGAAGATTTTAAACTTGATATCAAAGAAGACGCGGATGATTTGGACCTTGAGCAAGGGCTAGACTTAAGTGACGATAATGTGCTCGCCGCTTTTACAGCCAATACAGATTATGACGATGAAGATGTGTTGACGTCGGAAGACAGTTTCTCTCTGGTCGATGATCATAATCTTACCGTCGATGAAGCCTTGGCTGCACTCGATGCCCAGGAGTCACGAAAAGCGCAGAAAAAGTTTGTTCCTGACCATGATTTAACCAGTTTTCAAAATGAAAACGGTTTTATCGACATCGACAAGTTGCTGAATGATGCCGATGAAGAGGGCGCAGATACCGATTTGTATTCGGAAGTTGACGTTGAGATGAGTGATGTCGGTGCCTTAATCGGTGATGCCGCGATGATCGATGTTGATGATGAAGAAAACTCAGTCAACGCTAAGCTGGATTTAGCGCGTGCTTATATCGAAATTGACGACAGCGACAGTGCGAAAGCCCTGCTCAAAGAAGTGCAAATTGACGGTAACGAGCGCCAGCAAGATGAAGCTGGACGTTTGCTCAAAGAGATTAGTTAATCCCGGTTGAGAGTGTTTCAATCTAACGGCGCCTTCAGCGCCGTTTTTTTTATGGGCTGCTGTGATAAAATGCGCCGCTAAATCAATTGTGAGGATAAGTGGATGCGGATTGCATTAGGTATTGAATATGACGGTAATGGTTATTTTGGCTGGCAACGTCAGGCCGAAGTCGATTCAGTACAAGGGCAATTAGAGCGGGCGTTATCGATAGTGGCCAATGAGCCTATCGGCGTCTTCTGCGCTGGCCGTACCGATGCGGGTGTGCATGCCACAGGCCAAGTGGTTCATTTTGAAACCAATGCCATTCGTAATGAAGGCGCATGGACCTTAGGGGTTAATGCTAATTTGCCCGACAATATTGCCGTTCGTTGGGTCAAAGAAGTCGACGACAGTTTCCATGCGCGCTTTTCGGCCACCGCCAGACGCTACCGCTATGTGATTTATAATCACACTTTTCGCCCTGGGATTTTACGCCATGGTGTAAGCCATTATCACGGCAATATCGATGCTGACAAAATGCACCAAGCGGCACAGGCACTCTTGGGTGAGCAGGATTTTACTAGCTTTCGCGCTGTTCAGTGTCAGTCGAAAACACCGTTTCGTAATGTGCATTGCGTTAATGTCACGCGCCAAGGTATGTATGTGATTGTTGATATCGCCGCGAATGCTTTCTTGCATCACATGGTGCGCAATATTGTCGGTTCATTGTTAGAAATCGGTCTAGGTAATCAGCCACTGACTTGGATGGGCGATTTGCTCGCGTTAAAAGACAGAAACCAAGCCGCAGCAACGGCTAAACCCCATGGACTCTATTTAGTTGATGTGACTTATCCAGAACAATATCAATTACCTAAGCTCGCCCTTGGGCCATTATTCATGTTGGATTGAAAAGATCTTATTTGAGAGATAATCGAATACGAGGATATACGGACATGCTTACAGTACCAGCGTCAAATGCAGGATTGGAACCGTGGTTGGATTATTTGCTATCTATACATCCAACCGAAATCGATATGGGGTTAATCCGTGTCTCTAAGGTCGCGCAAACCCTTGGTCTTTTGGATTTAGGTCAAACCAAGATAGTGACAGTGGCGGGGACGAACGGCAAAGGCACCACCTGCGCCATGCTCGAAAATATTCTGCGCTTATCGGGTTTGACTGTGGGCGTATACAGTTCGCCACACATGCTGAAGTACAACGAGCGAGTGCGTATCAATGGTAGCGATGTCAGTGATAGCGATTTTGTTAGGGCATTTGAGCAAATTGAAGCCGCGCGCGGCGATATTTCTCTGACCTTTTTTGAGTACGCTACGCTTGCAGGCTTGATACTCTTTAAAGCCGCTCAGCTTGATGTGGTTATCTTAGAAGTCGGTTTAGGTGGACGGTTAGATGCCACCAATATTATCGATGCCGACATTAGCGTACTGACGTCGGTCGATTTAGACCATGAAAGTTATCTCGGTAATACCCGTGAGCTTGTGGGCCGTGAAAAGGCGGGCATTTTCCGCCGTGGTAAACCTGCCATTGTCGGTGAACCCAACTTGCCACACACTGTCAATGATGTCGCCAATGAGGTTGGCGCCATCTTGTATCGCGTCGGTAATGAATTCAGTTATCAAGCCCATGGCAATCTGTGGGATTTTCAAGGCCAAGTGCTCAAACTGCACGATTTAGCGTTACCAACTTTGCCATTACCTAATGCGGCGACTGTATTGGCAGTGATTGAACAGGGCTGGCCGGATATCACACCTTCAATTATTGCTGAGGGTATTAGCACGGCTCGGTTAACGGGTCGATTAGAGCGGGTGAGTGAGAAGCCGTTGGTGTTACTCGATGTTGCCCATAATCCCCATGCGGCGCGGTTTTTGGTACAACAATTAGCGCCAATCGTTGTGGGTAAGCGCGTGTTCGCCCTTTGCGGCATGTTGAAGGATAAAGATATCGCAGGTGTGTTGCCTGTGATCAACCCACTGATCGACACTTGGTATTTGGTCAGTCTGCACGGTGAGCGTGGCGCGAGTTCGGCCATGCTACGCAAAACATTAGCCACTGAGGCTGCTGCATTTGAGTTTGAGGACATATCTAAGGCTTGGTCTGCATTAAAAGCGCAAATTAACCCAGATGATGTGGTAATTGTGTTTGGCTCCTTTTACACTGTGGCAGGTTTTAAGTCTCAATTTATGCAGGAAGTCAGTTTTGTCTAGCCAGTTTCATAATCGTTTAGTCGGCACTGTGGTGCTGGTTGCGCTTGGGGTAATTTTTTTGCCGGATATTTTGGATGGCAAAAAAGATCGCCAAGAAGAGCAGTTTTCCGAAATTCCTTTGCGCCCGACCGTGATTGAGCAGCAAAAAGCCGACGATAATATGTTTGAAGTCTTGTCGGCCGAGGATGCTGCCGCGCTGAATGGGACTGAGGTCGCCTTAGCCGAAATGCCAGTTAATGCTGACAATGAAAAGTCTGTCGCCGCGCCAGTAATCGAAGTCGCAAAGCAAGATGTTAAGAAAGATGTTAAGCCTGATGTTAAAAAAGCAGAGCCTAAGCCTGAAACGAAACCTGAAGCTAAAAAAGAGCCGCCTAAAGCCACTGTAAAAACTGAACCGGCTAAAAAGGCGGACGCTAAAGCGACCAATGTGGCTAAGGCTGAAAAGCCTAAAGCAGAAACGCCCAAAGCCAGTGCAGCCAAAGAGGATGCCGTTAAAGTGGTCAGCCGTGACAGCTTGAAAAGTGGCTTTACCTTGCAGCTTGGCAGTTTTAACAACGCAACGAATGTTAAAGCCTTGGTTGCACAGCTGCGTAAGAGTGGTTTTAAAGCATACACTATTCCTGAAAACCCTAAAGATGGCGTATTAACTAAAGTGTTTGTCGGACCCGATGTGTCTGAGGCAAAGCTGAAGAAAGTACAAGTTGAGGTGGAAAACCTCACACGTCTCAAGGGCTGGATTGTTCCTTTTAATCCCTTAGAATCTTAATGGTGATACAACACACGAGACTGAAAATGATTTATTTACCTCACTAGGGGTGAGAATCGTTTCAGTCTCTGGTAGAATCGCGCCGTCTTAAAGCCCATGTCGGAAAGCCATCTCAATGGTTTGGATTGATTACGCTATCATATTCGTCATCGGATTATCGACTCTCATCAGTCTGATCCGTGGATTTGCCAAAGAAGCCATGTCCTTAGTGGTATGGTTTGCGGCTTTCTTTGTTGCCAGCCAATTTTACCAAGATCTTGCCGTTCACTTAACACAAATGAACGATGAGATGCTGCGTAATGGTGTTTCTATTGCCATCCTCTTTATTACCACTTTGGTACTCGGTGCCTTAGTTAACTATATTCTCGGACAACTTGTTGTCAAAACCGGATTATCTGGCACTGACAGGCTTTTGGGCTTGTGCTTCGGTGCTATTCGAGGCGCGCTTATTGTGAGCGCCTTGTTGTTTTTCATGGATGCTTTTACAGGCTCTCCCAACTCCCAATGGTGGAAAGATTCTGTGCTAGTGCCCGAATTTGGCGTTGTTATTCAATGGTTTTTTGACTATTTGGAAAATACCTCCAGCTTTGTACCCAAACTATAAGAAAGAAAATAAAATAATCCTAAGTGATAGAACATCTTACAATGAGGAAGCTTACCCATGTGTGGTATCGTCGGAATAGTTGGCCAATCATCGGTTAATCAGACCATTTATGATGCACTGACAGTGTTGCAGCACAGAGGTCAGGATGCGGCAGGTATTGTGACCATTGATCGTGGTGCTTTCAGACTACGTAAAGCCAATGGTTTGGTTAAAGACGTTTTTGAAGTCAAACATATGCAACGCCTACAAGGTAATGCTGGTATTGGCCATGTGCGTTATCCAACTGCGGGCAGTTCAAGCGCATCTGAAGCGCAGCCTTTCTATGTTAACTCGCCATTTGGGATCTCATTAGCCCATAACGGTAACTTAACCAACACAGTCGAATTAGCCGAAGGGCTGATCAAAAAACGTCGTCATGTGAACACCACTTCGGATTCTGAAGTGTTGCTCAATCTGTTGGCCGACGAACTGCAAAAAACCACGAGTTTAACCCTGACGTCGGAAGAAGTGTTCGATGCGGTCGCTAACGTACACCAACAAGCTCGTGGCGCCTATGCGGTTGTTGCCATGATTATTGGTCAAGGCTTAGTTGCGTTCCGTGACCCATTTGGTATTCGTCCTTTGGTATTAGGTAAGCACGAAACTGCCACTGGCACTGAGTACATGGTGGCTTCTGAAAGTGTGGCACTCGATGCAGTTGGCTTTGAAGTGATGCGTGATGTAGCACCGGGTGAAGCGATTTATGTTTCAATTGACGGCCAGCTGTATACCCGTCAATGTGCAGCCGAGCCTAGCTATGCACCTTGTATCTTCGAATTCGTCTATTTTGCCCGTCCAGATTCGACGATCGACAAAGTGTCTGTATATGCAAGTCGCGTCAACATGGGCGCTAAGCTTGGCGAGAAGATTAAGAAAGAATGGTACGATCACGATATCGACGTGGTTATTCCTATTCCTGAAACCTCTTGCGATATCGCGCTGGAAATTGCCCGTTGCATGGATTTACCGTACCGCCAAGGTTTTGTGAAAAACCGTTATATTGGCCGTACCTTCATCATGCCTGGTCAACAGGAGCGTAAGAAGTCAGTGCGTCGTAAGTTGAATGCCATTAACACTGAGTTCAAAGGCAAAAATGTCCTGTTGGTGGACGACTCTATCGTTCGCGGTACGACCTCAGAGCAAATCATCGAAATGGCCCGTGAAGCAGGTGCTAAGAAAGTGTACTTTGCCTCTGCCGCACCGGAAATTCGTTTCCCGAACGTGTACGGTATTGATATGCCAACGTCGAATGAGCTTATTGCACACGGTCGTGATGCCGATGAAATCGCCAAGTTAATTGGTGCTGATGGCATTATTTTCCAAGACTTGCCCGATTTAATTGAAGCGGTAAGAATGGAGAATCCTGCGATTAAACGTTTCGAAACGTCCGTATTTGATGGTCACTACATCACGAACGACGTTGACCAAGCGTATTTAGATCACTTGACGCAACTGCGTAATGACGATGCCAAAGCCGATCGAAATAAAGATATCGGCACTAACTTAGAGCTGCATAACGTCTGTCACCCATAAGGATTGTGGGTCATTCAGTATCGTAAAGTTTGTTTCCTTTTTGTTCTAAACGATACAAAAAAAGCCAGTGAGAAATCACTGGCTTTTTAATGGCTTATATTTGCTTAACGGATCATCGTGGTAACGTCTACGTATTTATGCGTTGCGCTGTTTCAGTCATTACATTTTCTTCAGCGTGTTTGCGTTCAACCCAGTAATCCGCATTTTTAATCCCCAGTTTTACCGGGTCGAAAAGTGGCTCTATGCCGAGTGCTTGCTGTGATTCATAATCTTTAAGGCAAGTGAATGCGGTTTTCCTTAATAGAATAATGGCAATAATATTGAGCCATGCCATAAGTCCGACACCAATGTCACCCATTCCCCAAGCCATATCAGCCGTTTTAACTGTGCCGTATACGGTTGAGCCAATGATCACGACTTTGAGAACGACCATGAACCAAGGGTGATTTACTTTACGGTTAATATAGGCAATGTTGGTCTCGGCAATGTAGTAATAAGCCACTATGGTCGTAAAGGCGAAGAAGAACAGTGCGATAGCCACAAAGATATTGCCAAATCCTGGCATCATACTTTCCATTGCCGTTTGTACGTAGCCTGGTCCTGCAGCGACTCCGGCAATGCCTGTATAGAGCGCCGCACCGTCTGGGCCCTGAACATTATACAGTCCTGTAATAAGCAGCATGAAACCAGTTGCAGAGCAAACGAATAAGGTGTCGATATACACAGAAAAAGCTTGAACTAACCCTTGTTTGGCTGGATGGCTTACCGCCGCTGCAGATGAGGCGTGTGGCGCTGTACCTTGACCCGCTTCGTTGGAGTAAATCCCCCGCTTTACCCCCCACATGATGGCTAAGCCTAAAATGGCACCAAAACCCGCATCAAAGCCAAAGGCACTTTTGATAATTAACCATAAAATACCCGGTAGCTGGCCAATATTTAGCGCTATGATGACACAAGCCACTATGATGTAACCCAGTGCCATAAAGGGGACGACGGCGCTGGCAAAGTGAGCGATACGTTTTACACCGCCAAAAATGATAAAACCAAGAAGCATAGCCAGTATGGCTGCAGTCACATTAGGATCTATGTTGAAAGCGGTTTTTAAACTTGAACCAATCGAGTTAGCTTGTACGCCTGGCAGCAGGATCCCGCAGGCAAATATGGTCGCTATTGCAAATACCCATGCATACCATTTCATGCCTAAGCCTTTTTCAATATAAAAAGCAGGCCCACCACGATACTCGCCATTGATTTTTTCTTTATAGACTTGACCTAAGGTCGATTCAACGAAGGCGGAGCTGGCACCGAGAAAGGCAACCATCCACATCCAAAATAAAGCGCCAGGACCACCAAAGGTGATTGCTGTGGCAACCCCTGCAATGTTACCTGTACCGACTCGACCCGCTAATGTCATCGCGAGTGCTTGAAAAGACGACACTCCCGCATCAGTGCTCTTACCATCAAACATCAGGCGGATCATTTCTGGCAGATGGCGCAGCTGTAAAAATCGAGTGCGAAGGGAGAAATAGAGCCCGACACCTAGGCAAAGAAAAATAAGTGCAGGGCTCCAAATTACACTATTGATCGCGTTGACAATCTCATTCATAGACTCCGATTCCTTTATTGTGTTGTTTTAGCAGAGTTTTTAGGTTTACGGTTATTCAACAGATGTTGAGTTAGGACATTCACTTTTGATTAAGACATTTTTTGTAAATATCCGAGATACTCAACATAACTATTTTTTAGGGAGCTTCATAGTTAAAGTGTTAAATATTTGAAACCAATGTGTTTTGAAATTGAGTTTTAGCATGGATAAATAAAGCGGAGGGGCGAGTTAACTCGAAATACGTTAGTGATTTATTATGAATGTCAGTTATCCCATTACCCAAAGTAGCATCCACACGCCGAATAAGCTGCTTAAGCTATGGCGCGTGATTTGATGGCTGAGTAATAGAGATAAACTCACAGCAATAGGAATGACGAGAATGAATCCCCATGCTAACGGCATATCGATGATTTTCATTTGTCCCAGCCAGGTACTGGTGAGCATGCTTATTGCGAGTAACATTAAGCTATGGAATATCAATAACTGATTGAATCTTAATATTAATGCTGGAGTTATTGTCATAGCCTGTCGCGCATTTATTGCAAACTGTTTCATAGTCACTCCTTAGTCATTTAGTGTATCTTATGCCTTGTTGAGAATCATTCGCAATTGAATTTACACTTAAGCTTTTACATTTAAGCTCGGTTTACTACAGAAATTTGCACTCAGCTGGCGTTTGGGCTAAATTATACTGTAATTATATCCAGTGCTTGGTGTTTATATGATTCTCTATATCGCAGAAAAACCTAGCCTAGGGCGGGCCATTGCCGATGTATTGCCTAAACCCCATAAAAAAGGCGATGGATTTATCGAAGCCGCCAATGGCGATTGTGTGTCTTGGTGTGTTGGTCACTTGCTCGAGCAAGCAGAACCTGATGCCTATAATCCCGAATTTAAGTCTTGGAAATTCGAGCATTTGCCAATAGTGCCAGACAAGTGGCAACTAAAACCTAAGGCTGCGACCCGCAGCCAACTCACAGTGCTTAAACGATTAGTCAAACAAGCTAACACCTTGGTTAATGCGGGCGATCCCGACCGTGAAGGGCAGTTACTCGTGGATGAAGTGATTGCCTATCTTGGCGTGACGGGTGACAAGCTACATCAAACCCAGCGTTTACTGATCAGTGACTTAAACCCACAAGCTGTAAAACGGGCTTTAACGCAACTACGCAGTAATCGCGAGTTTATTCCTTTATCCACATCTGCCTTAGCCCGCAGTCGTGCCGATTGGCTCTATGGCATGAATATGACGCGTGCGTACACCATCCAAGGTAAAAAGGTCGGTTATCAAGGCGTGTTATCCGTCGGCCGAGTACAAACGCCATTGCTTGGGCTAGTGGTGCGCCGTGATGAAGAGATTGCCCACTTTCAATCTAAACCTTTTTATGAAGTACTGGCGCATTTGGCGACCGAGAAGCAAGAAACCTTCAGCGCCAAGTGGCAACCTAGCGAAGCTTGTCAGCCTTATATGGATGAAGAAGGACGAGTGTTAGCGAGAGGGCTAGCGCAAAATGTGGTGAGTCGCATCAGTGATAAACCCGCTTTAGTCACTCAATTAGTGGCTAAGGACAAGAAACAGAATCCACCATTGCCCTACAGCTTATCCGCGTTACAGATTGATGCGGCCAAACGGTTTGGTATGAGTGCTAAGGATGTGCTCGATACCTGCCAAAGTTTGTATGAACGCCATAAACTCATTACTTACCCACGCTCCGACAGTCGTTATTTACCCGTTGAGCAACATAACCTTGCGCCTTCGGTACTTAAGGCGATAAGTGACGGTGCTGCTGAGTTATTGCAAGGTGCTGATGCACCCGATCCCCGTCTTAAATCTAAAGCATGGGATGATAAAAAAGTGGACGCCCATCACGCAATCGTCCCCACAGAGAAGACGGCTAACTTATCTAGCTTGAGTCAGCGTGAGAGGCAGTTATATCTTCATGTTGCTCGCCAGTACTTAGCCCAGTTTTATCCGGCTTATTGTTACAGTGAAACCACAGTGCAAGTGACAATCGAGGGTGGCTTATTTAATACTAAGGCGCGTCAGGATAAATCCCTCGGCTGGAAGCAACTCTTTGCCCGCCAAGAGCCAAATGGCAGTAAGGCGAGTGGCAACAAGTCGACGGAAGAAAGCACTGGTAAGGACGATGAGGAGAATGACGAGTTTATCGGCCAATTACCACCTTTGAAATTGGGACAGGCTTTGCATTGTACTCGAGGCGAATTGTTGGAGAAAAATACTCAACCACCAAAGGCCTTTACCGATGCCACTTTACTCGGTGCTATGACGGGTATTAGCCGTTATGTGACCGATCCTGAGATCCGTAAAATTCTTAAAGAAACCGATGGATTAGGTACAGAGGCCACTCGTGCAGGTATTATCGAATTGCTGTTCAAACGCGGTTTTTTACAACGCCTAGGTAAATCTATTGTCTCGACAGACGTGGGGAAAGGATTGGTTAACAGCTTGCCCGCGAGTGCGATTACGCCGGATATGACAGCGCTTTGGGAAGCGAGTCTGAATGGCATTTGCCATAAAGAAACCTCTTATCAAGCCTTTATGCAGCCACTGCTCGGCACCTTATCCACGCTTATCCAGAATGCAGGCGCACAACTGCCAACCGCGCTTAATGGTTTACAAGGCCAAGGTTATCGTAAAACGGCAAGTAATAAATCTGGTTATCGTAAGTCGCCTTACCGCAAAGCCTCGAGCTCGGCAAAACGGGCAGGCACTGCAAGTACAGCTAAAAGCAGTGTGAAGAAGTCAGTGGCTAGTGCTGGCGCAAGGAGTCGAACACGCAAAATGGCTACAGAGGTTTAATCATCACGAGTGCGTTGTGATTCTGTTGTAGGGGATATTCGACCTTAAGCTATAACGCTTTCATAGCACTGAATTTGGGCAAAAAAAAGAGTAAACCAAAACGGTTTACTCATACGGAAATAGGTCGTTAAAGCTTGCCAAAATCACTCAACTGATGAGGAGCAGGCATATAATCTCAGCATTAACTTAATTAGCCCTTAAAGCTCATATTTATCTTAGGGTGTCGCCTCGGTTTAAGCTGATGAGCTTATCCAGTATGCGTTCTCCATCCATGCGGATGCCGTTGTGCTCATATTCTGATGTTAACCAATACTTTAGCCTGCCAACTTGTTTTGTGGTTTCTAAACTGTATTGCATCTCTACAAACATATCTTCACTGTAAATGGCCGCTGCAACAGGGACTCGGTTTTGTGCCAGTTGCTCTAGATTGTAAAGTGTTGGCCAATCTGATTTATGGGCAAGGATTTCTGCCGCGGCTTTAAGCGGCACTAAGTGACTAAATTGGTCAAACATCCATGGGTATATCATCTCACCTGTGAATAAAAACGGTTTACCTTGTTGATAGTTAAAGACGGGGAATTGCTGTCTAACCCTGTGTGCCGACCATTGTGAAGCCGAGTGTTGACAGTAGATGGCTTCATGCAACAGGGCAAAAATCGGGTTAGTGTTGTAATCGAGCATTTGACCGAAATGATTTAAAAATAACGGGTTAACGACTGTCCCTGAAGCCGTGTTAATCAAGGCTTGCTCAAGCAAATAATAAACCGATTCAGGCCCTTGCTCCATTCCAATATTAATACCCAGCAGTTGCAACATTTCAACCGTGAGGCGTTCACCCGTTGCCAAATACACTTCATTTTCAAGCAAATGTTTTGCTAAGCGAGTGACGAGATGTTGAGCATCGTGGAAGCGTTGGAAAAATTGTTTATTCTTCGCCAGTACGCGTTGATAAGTCGCAAGATAGACGTCGTCGCTGCTACAGGTTAATGATGGTATGCCACCCGTGATATAGGCTTCGCTGACGCCTTGAGGGGCGGCGCTTAAATAATGTAACACGCAAAATCCCCCGAAACTTTGGCCGAGAATCGCCCACTTATCGGCGGGACAAAGCTGGGCACGAATCGTTTCGGCATCACGAATGATATTGTCAGCCCTGAAATGGCTTAGGTAATCCGCTTGAGCTGCGGGATCTAAGTGTTGCAAGCTTTGGTAATTAATCGGTGTTGATAAGCCTGTACCACGTTGATCGAGTAATAACACTCGATATTCTTTTAATGCGCGGCGGATCCAGCCGCTGTTGCTGGCGGGACGCATGGCCGCAAATCCAGGGCCGCCTTGAAAAAATACGATATAAGGTAGTTTTTTATCTTTGTTTTCTGGGCTACAGAGTTCTCTGGCAAACACTTGGATTTGCTCTGCAATTGGATTTTGATAGTTGAGGGGCAAGGTAAAAGTGTGTTTTTTCGCCAGCACTCCGGCGAGAATAATATCGGGTTTCATCAAACAACCTTAATGGCAGAGGATCATGTTATTGTGATTGGCAGATTGTATACCCAAATAAGCTGAAGATGCAGCAACCTAGGCTATCTGAAACGCGTATCTTCAGCTAACTTGGGTATAGACAAAATAGTTTATGTCGTAAGCTAGGATTATTTGATTAGCTTTTGGTGAAGATCAATTTTTTGGATACAAATTTGAGCCATGATGAGTTTCTTAGCGTAATCTATCGCTTATGGATAACACGAGATTGAAGCTATGAAGTATCAGATTATTCCAGTGACACCTTTTCAGCAAAATTGCAGCTTGATCTGGTGTGAAAAAACCAAGCGTGCTGCGGTTGTGGATCCCGGCGGGAATATTGACAGGATCCAAAACGAAGTGGCGAAACTTGGACTCGTCCTCGAAAAAATCCTCCTTACCCATGGGCATATCGATCATGTCGGTGGTGCAAAAGCCTTAGCGAAAGCCGCCAATGTGCCGATTATTGGCCCGCATATTGCCGATAAATTTTGGATTGATAACTTACCTAAGCAAAGCCAAAATTTTGGTTTTCCCCATTGCGATGCCTTTGAACCGGATCAATATCTACAGGATGGCGATATTGTTAAAGTGGGCGAGCAAAGTTTATCTGTGCTGCATTGCCCTGGGCATACGCCGGGACACATTGCACTTTTCTCTGCCCAATCTAAGTTGGCGTGGGTGGGGGATATTTTGTTTCGAAGTTCTATCGGTCGCACCGATTTCCCCCAATCAAATCATCAGGATTTAATTCACTCGATCACCGAAAAACTGTGGCCCTTAGGTGCCGAGGTTGAATTCATTCCTGGGCATGGTCCTATGTCGACTTTTGGCGAAGAGCGCGAGCATAACCCCTTTGTCGCGGACCAACTTTTACTGTAATTGAGACGCCATTCAGCATTGCTTGATTTGTGAGCGATAATCACTCGCAAATCAAATGATTATTTCAGCTAATAAACCAACCTTTTTTATGTTTTCTGTTTTTCCTTCTAGACTTAAAGCAGTTCTTCCGTCTACTGGGGTAAGTATGAAAACAAAAACAATGATGAGCGTGGTCTTTTCGACCATAGTCGCGAGTGCCGTGATTTCTGCGGTATTGAGCTTCAATGTTAAGTCTAAAATCGATCTCTTTAATGATGCGGCTAGCGTCCGATATCAGTCCTATCAAGTCGCCGATGAGTTAAGACAAAGTTCTGATGACCTAACGCGTCTCGCTCGAACTTACGCTGTTACGGGTGATGAAAAATACGAAAAAATGTATATGGATATTTTGGCTATCCGTAATGGTGAGAAGTCTAGACCTGAAAAATATCACCAGATTTACTGGGATTTGGTGCTGAGCTATGGCGATAAGCCAAAACCCGACGGTGCTAGCATTGCGATAAACACGCAAATGAAGTCCCTCGGTTTTTCTGATGAAGAATTCCGTTACCTTGAACAAGCTCAGCAAAACTCAGATGCGTTAGTCGCCCTCGAAGTGAAAGCCATGAATGCCGTTAAAGGTATTTTTATGGACCCCAACACCCAAACCTACACGATCAAAGGTGAGCCTAACTTAACCATGGCGAGGGAGTTATTACATAGCGACCAATACCACAGAGAAAAAGCTAAGATCATGCTGCCGATTGATGAGTTTTTTACAGCATTGGATAAACGTACCGATGGTGATGTGAATAACCGACTCGATTCCCTGCATGCAGCATTAAACTGGTCCCAATTGGTGTTATTTATCGTGATTTTAGCCGCCGTTGGCGGATTTATTATCGTTAAAAGCAGGATTGTGACTCCCTTAGTGCAGACCTGTGTTGAATTGCTCGATATTCAGCGCTCTAAAAATCTTGCGCGGCGGATCTCTGTTACGACTCAGGGGGAAATTGGCGAAATCGTTAATCAAATCAACTTGTTTATATCCTCCCTTGCCAGTTCATTATCGACGACTGATGGCATTGCAAAAGAGGTGGCTGATTTAGCTAAGCAAACTAAAGCATCAATTCAAATTTCGCGTGAAAGCTCAAATCGGGTGGCGAGAGAACTGGACGCCAGCGCCAGTGCGATGGAAGAAATGACCACGACCTTAGTGCATGTGAGTGAGAGCACCTCGAATGCTGAAAGCCGCGCCGCCGAAAATGAAACGCATGTCACTGTAGGTAAACAGACAGTATCGGAAGCGTTGAAAGCCATGTCGGTATTAGAAACTGAGTTTAGGAATACTCAAGACTCTATGTCACATCTAGTGAACGAAAGTACCCAAGTCAGCAATGTGTTGAGTGTGATTAAGGCAATTGCTGAGCAAACGAATTTGCTGGCACTGAATGCCGCGATTGAAGCCGCACGGGCCGGTGAGCAAGGACGAGGCTTCGCTGTGGTAGCTGATGAGGTTCGCTCATTAGCCCAGCGCACTCAAGATTCCACCAAGGAAATCGATGATATTGTTGCAAGCCTTCAAAGCCGTACCAATCAAGTGGGTACATCTGTGACTCAAGCGGCGACGCTAATGCAAAAGGCGGGGGTAGAACTGCAACGTATCGTGGCAGTATTTGAGGATATTCGCCATAGTACGGAAGCGATTCATGGGATCAATACTCAGGTTGCCGCTTCAACCGAAGAACAATCCTTGGTTTCTAAAGAAATCGCTTCGAGCATGATGGTGATCCGCGATAATTCCCGTGAAGTATCACAGATTATCGAACAGATTGAATCGACATCCATTAGTCTAGACAACCAATCCCAGATACTGCGCACTAAGGCGGGCGAATACCAGTTTTAGATAAATGTGATTGATTTGCGAACAAACGCTACTCAGACATGGACGTCAATTCTTCCTCTTTAGCTTCCCCTGAACATATTTTATGCTTCAACACTTTTTGAAATCTATTACTCCTTTCAATACGTACACGCCTTTGCTAACTTGGTTGTCTATATGTTTAATGCGAGCGTTTGACTAAGCGGTTTTATTTGCTGATAAAACTTGCGTCAAGTTTTGATGACAAATAGACGTCGATAGCTGCGTTATTAACGGTTGATCGTTTCAATAGCGATCAGCGCATTAAATTTTTTAAATCTCCCTAACCCAATGGAGTCCTTGCGGATGGATCACCAAATCGAAGATTTACTAGAGCATTGGCTACCACTGGCGGATGACGCTTGGGTGCTTGCGGTGATCACCAAAATTCAAGGTTCGGCCTATCGCAAACCTGGCGCCATGATGTTGTTCCATGAGTTTGGTCAAGGCGTGGGTATGTTAAGTGGCGGCTGTTTAGAAGCCGATTTACGCCGCCATGCTCAAAATGCCATGCAGACTAAGCAAGTCATGTGTGTCACCTATGATGCAAGCGATGAGTCCGATGCCAGCTATCGACTCGGTTGTGGTGGCATAGTAGATATCATGTTGATCCCTCTGCTAAAAGAGAATCATGATCTTGGCTTAGTTGAGCTAGTGCAGGCATTTCGCCACGGTCGGTCGGGTTTTTACCAATTGCCTTTAGTCAAAGCGGGGACGGATGCGCGCCAGTATCACGCTGCGTTTTATTCTGAGGAGTTGACGCCGTTCCCCGCCAGCGATTTTGTTCGCACGGGCGTCTTCACCCAAGACGCGGGTGAATCACTGATTATTCCCTTGAGACCAAGATTCCATCTTGGGATCTTTGGCGGTGGTATCGATGCTAAGCCCGTTGCCGCCATGGCCCACACTTTAGGTTGGCTAGTGACTGTTTTTGATGGTCGTACCGCCTATGCCAGAGCGGCGGATTTCCCCCATGCCCATATAGTGAAACTGACCGCGGGGGAATTAACCGCGAATCATATCGCTCAATTGGATTGTGCCGTGGTGATGAACCATAACTTGGGCTTAGATGCTGCGGCATTAAAGGTTATTCAAGCGCATCCGCTAGCCTATATCGCCTTGCTTGGTCCTGCCCATCGACGGGATAAAGTGCTTGGAATGGCAGGGCTCAGTGCTGAATCTTTTACTGGGGTATTTTCTGCTCCCGCGGGGCTTGCCCTTGGCGGCGAGTTACCGAGTGCCGTTGCGTTAAGTATTTTGGCCCAGTGCCACGGGGTGCTCCATGGTGCGACTTTAAAACATCTCAATGAGATAATGCGTTGATGACGTTGCCGCCAGTACAAAAGCCTTCTGTACTAATGTCTTCAGCACCAAAGTCGGCAGCGCTAACGTTGACAGAGCAAACGTTGACAGAGCAAACGCCACTTTCATCCAAGCGGCTGCTGATTGTGGTACTTGCGGCGGGTGAGAGTAAGCGCTTTGATGGGGTAAAGTTAGCGCAACTTCTACCATCACATAGCGCTACGGAAATTCGCGAACAAACCATCATTAACACTCATGTTGAGCGTTTACAGCAGCTTAGTTGCCAAGATTTAGGTTTGGATCGCCAAGACACTCATTCGCTCCAGCATACGCCTTTGTTAATCATACTCGGTGCTCATCAGCACATATTGCAGCCATTATTAGTCGAGCTTCATTCCCGCCAACCCTTTGATATTTTAGTTAATCCACAGTGGCAAACAGGCTTGGCATCCTCAGTGAGTTTGGCGGCAAGCTATGCCAAGGAGCAGGGCTTTGATGCCATGCTGCTGACATTGGCAGACCAAGTGGCCTTGAGTGCAGACGATTATCGACAACTGATTTTGACATGGCATGAAACCGGTAAAGACGTTGCCGCCCATTATTTGGATGATTTAGGCGTACCTGCTATTTTTAATGCCTCTACATTACCGCAGTTCACTCACTTGAGTGGTGATCGCGGGGCAAAATCGATTCTAAAACAACAAGCACAGCGGGGAGCGTTAGTCGCTATAACACTACCCCGCGCCGCAATTGATATTGATACCCAAGCCGATCTTGCGTCGTGGTTGGCACTTAAGGAGTGAGTTATGGCAGAAGTATTATCAACCACTGCAGTTATCAAGGAAGCCAGTACCGCCGCTTCCACCAAAACACTTTTCATCAACGGTAAATCATTTACCTTAGATGCCGATCCTAAAATGCCAATCCTGTGGGCGTTACGGGATATTTTAGGGCTCACGGGCACTAAATATGGCTGTGGTGCAGGGCTATGCGGTGCTTGCACTGTGCATTTAGACGGCCAACCTGTGCGCGCCTGTTTAACCAGTTTGGGGCAGGCACAAGGAAAACGTCTGACAACAATTGAAGGGCTGGATAATCAAAAACTTAAAAATGCTTGGGCCGAACATAACGTGCCCCAGTGCGGCTATTGCCAAGCGGGACAACTGATGTCGGCTGCGGCGTTAGTGGCGCAGCATCCGAAACCTTCTGCAGAACAAATCAACTCGGCCATGTCGGGTAATCTCTGCCGCTGCGGCACATATCCGCGGATTAAAGCGGCACTGCAAAACTATGCCAAACAGGAGGGCTAATATGAGTACTTTTACTGCTGTAGAAAATATCAGCCGCCGCGATGTGTTAAAACTGTTTGGCGCAGTGGGTGGCGGATTAGCATTAGGGGCGAGTGGATTAACTTGGAGCCCCATGGCCCTGGCGCAGGATAAAGAAGCGCGGTTGAATCTGTTTATTGCCATTGGTGAAGACGACAAAGTGTACCTCACTTGCCATCGCTCCGAGATGGGACAAGGGATCAGAACCGGTATTCTGCAAGTCTTAGCCGAAGAGTTAGAAGCGGATTGGGATAAAATTGTCCCTATTCAAGGCTTAGCTGATAAACGTTATGCCAGCCAAAACACCGACGGTAGCCGCAGTATTCGCGAAAATTACGACCGCATGCGCCAAATGGGGGCGATGGCAAGAACCATGCTAGAGCAAGCCGCCGCTGCGCGCTGGAAAGTCCCCGTGAGCGAGGTGCATACCGCCGACCATAAAGTGTTGCATGCAAAATCGGGCCGCTCGGCCAGGTTCGGCGAGTTAGCGTTAGCCGCATCTGAGCAACCCGTACCCGCCGTTGAGTCGTTAACCTTTAAAGACGTTAAAGATTTCAAGCAGATTGGTGCATCACGCCAAATCGTTGATATGGATGCTATGTTAAGCGGCAGCGTGATTTATGGTTACGATATCAAACTCGAGGGCATGCTCTACGCCAGCATCATGCGCCCGCCCGTGCTTGGGAGCGATGTGGCAAGCTTGGATGATACCGCAGCGCGCAAAGTGGCCGGTGTCGTGGATGTGTATCGTTTGCCCGCCGCTAAGGGCGCACCCGCGTTTCAGGCTTTGGGCGGCGTTGCTGTCATCGCCACAAACACGTGGAGTGCCCTTGAAGGGCGCAAAGCTTTAAAAGTCACTTGGACTCAGGCCGACAATAGTCAGCATGATTCAAGCCTTTATTTGAAAGAGTTGGTCGAGCGGGTACAGCAAAGCGGTAATGTCGTGCGCCAAGTTGGTGATGAGATCAAAAACTGGCCCGAGGCGAATACGTTAAAGGCGGTTTATACCGTGCCTTATTTAATTCATTCTTCTATCGAGCCGCCCGTTGCTACTGCCCATGTGACTGAAAAGGGCTGTGAAATCTGGGCATCGACCCAAACGCCGCAAAGTACCCAGCAAAATGTGGCCGCAGCGCTAGGTATGGAAGAAGATGCGATTAAAGTGAATGTCACCCTATTGGGTGGTGGTTTTGGTCGTAAATCCAAACCTGATTTTAGTGTTGAAGCCGCGCTGTTATCTAAGCAATTCAAGCGTCCAATTAAGGTGAGTTGGAGCCGCGAAGATGAAATTCAAAACGGTTATTACCATGCTATCAGCGCCCAGTCCTATCAGGCACTGTTTGATGCCAGCAACAAACCGACCGCTCTTTTAGCCCGTACGGGATTCCCATCGATCAGTTCAACCTTTGCTGAAGGGGTGGAATATCCCTCTGGCGGTGAGTTGGATTTAGGCTTTGTGGATGTGCCCTTTACTTTGCCGAATTTAAGATACGAAGCGGTTAAAGCGCAGGCGCACAGCCGTATTGGTTGGATGCGCTCTGTATGTAACATTCAGCACGGTTTTAGTGTCGGCAGTTTTGTCGATGAAATGGCTCACAGAGCTCAGATGTCTTGTCCCGATATGTGGCGCAGCTTACTTGGGCAATCAAGGCGTGAGACCTTTGATAACCAAGGCTTTAAATATGGCAACTATGGCGAAGAGCTCAATCGTCATCCAGTGGACGTTAGTCGCTATTTGGAGGTAATCGACGCGGTCGAAAAAGCCCAAGCTAAGGCGCCCAAGGCGGGTAAAAATCAGGGCTGGGGGTTTGCCGTACATCGCAGTTTTGTCAGTTATGTCGCCGTGGCTATGTTGGTGGAAGTGAGTGAGGATAAACAGCTTAAAGTGCTTAATGCCATCGCAGCTATCGATGCGGGCACGATAGTTAACCCTGATAGGGTAAAAGCTCAGACAGAAGGTGCGATTATATTTGGCCTGAGTTTAGCCTTGATGGGGGAAATCACTTACAAAGAGGGCAAGGTGCAGCAATCGAATTTCCACGATTATCCTTTGCTGCGACTTCCCCAAACCCCCGATATGGAGATCATCATTATTGCATCCGATGCGCCGCCCGCAGGCGTGGGTGAGCCGGGTGTGCCGCCCGTTGCCCCGAGTTTAACCAATGCGATTTTTGCGGCGACGGGGCAGAGGATCCGCGATCTTCCCGTGAATAAACTATTGCGAGTGTAGGGCACTGCAGAAGGGTTAACTGAAAGCTGTTGAACAAAAAAGCGCCTAATAAGCGCTTTTTTCGTTTTTTTACCACAAAAAATTTGCTTGTTAGCGATTTTACGGGCATTAATGCCGAAAATTAGCAATAGATCAGGTTTTTGTTACCAAAATAGAGGTAATTTAACCAATATGTTTACCCAAGCCACCTCAAAATACACATTTTAGAGCGCCCAAGGGTATTAAACTTCCGTGAATAGAATTACTAAAGGGGTCATCCATGGAAAATCGTTGGCAAGTCGCTATTTCTGCCGGCCTATTGGCGGCTATTTGGTGTGGCGTCGCAGATGCTTTTCATCTGGTCACTTGGATCGGCTTTTTAGGTTGTAGCACTTTTTTTGCTCAACCTAAGGCTGGCTTTCAGGGCGTGATGATGGCGTGGTGCACAAACCTGTCCGGTGTATTTTGGGCTTGGCTCATTATCTCGGG
This sequence comes from Shewanella sp. NKUCC06_TVS, assembly GCF_019345515.1. Taxonomy (NCBI): domain Bacteria; kingdom Pseudomonadati; phylum Pseudomonadota; class Gammaproteobacteria; order Alteromonadales; family Shewanellaceae; genus Shewanella; species Shewanella sp. NKUCC06_TVS. The sequence continues at coordinate 88,419 of NZ_JAHKQX010000012.1, read as the reverse complement.
TAGCAGCTTTTTTATTTCGCCCGTATTTGGGTATATTTTTACCGGCATAGCCACTTCGGCCATGTGTTTACAGGCAAGTTATCAAAAGCTTAGCTTTATTCCAGGCGCATTTATTGGCTGTTGCACTACCTTTGCTATGGCGGGTGATGTGGCCAATGTCGTGCCGTCGTTGATCATTGGTGGCTTATTAGGTTTTAGCATGAGCCTGTTAACGGGGCAGTTGGTTACTCTGACACAAAAGTGGTCTGCCGCCACACGTAACCAAGTTGCTAGCGCGGATTAGCATAATACCTGCTCAGATCTTATGACTGACATAGTTGTCGTGGCAATCTGAGCTATACTGCTGATTTAGTGCCAAATAGCATTTTGTTCTTAGGAATTATCAAGATGAAACAAATCCAGTTTCGTACCATTGATGCCATATTGATCAAGTTCAGTCTCAACGGAAAGTTTTGGGTAGTGTGTTCTATGGTGGCGCTGATCACGGCCGCCGTGGCACTTGTCAACTATCAACATGCGCACCGTAACCTTGAGCAGGCCTCTATCGCTCGGGTTCAAGCTAGCGTCGATACCTTAGCGCAAGTTGCAACGGCGCAAAAGCTACAAGCTGACGCCTTATCTCAATTTGCCAGTCAATACGGGTTAACTGTAACTTCAAGGCAAAGTGACGCGCAGCGTCAAGGGGATAAAGTGACGGTCAGCGCCAGTGTGTCAGGTCAAGCCTTACAACTGACGCAGAATGTCCATGAGTGGGAAGCCGATGCGCGTAGCGATGCTAACTTTATGTTCTGGTTAGCGTTAGTGGGCTTGTTGCCTTTATTCCAACTGAGTTACTGGATTTCAACTTCACTCGGTGGTGGATTATGGGACATGTACTTAGCCATCAAACGCTTAGCCGATGGTGATTTGAGCTTTAGATTAAACTTCTTTGGTACTGACGATTTCAGTTTGATTGCCCGCGAAATCGATCGCTGCGCCGACAATATGAGTGAAATGGTGTCAGCCATTGGCAAAAATGCACAGACCTTATCATTGGCATCTGATGAATTTAATCAACAGGCGGCCACCAGTGATAAACTGATTGGGTTCCAACATCAATTCCTCGATTCCGTTGCCGTGGCGATGGCGCAAATGACCTCAGCGATTGAAGAAGTCTCTGTTAATGCGAGTAATACTTCGTTGCAAACCAAGGAAAATTCAACCCAAATGTTGGCCAGTCGTGGGCGTATTAGCCACACAGTGGAAAGCATTGGTTTACTCTCAACTAAGATTGGCGCGGCGTTTTCATCGGTGGAACAATTGTCTAAGGATGCGGCGAGTATCGATGCTGTAGTCACAACCATTAACAGTATTTCCCAGCAAACTAATTTATTAGCCTTAAATGCGGCCATTGAAGCGGCCCGTGCCGGTGAGCAAGGTCGTGGCTTTGCTGTTGTAGCCGATGAAGTGCGTACCTTAGCGGGTCGAACTCAACAGGCCACAGTAGAAATTCAGGCCATGATTGAAGGCTTACAATCTGGCACGAGTCGTTTATCTAGCATTACCATGGAGATAGTCGATCAGGCCGATGAAGGTCGCAGTGCGATTATCGCCGTCGGTGATGATGTTCAAGGCATGGCGCAATCGGTCAATGCGGTATTTGATATGAGCAGCCAAATTGCCGCCTCGGCGGAAGAGCAGAGTGTCGCCGCGCGGGATATTGCCGGACAATTGAATGAAATCCGCCATCAGTCGGAAACTATCAAACAAACAGCCCAGCGCAGTGTGACCTTAGCCAATGATTTGCACCATGCCTCGGTCGAGTTAGATGGCATTTTAAAGCAGTACCGCACGAGTTAATATGTCACCTTTAATGTGAGTCGTCGGCATGGGGTGTTGAGCAATAACGCCCGATACTGAGTCTCATATTAAGTAGTAACGTATCATCCGACAATGGCGGAAATCTTTGATTTCCGCCATTTTAATTTGGAAGTACCCAAAGAACTATTTAGTTATATTGCCCCATTCCGTTCTATCAGCGTGACATTATCTAAATTGACGGTCATAGATTTCAGGGGAGAAAGTTATGTCTGAAAATGTCCTTTTTGCGGAGGGTATTTCACTGTGGTTGGCGGTGGAAATCTGTGTTTTGTAAAAATAGAATTTGGGGAAATTGATGGTTTCTATATGGCTGATTGTGTTAACCTTTATCGGAAATATTTAAGAAAAATATCAAGCAATTTTAAATTGTTTGTTGATGATAAACGTTCACCAGAGTATCACTTGTTCGCCTCGGTCAATTAAAATTGGCTTGGGACGCCGCTTAACGTTAGGCAACAATAATTATGAATAACGATCCATTTCGAAACCCGACAGATACCGAAATAGCTAGCGCAGAAAGCAAACTGGGCATCAGTTTTCATGACGACTACCGATCATTTTTGAAGTCTGGCAGCGATGTTGCAAACGCTACCTTTGAGCCTGCGGTAATTTTACCCGGCTCTGGCCATCTTGATATCTTTGACATTGCTGAAACAGCCTGGAATGTCATGGGTCTTCCAAGAGACCTTTTGCCATTCATCGAGGATAATGGCGACTATTTCTGCATAGCAAAGACGGGTGAGATAATTTATTGGTCTCACAACGGCAGCACTAAGGAAGAATGGCCGAATCTTTCTGCATGGCACAAGCAGGTTTGTGTAGACCTTGAGTAACTGTGATAGCCTAAATAGTGGTTCAAATCGTTCGCTCCGCTCTCAGTGATGGGTTAAAGCCTGCCCCTTAGCCAAACGTTAACCCATACAAGCATTTAAAGCGGGACTGCTAACAGTTTGCTCGACTTCGCTTCGCTACACAATTTTAGCAAACGATTATCAGCCCCTTAAATGGGCGTTAAGCATTATGAGCAAATATCGAGATAAATTCGAATATCCGGAAAATCCAGCAAGTGCTGAAGAAATTCAGGCTCTTGAGAAATGGTTAGGAACAGATCTTCCGAGTGAGTATAAGAAGTTCTTGCTTGAAACTAATGGGGCAGAAACTCCGATTGGCGTGCAAGAACCAGATGACTCAGTTGTGCTCTGGAGCGCTAAAGAGATATCCGAATTAACAGAAGCCTATTGCTACGAGCAATACTTGCCTGGGTTGGTTGCTATTGGTTCAGATGGTGGGGGAGAGTCAATTGTCTTCGATACCACACATAATATAAGTTCAGAAGACTGGCCAGTTTATAGGGTACCTTTCGGCGATTTAACGAAAGAGTCTATGGTATTGTTGGCGGAAAATTTCAATGAGTGGGTTTCCAGTGGTTATTCGCTCAATTTCTAAAATGTTTAACAAGGCCAGTCAATCTGACCTCCGTAAACTGTCTTCTTTTTTGCAAAAAAGACGTAAAAAAGCTTCCAACTCACTCCGGCAGTTGCTGGCGGCGTTATGTTTAAAGCGGTAGACATTAGAAAGAGGGCATCAATATGTCAGGAGAGCGAATATCGGGTGATGGAGAACGAGAACGATGTCCTGTACATGGGCATACGAGAAGGCTATCTAGCAAAGAAATTAATGAGATTAAGCACGCTGTAGAAGTTGCTAACTCACAAGCTAAACGTAAGGGAGTTACACCTAAAGATCCTCAAATTGGTCTTTTCAGTTGTAAATGTAATTGCTTCTATGTGAAAGTTGAATAATGGTCCATCAATATGTTGATAGTATTATCAGAATGCGAACATAACAAATTGCTGTATCTGAAATTTTTCCGTTCCTTCTTTTTTGTTTGATAACACAAAAGCTTCTACTCCAAAAATGCAGCTGAGCAAGGCGTTACACCATAGAAATTTCTATGCGAAATTCACTTGTTATAGCTGATGACCTAATACGCTTTTGTCCCAAAGCATGCTACCTATTTCTTTAAAAACAAACAGGTTTCGCCAATGCTAAACAGGTGAGCCTTGGTGATTTGCGAGACGACCTTCCGCCCCATGGCCGCTCTTTGGCGTCCATGCCATCGTGGCATTTGTGAATCCTTTCACATCAGATGGGGCGGTCGAGCATCCACGGATGGACTGGCTGCGAGTCGACGAGCAAATACCATGGCAAGCATGTGTGAGTGGACATCAGCAAACGCTAAACTCCTCACAACTAAAATTATTGGTCCCCAAACACTCGTCTTCAAGACATATCTGTCCAAAAGTGAATTACGTTCAGTATCACACCTGACTCATTGACTATTCATCGAACGATAAAGATAAAATATGTTTCGCCCATAAAAAAACATCGACCTAAGCCGATGTTTTATATCTACTAAGATGATCGAACGTTAGCGGGTTAAGCCTCTTTGAACGTGCTCCAGATGGGGGCGTGATCTGAAGGTTTATCTATGCCGCGCAGATCGTAATCGACATCGGATTCGACTAAACGTGCTGCCAGTGAAGGCGTTGCTAAAATCACATCAATTCGCAGGCCGCGGTTGTCATCGAACCCTTTGCTGCGGTAATCGAACCAAGAATAACGTTCGATGCGCTCTGGATGTAATTGACGGAAAGTGTCGATTAAGCCCCAGTCTTGTAAGGTTTTTAACCACTCACGCTCTTCCGGTTGGAAGCTACATTTGCCGGTTTTTAGCCAACGCTTACGATTGACTTCACCTATGCCTATGTCTAAATCGGTCGGCGAAATATTGATGTCACCTATGATGGCGATATCTTCATCGTTGCTGTGATTTGTCTGCAAGTAGTGCATTAAATCCTGATAAAACTTACGTTTAGCAGGATATTTTGTTGGGTGGTCTATGCTTTCGCCCTGGGGGAAATAGCCGTTGAACACAGTCAATGGACGACCATTCGCTTGGGTAAATGTGCCGATAATCATGCGGCGCTGGGCATCTTCATCATCGCTTGGAAAACCCTTTTGCAGTTTTTCTGGTGCGACTTTAGACAGCATGGCAACACCATAGTGAGCTTTACCGCCGTGGTAATGCACTTGATATCCCATAGCTTCGACTTCGGCTAATGGAAACGCCTCATCGTGCACTTTGGTTTCTTGCAGGCCGATAATGTCGGGCTGGTGGCTATCGATTAAGGCTTGCAATTGATGCAAGCGTGCCCGCAGACCATTGATGTTAAAGGACACTATTTTCATTAAGGCAGGACTCGTTTAAAGGGTTTAACCACAACACTTTGGTAAACGCCCGCTTCGATATAGGGATCGGCATCGGCCCAGTGTTTTGCTGCGACTAAGGATTCAAAATCTGCGACAACCAGTGAACCACTAAAGCCAGCATCACCAGGATTTTCGCTGTCGATGGCTGGGTGTGGGCCAGCGATCAGTAAACGACCTTCATCGGCGAGGGCTTGCAGGCGAGCTAAATGGGCTGGGCGGGCGGCTAAACGTTTTTCTAAACTATTCTCAAAATCTTGAGCTGAAATCATATACCACATTATTTGAGTTCCTTGCGTTGATCTTCGGGAAGGTGTTTATAAAGATAAAATACGGTCAGGACAGTATTAATTAAGGTTAAAGCGGTTAAACCAAACACTTTAAAATTGACCCAAGTTTCTAATGGCAAACTAAAGGCGACATAAATATTGACTAGGCCACAAGCGGCGAAAAAGATCACCCAATACCAAGTTACACGAGCCCAAATTTTGTCGTCTACTTGCATTTCTTTGCCTAACATCGACTTTAATATCGATTTATTGAGCAATTGACTGACACCTAAGGCGATGGCAAACAAACTATAGATAATGGTCACTTTCCACTTGATAAAAGAATCATCGTGAAACACTAAAGTGAGTGTGCCAAACACTGTCACCATAGCAAAGGTGATTAAGTGCATCTTTTCAAGTTTCTTATATAGCGCATAGGTCACGATCAATTGAAGCGCGGTGGCTGCGATCAATGCACCGCTGGCGATATAAATATCGAAAAATTTATAAACGGCAAAAAAGATGACGAGGGGCAGGAAATCAAGCAGTTGTTTCATAAATAATCATGTTAAAGAGACATGGGCTTGAGTGTAGCATGTGCAACATAAGGGCAAAAGCACCATGGGCCTAGGATTGCGATCTTGCCCATTAAATGGGTTTAATGGGCAAGTTAGACTTGTGCTTGTTTGGCGGCGTTTGTCTTAGCGTTAGGGCGACTTAGTAGTGGGCAATCGTGGCATTGGCCGGTGTTGGCGAGTTGATACCTTAGGCAGCAAGTACGGCGAATGCAGTGGATGTTTGTGCTGCCTTCTTTGGGTTCAACAATCAAATTGATGCTGTTATACAGTGGATTTTGGGTGCCATCAAAAAAGGTCGTTCTGCGAAACAGAGCTTGCTTAAGTTGCTGACTTTGTTGCTGAGATAATCCCAACTCTCCTAGATACCAGTGGATCAGATAGCCTAAGTGACTCCAATATAATTTAGCGGGCACGGGGCTCAAAGTGAGTAGGCGCTCAACACTTGGTTGCAGTAAGTTTAAGACAAGGCCTTGTAGGGCGAGTTCATTATCAACTGGCGGCTTATATGAAGTTAATGGCGAGTGTACCTTAGTGTCTGTCTTGAAACTTGGCTTAGTGTTTGTTTGGGCAAGTGGCTCGATGCCGTGGTATTTTTTAAAGGTTAAAGCGGTATTTGGCTGGCGCTTTGCGATGTTAAATTCAAATTTTGCCACTCGGCCACTGGCGTGTAGCTGCATAAACACGGACTGTGGCTGCCAGTGAATAGGCTCGAAATCGGCTTTTTTTGCGTTAAAAATCCACTCCATCACAGGCGGAACTAAAAGGCCAAAATACCATTGACCCCAAAGTGAATGCAGCGCTTTGCGAGTGTCTTTTCTACTGGCCGTAGTGCTTTTACTGACTAAGGCGCTTTTATTGGCGAAAGCGTGCGCTCGGCTGGTTGCAGCTTCAGTTTCAGTTTCACTCTGAGTTTCTGCGCTAGGGTGTGCGATGGCAAAACGTGCAATGAGTTTTTGATAAGTATCGACATTACTCCATTCATCAAAACTGAGCCCAGTAGGGGACTGCGTTGCGCTAAGGTGTTCGCCATAGAAGGGTGCCCGTTGATGTAACAGCTGATTGAGTGACAAAATAGTTTGATTCAACGCGTTGTGGCTTGGCGAGGTATCGCACAATGTTTGCATTCTGGTGTCTCTCCGTTGGCTTGCCATAGTGACTCCTTAATGGCTGTGATTGATTGCTGCTGTTATTGATAAGCCCCACTATTATTGATAAGTTCCATATAAATGAGGACCTTGTGAGCCCAAGATTGGGGCTCACAAGGTTTTTCGAACGATCTCAATAAAAGTCTGACTTAGAAGCGATAGTCCAAGGTTAAGCTGGCACTTCGAGGCGTACCGTATTGGAATTGGCTGTATTGACCGACTTGGCTGTAGTAGCTTTTATCTAAGGCGTTGTGCAGGTTTGCGCTGAGTTTAAGTTGCTCGGTGAAGGCGTAACTCGCCATTAGACTCGCTAGCGCGTAAGAGCCTTGCTCGACTTCGACTTTGCCAAGTGGCGAATTAACTGTTTGGTAGACGCGGCTCTGCCAGTTAACCCCCGCACCTATTTGCAATTTATGCCAATCACCGCCAAAGGTATAAGTGGTGAAGAGTTTTAATTGCTGGCGTGGTGAAGTGGTACTGATACGTTTGCCTTCAGGATCTTCGCTAGTGAACTGGGTGTAACCTAAGTAAAGATTCCAGTCATCAGTGATTTTACCCGTCGATTCAAATTCGAATCCCTGTGTTTTTGTACCGTTTATGCCTTCATACACTTGCGTTGTTGTTCCTGGGATCACATCGCCAGTGCTGACTCCGACATTGTCTTGCCTGATCTCAAACACCGACAGCGACATATCTAAAGCCTCATCGAACAGGCTCGCCTTAATCCCGCCTTCGTAGTTTTTCCCTTTGACTGGATCTAGGTAGCTTTTATCGATTCTTTGCTTAGTTTGCGGTGCAAAAATATCCGTATAATTGGCATAGAGCGAATATTGCTCGGTCAGGGCGTAGGTGAGGCCGAAGTAAGTGGTGAGTTCGTTGCTGATGTTGAAATCGTAGCGGCTGCTAAAGTTATCTTGGTCAGTTTCCCACTCATTGAGGCGTAATCCGACGATGACAGCTAAAGCGTCGCTGAGATTAAGCTGAGTCGCCACATAGGCTGCACTCTGTTTGGTTTCGCCAAATGAACCCGTGGTATAGGTTTCCTTCCATTGAGGTTTTGGATATTGGAAGTTCGGATCGCGAAAATCCCCCAAAGGCGGTACTGCCGCAGTGGGATAATAGTAGGGATTGGCGAACTCTTGGCGTTGGCCATTCCAGCCAAACATCAATTGATGTTCCTGACCAAAGAGTTGGTATTGTCCTTCGGCGCGCAAATCCACATTGTGTTGGGTGCGACTGCCGTCGACATAGGCGATAGAGCCTGCAGTGGTGCCGATATTGGTTACAGGATCAGGATATCCCGTGGCCCATAGTACATCGAACTCCAATGAGTTATCGCCGTAGGTGTAAGTCCCTTTTAGGTTCCAACCGTTGTCTAATCTGTGTTCGAGACTCGCAAAAGTGTTGAGGCCTTGGGTATGCGCCGAGCCCCAATCGGGCGCCGTTGAAGTGGCACGATCATAATTAGTGCGACTGCCATCGCTGTAAAATAGCGGTAAACCGCCCGACATAGTGCCGCTCGGCGTGGCATCTTGGTAATCGATACCAAGGGTAAATAAGGTGCTATCGCCAATATCGGTTTCGACTATGCCGTATAGCGTTGTGCGCTGCTGCTCGTACCTGTCTTGGAATGAATCTTTATCCTGATAGGCGGCGACCACGCGACCGCGCACAGAACCCGAGTCATTTAAGCCGCTGGAAACATCGACCATACCGCGCACATTATTCCATGAGCCCACACTTAGCGAGGTGTTGCCCATAAACTCTTGAGTCGGGCGTTTACGGATAAGGTTAATGGCCGCCGAAGGATTACCGGCTCCCGTCATGAGGCCAGTCGCGCCGCGTACCACTTCTACTCGCTCGTAGATGGCGGTGTCTATGAGATTATCCCCATAGTTGAAGCGGGTATCGTAGGTGGTGGGCACACCATCGTACAAAATGCTGGTCACGGCAATGCCGCGGGCACTAATACTGTATCTGTCGTTATCCATTGGGCGGGCATTGATCCCCGCAACGCTGGTCATGGCATCAATCACGCTATTAAGCTGTTGATCATTCATCATTTGGCGGGTGATAGACGTGACCGATTGCGGCGTTTCTAGATAGGATAAATCGAGCCCAGTAGCCGTGTTCATCGCTTGTGTCTTATAGCGATTGTCGTGTAAATCCTTAGCGCCAATGACATTGATGACTTCAATTTCTTTCTGGTGCTTTTTAGTCTTACTATCCGCATCGACAGTGTCAGCTGTGGCATGGGGAACCGTGGCTAACATGGCTGAGCACAGCAATAGCTTCGGGTTAACGAGGGCTTGCCGACAGACGAGTGCGATGCTGGAGAGAGGAAAAGTCTTCATAATGTTGATCTTTAATTCCGTTTAGGTTGGGGGTTAAACAAGCTGGGCCAACATTGGCCCAGCTAAAGTTTCGGGGTTATCCACTTTGTGGTGTGTTAACGTGTCCTTTGCTCAGCGCTGCTAAGCATAGGGCGCTTAAAGGCATGGCTTTGTCTAAAGGCCGCCAAGGGATTGTCGATGCCGCCGGCGAAACGCAGGTTTTTCTCCCTGTCGGCGAGGTCTATCATTTGTTGGTTATTATTCAATTGGATACGGTTGAGGCACGTACGTACAAAGCTGTCCTTAAACAGATCGTATTGGGCAAACTTGTCGGCCAAATGTGGATGCTGGGCTTGGTAATCACGTACATTGTCCGCCACTAACTCCCAGAATTGGCTTTCACTGACACTGGTTTGCTCATCGAGCAGCGGTGCTAAATAGCGGAAAATACAGTCAAAAATATCCAGTAAGATGTAATTAAGCTTCATCTCTTCTTCAAGGCTAACCGCAAGGCGTTTTACATCATCAGGTAGTGGCTTCACGCCATTGAGTACCGCGACTTCTTCGCCTATGTCTTTCATTAAAATCTTGACTGGCACATATTCATTGAGCACTAAGATCAGGTTTTCACCATGGGGCATAAAGACCAGATCGTAGGCAAAAAAGGCATGTAACAGCGGCGATAAATACAGGTTTAAGTAGCGACTGACCCAATCCTTTGCTGATAAGCCTGAGGCGGCTATCAAGGCTGCAATAAGGGCCTTATCTTCATGATCCGTATGCAGTAGCGCAGCCATGGTCATCAGATTTTGCTTAGGCTCAATGTGTGGCAGCGGGCTTTCGCGCCACAGGGCAGAGAGCATTTTTTTGTAGGCGCTATCTTGGGTGAGTGCCTGCTCGTAATAATGGTGGTGGTAACCTATTGCGGCAATTTCTTTGAGGATCACAAAGCCTTGTTGGGCAAAGTAAGGATCGTTTTCAACCAAGTTTGCAACCCAAGCATTGATCTGCGGTGTGCAGCTCATGTAAAGGGGCGATAGACCACGCATAAAGCCCATATTTAGGATAGAAAGCGCGGTTTTGACGTAGCACTTTTGCGGTGATGCAAGATTGAAGAAAGTGCGTATCGATTGCTGCACTTGATATTGCTCATTGCCTTCACCAAGATAAACCAGATCGCCACGGGCTATATCGCCGGCAAAGACGCGGGCGATTTTTTCACGCCACTGCCAAGGGTGCACAGGCATAAAGTAGAAGTCCTGCGGATCATGCTGCTGGGTTTTAAGACATTGTTGGAAGTCAGTGAACTGCTGGCCAAGCTCTTCCTTGAGTAATGCGTCGTGACTCAAGTTTTCGAGGGCGGCAAACGTGGTTTTGTTTTTGCGGACACCAAGCCAGACTAACTGCATCGGCATCGCGCTTTCTGGGGCAAATTGACGGTAATCCTGCATATCAAAACCAATCCGGCCATTATTGGCGATAAACACCGGATGACCTTCTGTCATACCCGCTTCTATGCTTTGATAATCGGCTCGCGCCAGTGTGGCTGCGGGAATCGCCTGATGCGCTAACTTGTATGCCTTACTGTAAAGGGTGCTGGTGATTTCTTCTAAATAGGTTGGTAGTAAGGTTTCGCTGATCCCTAAGTCATTTTTAAGGGAAATAATCAGCGACATCGCATCGAGGATTTGTTCTTTGCCTGCAAGTGAAACGCGGATGGTATCGGCATCAATCGCGAGATGATCTAGCTGATAATGTCGTGCACTAAAATAATAAGTGCTGTCTTTGAGCCGCAGTTCATAGTGGTTGAGCCCCGCTTTTTGCCCGTATAGGGTCGGCGTAATGAGCTTCTCGTGGGTGAATTCGCAGAGGATTTTCTTCACTAAATGACGATTAGCCGCTTGCCAATAGACGGGAGTCAAATGCTCCGGCATAGAAGTCGATGTTGTCGACAGCGCCGAGCTTTGTTGAGCACGTACTGCTTGATCATGATGATCTTGCGTTGGCAATGGGTTAATTAATAAGGCTTTTGTGGGTAAGTTCATCTAATTCACCTAAAGAGTCGATAATGTCATGGGAGAGGTTGGAGATGCCGCGTGCGAGCTTGGCTTTGCTAGGGTTGGGCTTGCTAAGTATTGTTCTGCTAAGTTTGGCAGAGCAGGCATTGACTGATCTGAGCTTGGCAGGGCTGAGGTTGTTTGGGCTAGGCTCGTCAAAGAGGGTGTGCTCGATGGTCGAAGGCGCTGGGCCGCAGTGCAAAATCCGAGGAAAGCAGCTTTAGTGCTTAATTGAATCACTTTTTCATAGCGAATGCCTATCAGGCTATTTAAGCGATGAATTTTGCTATTGAGTTGATCGGGTTCAACCACGAGGCGATTAAAGGCCAGTTTTTCAAGCACGAGCTGCGCTATCGCATCCATCACCTTCAAGGATAAGCCGCTGACGGGTTTGCCATCTGGCGGCGCGATAATCAGATGCATACCACAATCACCCGGCGCAACACGATAGTGCTGGCCGATTTCATCGTGGACGGGATCGTAGAGTTCCACCATAAATAGCGCTTTGGCCTGCCATTCACCTATCAAGGCAAACTTGTGTTCTGTTGTTGCTAACAGATTTTTTATGGCATTAAGGTTCAAGCCCTGCATACCCCAAAACTTGGCGTAATCTTGGTTAAACCAAGACTGTAGTGTTGGAATGTCTTGTGTAAGGTCTAACGCTCTGAATTGGAAACCATTAATGCTCGAAATAGCGGATAGTTGCGTTAAACATAGTTGCGTTAAACAATGGTTGCTAAATTGGCTTGCCATTATTATGCCTCCTGGTTCGGCGCCATTAAGACCGGCATATTGGTTCCCGCGCCTGAACTCACGGTTGAACTTGCGCCAGAACTTGGAATCTTGGTTGGAGGGATAGTTTGTGGCGCATCAACTTGAGTTTTTCTGTGCGGCGCCTTAGGAAAATGTCTTGGATTAAGATCCAGCGTGTTAATTGCATTGGCGCCGCAGGGCTGATGACTGGCAAGTTTGGCCGGATCGAAGGTTTGAAATGCGATATGTTCCTCAATGTGGTAGGGCGCATAACCGAGCACAGCTTTTAAGATGGTGCCGTTGCGATAACAGCCCATACCCAGATCTGGAGAGCTTATTCCATGGGTATGCAAACCGACATTCTGGACAAAAATATCCCCTCGAATATCTATGCTGTAATCACGCTGCACGCTAAGTTGTCCGGCGTCATCGAATTCGACTTGTTGTTTAATACCACTGATAAACTCGGGTAAACGATAGTGGTAACCTGTGCCTAAAATGACGGCGCCCGTTTCTTGCTCAAAGGTGTGATTTTTTTCATTGTGGTGGAAATGCAACTTGAGCATATTGGCTTGGGGCTCGATATGAGTCAGCGCCGCATTCGTCATCAGTCGGCATTGAAAATCGGCCAATAGGCGCTTTTGATATAACAAATCGTAAATGTCGTTTATCAGCTCAGAATTTATTCCTTTGTAGAGTTGTTTCTGGCTGGCGATCAGTGAGCATCTTTGATTAGGGGTCAACTCGTGGAAGTAATCGACATAATCTGGCGAGGTCATCTCTAAAGTAAGCTTGGTATATTCCAAGGGATAAAAACGCGCTGATCGTGTCATCCAATTGAGTTGATAACCATAGGTATCAATCTCTTGCAGTAGATCGTAAAACACTTCCGCCGCACTCTGGCCACTACCAATTACTGTGATGGCACTCTGACTCTGCAGGTAGGTTTTTTGCTGCATATAACTGGCAGTATGCATGACCCGTGCATCTTGGATTGGGCAATCCTTTGGTAGATAAGGTTCAGTGCCAGTGCCTAGCACTAGCTTTCGGCATTGATAGGTATGGGTTTTACCACTGCGCCTATCAAAACCTGTAACTCGATAAATACTTTCACCTGCGTTGTAATCCACTTGAGTGACCTTAAAACCAAATTTAAGGTTGCTGAGTTGTTGGCTCACCCATTGGCAATACAAGTTGTATTCGTGGCGAGGTAAAAAGAAATTCTCACGAATATAAAAGGGATAAAGTCTGCCCGTTTGCTTGGCAAAATTAAGGTAACTGTAGCGGCTGGTGGGATCGGCCATAGTCACCAGATCCGACATAAAGGGTGTTTGTAATCTTGAGGATTTGAGTAGCATGCCTGGATGCCAGTCAAAACTGGTTTTAGCATCTAAAAATAAGCAGTTAAAGCCGTCAATAGGTTCTGATAAGGCGGCGAGGCCAAGATTGAATGGGCCAATGCCTATGCCAAGTAGATCAAAAATTTCGCGATCCATTTCCCTTTGCTGTGTACTCACTTACGCCTCCTTGGCAACATGCTACTGCGCGTTGCCGATCCAGTAATCAGTTACCTAAGGACGCAAACCAAAGTGAATGCGGTTATCAAAATAGACTGTTTGGCTATTTATCTTGCGTTGATTAACTCGCTATTTTTAGCTCAGTCCTTAGGCCATTTCCTGCTGTCTCTGTCCCGACAACGGTAGGTAAATTAGCATGTGAAAATATTCAAATGCAAATCATTCTCATTTGTGTGGGGCTATAGGTTAATACTTTTAACTGATAAATAAGGGGGGCGGATACGGTTAATGGTACAAATAAGTAAGTGATAAAGGGGTGATAATTAGGCAGCGTTTTGGGGATGTATCATTTAGGGTTTTACAATCTCTATTTTTATAAAAGATATAAATACAGTGGTTTACATTAATGCTTGAGTTGGTTCGAGAGCAGAGGAAAATTGATTTAGGTGGGAGTCATGTAATCCTTATACAATAAACATAGGTGCCGCTAAACGGTCAGTGTAAATCCATTGTAAAGCGTGGACAGGGGGCTCAATGAGCGCTTTGATTTAATACGATTGGTATGGTGTAGGTCGTACTGTTTTAGTTTAAGTGAATATTGGCAGGGTAACAGATCGAGCAATTATCGATGTGATTTTTAGTCGCTGTACGCATAAGAGAAGGAGTTCAAGATAAAGCCGTCCTAAAACGGCTTTGAAATAAAATAGTTAAATCGGAAGATTAAGTCGTAAAACTAGCGTAAATCGACAAAATGAGCTGTGATTTTACGCACCAAAGGTAACACCATCAGCAGTGTAGGAAAGGCGACAACCCATGAGATCAGCCAAGCGCCTAGCCAGAGTTCGAGAAATTGCGGTGAAGCGCCAACGCCATTGAAAGTGCTGATCCCAGAAACGATACAACTCATGAGAATAGAGAGAAAAAATGGCATCACCACAGTGGCATACTTGGCCGGTAATTTGGGTGTTCCCAAAAAAGTACGAGGTTTGTTATTGGGTAAAGATTTAGAAATGGTCATCGGATCCTCTAATGGATATGTATCAGGCGAATGATTTGTTACAGGCTAGCACTATACCTTTTTTTATCGACTCAATTCATCCAATTTGTTACCCAAAGCTCGCCTGTTACATTAACCCAATGGCCTAGCGAGATAGGGGATTTCCCAAGTTCATTATCAAAGGGGAGCGGTAGATTTGATTGCAACAGGTAAATTGTATCTTCGGGTGTTTGGCTGATGTCGATGATTTGTCCCGAAGCTTCAAAGTGACAGTTATGCAACGGGAACTTCAGATACTGGTGTGGATTTTGTTTAATTATATCATTAGCTTGAATGCTTGCACTCGCTAATCGGTCAAGCAACTCAATTGTGACCCATTGGTTAACCGGAAAGCGAATTTCGGCCTGCTGATCGCTACCTTGGTAGTAAAACCAAATTGGCGCACCATTATCGCATTTACCTGCAACTTCACCTTCAAAACCACAGCCCCAAGGCGTTAATTCGAGAATATAGATCCGATACTGCATAAAAAGTCCGTTTTTCTTCGATAGGGCATTCTATCGAGGAACTGTGACTAAATAAATACGCTGTCAGTGTAGTACTGGGTGAGTGTCAGTATTGCCTTGATAGATTGTGTTTGAGGGAGATAAAGGCTGAGTAAACATAGAGCTTGGTAAATATAAACAAAATAAGCGAGGCGACGAGTCTACCTCACTTATTTTATTTGTAATTGAATTCTTGATTTATATTGGATTATTTAAATCAAGACTCGCTTAGGTTGCAGCCTTCATTGTGCGAGTAAATTCCCCAAGCGTTGCAAGTAGCTTAACTTCATCGTGCTGGTGGGTTTCGATGATTTTTACTACGGCAGAGCCAGAAATCGCCCCCGCAGCGCCCGCTTTGATGGCGGCGCTTACCTGTGAAGGCTCGGCAATACCAAAACCGAGGAGCGGTGGCGGGGCGTTAAAGGCTTTTAATTTAGATAAAATTTCCTCTACCGGCACGCCAGCTTTCGTGTCTGTGCCTGTGACTCCTGCGCGGGATAAGAGATAGGTGTAACCTTCACCACTTTTACTCACTTGCTCCAGGGTTTCACTGTCAGCATTGGGCGGCGCGATAAAAATCGGCGCAATACCATGGGCTTTAGCGGCTTCGCTAAAGGGCGCTGATTCTTCCACTGGAACATCGGCGATAAGTACTGAATCCACACCCGCTTGCTGCGCTTTGGCGTAAAACGCATCTATGCCGTTAGCAAACACCAAGTTCGCATACAGCAGTAAACCGATTGGAAGTTCAGGATATTTAGCGCGCACTTGCGCCAGTAATTCAAAACACGCCGTTGGAGTTGTGCCAGCGGCTAAAGAACGCAGGTTAGCGCCTTGGATCACTGGGCCATCGGCCAAGGGATCGGAAAACGGAAAGCCCAGTTCTAAGGCATCGGCACCGTTTTGCACTAAGGTATCGATAATTTTTAGCGATAACTCAGGGCTAGGATCACCAAGGGTGACGAAGGGGACAAAAGCGCCACGGCCTTCGGCGTTGAGTCTGGCAAAGGTGGCTTGGTAACGGCCAGTGTTGGTAGACGTGTCACTCATGTTTATTATTCCTCTTTACCATTCAAAATGTCAGAAACGGTGAAAATATCTTTGTCGCCACGACCGGAAAGATTGACCACTAAAATGGTTTCTTTGGTGCACTCGCGCGCCATTTTGACGGCATAGGCGATAGCATGCGCCGATTCTAATGCGGGGATAATACCTTCACAGCGCGCCAGTTGTTGGAAGGCTTCTAAGGCTTCATCGTCGGTAGCTGATTCATAACGGGCGCGGCCTGTGGCATTAAGATGCGCGTGCTGCGGGCCAACGGAGGGGAAGTCCAATCCGGCTGAAATCGAGTAAGATTCTTCGATTTGCCCTTCGCTGTCTTGCATCAAAGGCGCTTTCATGCCGAAGAAAATACCAGTCTTACCGTGTTTAAGCGGCGCGCCGTGCATTGGCGTGTCTATGCCTTTACCCGCAGGTTCGACGCCAATCAGTTCGACACTTGGTTCGTCGATAAAGTCAGCAAACATGCCGATAGCGTTGGAACCGCCGCCAACACAAGCGATAACAGCATCGGGCAGTCGACCTTCACGTTCCAGCATTTGCTTCTTGGTTTCTTCGCCAATAATGCGTTGGAATTCACGCACTATGGTTGGGAACGGATGTGGCCCCGCAGCTGTGCCTAGGAGATAGTGGGCCTTTTCGTAGCTGCCAGACCAGTCGCGCATCGCCTCGTTACAGGCATCTTTTAGGGTGGCAGAACCTGAGGTGACAGGGATCACTTCCGCACCCATCAAACGCATTCTAAATACGTTAGGTGATTGGCGCGCAATGTCTTTAGCGCCCATATAGACTTTACATTTTAAGCCTAACAGCGCGCAGGCAAGGGCGGTGGCAACGCCGTGTTGTCCTGCGCCGGTTTCAGCAATAATTTCTTTTTTCCCCATGCGCTTAGCAAGCAGGGCTTGGCCTAACACTTGGTTGGTTTTATGGGCGCCGCCGTGGAGTAAATCTTCCCGTTTAAGGTAGATTTTCACCATAGGATTTGGGCTTAAATTGCGGGTTAAGGTCAGTGCTGTTGGGCGACCCGCATAGTTTTTCAATAAATCGGTAAACTCGGCTTTAAAGTCTTCATCTTCCTGCGCTTCCACAAAGGCAGTTTCTAATTGCTTAAGGGCTGGCACTAAAATCTGTGGCACATACATGCCGCCGTATTCGCCGAAATAAGGGTTAAGCTTTAACTTTGACATACCTTTTTCCTTATCTTATCAATCAGTTTGTCAGTGGCTTGATGGTGCTAACAGCGTCTTGGGGTTAACCGCATCGTTATCTATTTGGCCACTGGCATTAATAGGTTCATATTGTTTGTTGAGCATCACTCTTGTCCTGCACCAACAGCATCTAGGGCTTCTTGCTTAGCGCGATAGGCTAGAGACGTAAATGGGCAAAAGCCGTTTGGATCAGTTGCGCCGATTTAATTCCTGCGGCGGTTTCTAGGCCAGAATTAAAATCTAAACCGTAAAATCCTTGGGCATTGGCACTGGCCGCATTGTCGGCGTTGAGTCCGCCAGCCAACATGGCATGGGCTTTTTGTGGGCAGAGGGATTTCACATCAATGCTTTGCCAATTAAAGGCTTGGCCTGAGCCGCCAAATTGGTCTGCCGTTTTACTATCAAAGAGATATCGCGATGCTCCCTGAGGTATGTTACCAAGCTCACCCGTTTGCGCATCGACGCTGACGGCTTTCCAAATTTGAGTTGTGAGTCCCGCTTGCTCAAGTCGCTCTGCGAGTTGTGCGATTTCAAGTTCAGTTTCAGTGCCATGCAGCTGTACGGCAGATAACTGCAAACTGGCTGCGGTATCCGTAATGGTGCTTGGCGCGGCATTAACAAACACACCGACGAATTCAATGGCGGGAGCCGCGGATGCGCGATATTCCCTGAGCAATTGTTCAGCTGCATTAAGGGTTAATGCGCGCGGGGATTTTTCAGCAAAAATCAGCCCGGCATAGACGGCACCTGACGTTGCCGCGGCGCGAATATCTTCCATGCGGGTGAGGCCGCAGACTTTATTGTGACCGAAGATCAATTTACGGCAGGCTAAGTCGATATCAGCCTCGGCCATTATCGAACTACCGACGAGGAAACCATCAACCAGTGGACTCAGGCGGCGTACTTGCTGATTGTTGTAGATGCCTGATTCGCTGATCACCACGCGGTCGCTGCCAATATGTGGCGCCAGCGTTTCTGTGGTGGCGAGATCGGTACTCAAATCCCTTAAGTTACGGTTATTGATCCCGATAATCGGCGCATCTAATGCGATGGCGCGTTTAAGTTCTTCTTCGTTACTGACTTCGGTCAGCACATCGAGTTGATACTTAGCGGCTTCTTTCGCTAGGCGGTGATATTGCGCATCATCGAGTACGGATAGCATTAACAGAATGGCATCGGCACCTTGGTGGGCGGCGAGTTTAATTTGGTATTCATCGACAAAAAAATCTTTGCACAGAATAGGTTGGTTCACCCGAGCGCGCACCTTAGGGATATAGTCCATATCCCCTTGGAAAAACTGCTCGTCGGTTAATACCGAAATGCCCGCCGCATATTTTCCGTAAATATCGGCAATGGCTTCTACATCAAACACATCGCGGATAAGCCCTTTGGACGGGCTGGCTTTTTTACATTCTAAAATGTAACCCGCCTTGGGCGCCTTGAGTGCGGCAAATAAACTGCGGTCAGAGATTTTTGGCGACAGACTGGCCTCGGGGAAACGCAGCTTCAGGGCGGCAATATGGGCAGCTTTGGTGTCGACTATACGGGTTAACACATTACTTTTTGGCATAGGGTTTGTTTCTGCCTGTGGCTGAGTTCTCATATCTTGGCTATTTGTTATCAGTTCTTGAGTCATTGCCACTTATTCCTTTGTTTCACTGCTGACTTTAGCTAATTGGCTTAGTAATTCAAAGGCTTTACCGCTTTGTATGGTACTGAGCGCAAGTAAGGTTCCTGTTTTCACTGAATCAGCAATCCCACACACATATAAAGCACAACCTGCATTAATGGCGACCGCATTGGCATGCGCATCTGTGCCGTAACCTTTTAAAATTGCCTCGGTGATCAAGGCATTCTGCGCGGGTTCGCCGCCTTCTAAGTCACTGATTTGTGCTAAAGGCACACCTAAATCGGCGGGCGTGAGTTGATACTCTATGATGTCGCCGTCTTTTAATTCGGCCACTTGGGTGTTGCCGTGCAGCGCGACTTCATCTAAACCACTGCCGTGCACTACCATAGCGCGTTTTGTGCCAAGCGCCTTTAATACTTTCGCTATCGGTAAGACTAACTCAGGGCTATAAACGCCAAGTAACATAAATTCGGGGCGGGCAGGATTGATAAGTGGCCCTAACACATTGAATAAGGTGCGCGTTTTCAGTGCTTGCCTGACCGACCCCGCATGTTTTACTCCGCCGTGGTAGTGGGGCGCAAATAAAAAGCACAGGTTCAATGCGTCGAGGCAACGACTGGCGGTGTCTGGTGACATGGTTAAGTCAATGCCAAACTGCGCCAATAGATCCGATGAACCCGATTTACTCGACACGCTACGATTGCCGTGTTTGGCGACCTTGGCGCCCGCCGCCGCGGCAACAAAGGCCGCAGTGGTGGAAATATTAATGGTATTAAAGCCATCGCCACCCGTGCCAACTATGTCAACGATGCCATTGCTAAGGTTATCGCCATTCGAGTAGGGAAACGTCTTGGCGGCGGCGCGCATCGCATCGGCGGCGCCGCTGATTTCATCAATGGTTTCGCCGCGCATCTTGAGCGCGACTAACATGCCTGCCATAGTGGCTTCACTCATTTCACCGCGAATTAACGCGCTAAAAATCTCAAAGGTTTGCTCGCGACTTAAACTCTTACCTTGGTATAAAACGTCGAGTAAAAGCTGAATATTGTTTGTACTCATGCATTTACTCCTGCTGTCATGTCTTGGGTCAGAAATGCCAAGGTTTGAATGAGCAGTGTGCTGCCCAACGTCGTCAGAATTGATTCTGGGTGGAACTGAAACCCAACGGCTTTATGCTCAGGGTGCAAAATCGCCATAGGCATATCTTCAGTGGTTGCGATCACTTGCAGGCAATCCGGCACTTGAGTGGCGACGAGACTGTGATAGCGGGCAACGGGCAGGGGAGAGGGCAAACTGGCAAATACGCCAGTACCGTCATGGAAAGTCGGGCTTGCCTTGCCGTGTACCACAAAAGGTGCGCGTGCCACTGTGCCGCCGTAATATTCCACCATGGCTTGATGCCCAAGGCAGATACCCAGTATAGGCACCTTACCCGCAACTTTGGCGATAAGTGCCATCATAGAACCTGCCTCATGGGGTGCACCTGGTCCTGGTGATAACACGAGGGCTGCAGGCTCTTGTTCGTTAAGCAGTTTTTCAGCGATATAATCGGCGGCAACATCGTTGCGGTAAATCACCACTTCACAGCCAAGGCTGCGAAATTGATCCACTAAGTTATAGGTAAAGGAGTCAAAGTTATCGAGTAGATAGAGTTTCATGTTTGGCTCCTATTTATATTGTGCTGAAGAGGATTGTTCTGAAGTGGATTGGGCTGACGATTCATTCACTGGTGATTCAGTTACTAGCAGTCCAGCGCCCATCTTGATGGCTGAAATCACGGCTTGGGCTTTTTGACGGGTTTCATCTGCTTCGCTTTGTGGATCCGAATCAAATACCACGCCAGCGCCCGCTTGAATAAAGGCGGTGCCATTTTTAACAAAGGCGGAGCGGATAACGATGCAAGTGTCCATGTCACCAAGGGCATTAAGGTAACCCACAGCGCCACCATAGCTGCCGCGACGGGCTTTTTCTGCTTGGCGTACCAGTTGTGATGCGCGTACTTTTGGTGCGCCCACTAATGTGCCCATGTTCATGCAGGCTTGATAAGCATGCAGGGCATCTAAATCTTGGCGCAGTTGACCCGTTACGCGGCTGACGAGGTGCATCACGTGGGAATAACGGTCAACTTTTAATAGTTCGGCGACTTTGCGGCTGCCGCTTTGGCTGATGCGTGCGATATCGTTGCGAGCTAAATCGACCAGCATTAAGTGTTCCGACAGTTCTTTTTTATCTAAACGCAGTTCAAGTTCAATACGGCTGTCTAAGTCAAAATCAATCTCGCCCGTGGCGGTTTTACCGCGTTTGCGGGTGCCTGCAATCGGGTAGACTTCCACCTGATTACTGCTGGCATCAAATTTGAGCGCACTTTCTGGTGAGGCACCAAAAAGCGTGAAATCTTGGCCTCTGAAATAAAACATGTAAGGGCTTGGGTTCGTCAGGCGCAGGGCACGATAAGCTCCTAAAGTATTCGGGCAAGGCAAACTAAAGCTACGGGATGGCACTACTTGGAAAATATCGCCCGCAATAATGTGTTCTTTCAAATCGATAATGGTTTGTTTGAACACTTCATCGGAAATATTGACTTGCTCAGTTGCGTCAATGGCGACCAGTGTCGGTATATCGGCAGGTGAATTACCCAGAGTTTTACATTGTGTGCTTAAATGCTGTACTCGCTCGCTTAGCGTTGCGGTGATGGCGGCATATTGAGCTGAATCGTGACTGAAGTTATGGGTAATAATGTCGGCTTGTTTCAGTTTATGGTCGATAAGGATTAAGGTTTCAGCGAGGTAAAATAAGTAGTCTGGGCAATCGTTATCGCGGTTCGGTACGGCAGGCAGTGGTTCGACGGTATCAATCAAGTCGTAGGCCAGCACGCCACCTAAAAACAGATCCTCAAAGGCGGGCTTGGTCTGGCTGTCAGTATGGGCGCCACAACCAATCTGCTGTATAAACATCCGTAGACCATCGAGTGGCGAGGTCGATTTTAAGCGTGCATCTTCATCCTGCAATTGAGTGTCTTTTTGTAGTGTCACCACTAAGGTGGATTGCGCGCTTTGGCAGTGGGCGGTCGGGCTAAAAAAGCGTTCGATGGGATCAAGTAAGCTCGCGCCATTGTCGGTCAGTGCGGTGAAGGTCAGCTGATAACCGTCACAGCGGATCATCATGGCGGCATGGGTCATTACCATGCTTTTTAAGTGATCTTTACTGTCGATTTCGGCCGATTCGAGCAACATAGTATGGGGCGCATCTTGGGTGATGTGCTGATATAAGCGTAGTGGATCGCTGTGGTAGGTTAATGCCGCTTTGAGTGTGCTTGAGCGTGCGAATGTCTGTTTGGGCATGTTCATATTCCAGCTACCTTATAAAATGTCTTTAACATCATGAGTTATCTCGCTTTCTTAATTTTTTACCCGAGTCTGCCGACATTTTTCGCACCTAACAAAAAAGCCCGCATTTCTGCGGGCTTCTTGTTGATTCTGGTCACTTTCAAATGAGCACAGAGCTTCACACCACCCGCTACGTTGGGAAGTGCCACCACCAAATGATGTTTAATGAAGCGTTAATGTGTGTCATTCAAAAGGGTCTCGCTAATTCAGTAATTGGTGTATAGAAAACCTTAGCTGGAGCTGAATGTCAATTGAATATTTTTCACTTCCTGCGATTTATTCGCTGCAATGATGCATAAAATTGATGTTACTCAGCCACAAAATACGAGATAGCAGCGCATTTGTTAACAAGTTCGCGTACAATAGCGCCATGAATACTCAAAGCATATTGGCTGATCTACACAGCCACACGACAGCGTCCGATGGTCAATTAACGCCGTCTGAATTGGTGGCAAGAGCCCTTGAAAAGGGTGTGCAGTTATTTGCCATTACCGATCACGACACAGTGGCTGGTTTACCTGAAGCCCGTGCCTTTAATCAGGCACAAGCTACTCCATTGAAATTGATTTCTGGCGTGGAAATCTCTACTCGCTGGAACAGTTATGATATCCACATAGTGGCGCTTAACTTCGATGCTGATAATCCAGCGTTATTAGCATTTTTAGAAAACCAGCGTGAATTACGTGAATTACGTGCTCAAGAAATTGGCCATAGATTAGCTAAAGCCGGCATTGAAGGTGCCTACGAAGGTGCTAAGGCGTTGGCGGGTGATGCGGCATTGAGCCGTGGACATTACGCTCGCTGGATGGCTGAAAATGGTCATGCTGTGGATATGCCCAGCGTCTTTAAACGCTACCTTGCACGCGGTAAAACCGGTTATGTGCCTAATAATTGGGGTGATATGGCCAGTGCCATTGATATCATCCATAACGCAGGTGGATTAGCCGTGTTGGCGCATCCCAGTGGTTATAAGTTATCGGCTAAGTGGCTTAAGCGCTTAGTGCGTGAATTTAAAGAAGCCGGTGGAGATGCCATGGAAGTGGTGCTTGGCCAGCAAACATTAGACGACAGGGCCAATCTTGTGGCGCTGAGTGTCCAAAACCAGTTGCTTGCATCGATAGGGAGTGATTTTCACTTTCCGAGCAATTGGATAGAATTAGGTAAAAATCTGTATCAGCCCCAAGGTATTGATTGGGTCTGGCAATCGGAATCTTGGATGGAACGACCATGAGTCAGTTTTTTTATGTACATGAAGTAAATCCGCAAACGCGGCTTATTAGTCAGGCGGTTGCCGTATTGAAAAGCGGCGGTGTGATTGTTTATCCCACCGATTCGGGCTATGCCTTAGGCTGCTTGATTGGTGAGAAAGACGCTATGACGCGGATGGCGAGAATTCGTCAAATTGAGAACGATCATAACTTTTCCTTGATGTGCCGCGATTTATCCGAGCTTGCGACCTACGCTAAAGTGGATAATCAGGCGTATCGCATCCTAAAAAGCTGCACGCCTGGGCCTTATACGTTCATTTTCAAAGCGACTAAAGAAGTACCGCGTCGCTTACAAAATGACAAGAAAAAGACCATAGGTATTCGTGTGCCCGACAATGTGATCGCACTGGCGTTGCTTGAAGCCTTAGATGCGCCGCTGATGTCGACCAGTTTAGTGATGCCGAATGCAGAATTTGCCGAGTCTGATCCTGAACAAATTCGTGATTTGCTCGAGCATCAAGTGGATGTGATTATCCACGGTGGTTATTTAGGCGAAAAGCCAACGACTGTGATTGATATGTCTGAAGATGGCGCCGAGATTTTACGTGAAGGCGCGGGTGATATCACGCCGTTCCTCTAAATCTGCCACATTAGATTTATCGCTAATGGATGCGGGTAAGTGATTCGGATAGTGGTAGTCAACATTTGGCAGTTTTATCGCCGTAGATTTACAGGTATAATCGCGCGTTTGGCGTTAACCTAGGTTGGATAGCGCAGTGTTAACGGAGCAAGATAGCGGATGCAGGGCACGCAACAAAGTTTACCCTTAGCCGTTATTCGTGGTCAGGCAATGACCGAAATGCCGCTGGATTTGTTTATTCCGCCTGAGGCATTGGAAGTGTTCCTCGAGTCCTTTGAAGGGCCATTGGATTTACTTTTATATTTGATCCGTAAGCAAAAATTAGACGTTGTCGATTTACCCATTCAGCAAATCACCGCGCAGTATTTAGAATATATTACGTTGCTGACTCAGGCTCGAATCGAACTTGCCGCTGATTATTTAGTGATGGCGGCAACGCTTGCCGAGATTAAATCCCGTTTGCTGCTGCCGCGTATGGTGGCCGAAGATGAGGTTGAGGAAGATCCACGGGCACAGCTTATTCGGCAGCTTAAAGCCTATGAAGTGATTAAAGAAGCGTCGCAAAAACTCGATGATTTACCGCGGCTCGAGCGGGATGTATTTCAAGCCAAAGCAGTGGCAGCACCCGACATTAAGCCGTTAATGATCCCGCCAGAAGTTTCGTTGTTTGAAATTGCCCGCGCCTTTGGTGATGTACTCAAACGTATCGATGCCTATGAAGATCATCACGTTAAGCGTGAACAGTTATCGACCCGTGAGCGCATGAGCCAGATTTTAGCCATGTTGAACTCGGAAGATTTTACGGCATTTGAACGTTTATTTACCCTAGAAGAAGGCCGTGCAGGCGTGGTTGTGACCTTCTTAGCACTGATGGAATTAGTCAAAGAATTATTGGTTGAATTGTACCAAACAGAGCCGTTTTCAACTATTTACGTTAAGGCCTATTAATTGATGCAGATAAATCCGACTCAATTAAAACAGCTTATTGAAGCGAGTTTGTTTGTATTGGGGAAACCCTTGTCGGCGAAAATGTTGAAAGACACTGTATTGGTGGATTTCACGGTTTCCAGAGACAAAATAAAAGCTGCATTGGATGAGCTGCAGCAGGATTATCAAGACAGAGGTGTGCAACTTGTGAAAGTCGCTGGAGGTTATCGCTTCCAGACCTTAGAAGTCTTGAGTCCATTTTTGCAGCCCCTGTGGCAAGAAAAGGCGCCTAAATATTCGCGTGCGACATTAGAAACCTTGGCGGTGATTGCTTATCGTCAACCAGTGACTCGCGGCGATATTGAACAGGTGCGCGGTGTGGCTATAAGTAGCCATATCATAAAAAGTTTGTCAGATAGACATTGGATTAAAGTAGTTGGCCATAAAGAAGTACCGGGGCGACCCGCGTTATATGCCACTACCTTAGAATTTTTAGCATATTTTGGCTTAGACACCTTAGCGGATTTACCGCCGTTGTCGGATACTGAGTCATTGCAGGCGGTTTTTTCAGGTTTGAAATCAGCGCCAGAACAGTCAGAAGAGCAAAATACTAATGAGTGAAAAATTGCAGAAAGTCTTGGCCCGTGCAGGCCATGGCTCCCGTCGTGAGATGGAGGCATGGATTGCTGCAGGCCGAGTTAGTATTGATGGTGAAATTGCTAGCCTTGGGGATCGTATTGAAGCTGATGCTAAAGTGCGTATCGATGGCAGAGCCATTTCGTTAAAGTCTGCCGAAGATGTGATTTGCCGTGTGCTGGCATATCATAAACCTGAAGGCGAAATTTGTAGTCGTAAAGATCCTGAAGGCCGTCCAACGGTATTCGATCGCTTGCCTAAAGTGCGTGATTCACGCTGGGTAGCGGTTGGTCGTTTAGACATTAACACCTCAGGCTTATTGTTGTTTACGTCAGATGGTGAGTTGGCGAACCGTTTAATGCATCCATCGAACGAAGTCGACCGCGAATACGCAGTGCGTACCTTTGGTGAAATCCCTGAGGCGACAGTGCAACGTTTACGTACTGGCGTCATGTTAGAAGACGGCCCTGCGCAGTTTGATAGCATCAAACCAGCGGGCGGCGAAGGCATGAACCAGTGGTGGCATGTTTGTTTACGCGAAGGTCGCAACCGTGAAGTGCGCCGTTTGTGGGAATCCCAAGAAGTACAGGTGAGCCGTTTGATCCGTATTCGTTATGGTATGGTCGAACTGCCAAAATCACTGCCTCGCGGTGGCTGGGTTGAATTGCCCGTAGAGCAAGTTAACTACTTGCGTAAGCTGGCGGGTCTTGAGCCCGAAACACGTACTATGCTTGCTGCCGATAAACACAGCGTAGCCCGTGCTCAGGTGAAGAGTGCTAAAATTCGCCGCGCCGTACGTAAGCATAAAGTAACAGGTTCGGGAAAACCTAAGCCATCGCGTCAGCGTAGCTAAGTTGTTTTATCCCAATGAAAAAGGCCGCTAAGCGGCCTTTTTGCTTTCTGTTATTTGCAGCTATGTTATAACAAGTCTCAGTTGGATTGAGGAGTGAATGAATGAAGCTAATTTCAGTGAAACGGATTTGGGAACACGCTGCCCATAATGCGTTTACCGATTTAATCACGTTTCAGGGGGCATTGTTTTGCGTTTTCCGTGAAGGGACAGCCCATGTGTCACCCGATGGTGCGCTACGAATTCTACGCTCAGCGGATTTAGGCGACACTTGGCAGAGCGTGGCGCTGATCCGTTCGGATGAGGCGGATTTACGCGATGGCAAACTGATTGAGTATCAAGGGGAATTACTCTTACTCGGCGGCGGGATTTTACACGATAAGTCTGGCTTACAATCACATCTTTGGCGCTCAGCCAATGGGCTAGCGTGGTCGGATGCGTTAAAAGTCGCGGATAAAGGCTATTGGTTATGGCGCTTAACCGAGCATCAAAATGCACTCTATGGCGTGGGTTATCGCGCTGGGCCTGATGGTGATACCCGCTTGTATAAAAGTGATGATGGGGTGCAGTTTGAGACTTGGTTAAAGGTGTTTAATAATCAAGGTTATGTCAACGAAACTGCCATTGTTTTTCATCAAGAAAACGGCTTTTGTCTATTGAGGCGCGATCCCGTATGGGGCCCAGAATTTGTCGGTTTACTCGGCCGCAGTCAAATGCCATTCACTGATTGGCAATGGCAAGAACTCGATAAGCGCATTGGTGGGCCAGTGATGTTGATGTATCAATCCCGTTTGTTGGCTGTAGTGCGTTTATATGATGAACGAGTTCGCACGGCTTTAGTTGAAATTCATCCAGATACTGGCGTGGTTCAAGAACTACTGACACTGCCATCGAAGGGCGATACTAGTTATGCGGGCGTTGTTATTGATGGAAATGAGTTGTGGGTAAGTTATTACTCCAGCCATGAGTTAGCTGACTCACAGCTGGATACGCAAAATTCGCTTGATGAATCAAACAGAGTCGCCAAAGCTAAAACGATGATTTATTTTGCAAAAATTCAGTTAAGCTAAGATTGGCGGTGCGCTATCTTTGTCGTACTTAATGTTATCGACAAGTTCTGGGTTTCATTTTGAGAATATCTAAAATAATAAAGAGCCATAAATAGGCCCTTTAATATTGCTGAATCATACCGGCAGAAACTCAATAAGCGATTCGATTACTGTGCGTTAAACTGCTGTCCGTTGACGGCACTAGAATCTTGACCCATCAAATATAGATAGGTCGGCATGATCTCTTCAGCGGTTTTGAGATCCAGTGGATTCTCTGCAGGGTAGGCTTTAGCGCGCATCTCAGTGCGGGTAGCTCCTGGATTGATGCTGTTAACTCGAACTGAGGTGCCATCGCATTCATGGGCGAGAACTTGCATCATGCCTTCGGTGGCAAACTTAGAGAAAGCATAAGGTCCCCAATAGGCGCGGCCTTGACGACCCACACTGCTCGACGTAAAGATAATCGATGCACTGGGTGCTTGGCGCATCACAGGTAGTAATGCTTTAGTTAGAATGACTTGGGCCGTGACGTTCACTTTGAGCACGTCTTCGAGTGATGGAATATCTATGTGTTCAAACGGGCCTAAGGCACCGAGCAAGCTAGCGTTATGTAATAAGCCGTCTAAATGATCGAATTGCTCGGCTATGGTATCGGCCATATCGCGATAATTTTGTTCCGTTGCGCCCTTAAGATCCAATGGCACTATGGCAGGTTTGGGATAACCGGCTTGTTCTATTACGTCGTAAACTGCTTCCAATTTTTTCACTGTTTTACCAAGTAAAATCACAGTGGCGCCGTGTTTTGCAAACTCAATGGCGGCGGTACGGCCTATGCCAGCACCAGCGCCTGTGACTAAAATCGTCTTGCCCTTGAGTAAATCTTTTGTTGCTTGATATTCCAACATGAGTCTCTTTTTCCTCTTGGCGAGAATGCCCGCCACTTCTAGAGTCGCCGAAGTGATAAACGCATGTTTCAAACAAATGAATGAAACTTTGTTATCAATAGCTAAAATCTTTGTGACAAACTTGTGGCTAACTCAATATTTTTACGTTAACTTGAAATGAGTTAGGGGCTAACATAAGCCCTATTGGTCACAGATCTAAAAGCTATTGTGACTAATTTCTTGGGGAAAACAAAACTATTACAACAAGATTTGGGGAAAAAAGATGAAAAGACTCATTTTGGGTGTTGCGATTGCATCTGCACTGGGCCTCACAGGATGTGGTGAGGACAGTTTTAATGAACTCAAGGATAAGACAGAAGTGCTCATCCCTGAATCGCACATGGTGTTCGACCCTGCTAATTCAAAAGTTCCATTACCGAATGATTTGCTGTTCAGTGGCACCAAAGATGGCACATTATCGATTCCGGGTGAAAGCTCGGGCAATTATGTTGATCCACAAATAGCGCTTGGGGCGTTAGATGGGTGGTCGACAACATCACCGATTTCTATTGATATTGATTTGGCGAAAAAACATGACGGTACACCGCTGACCTTAATGGCGGCATCGGTTGCGCAACCGGGTGCTGTCAGAATGTTTGAAGCCACAGTAGGCGGCGCATTATCATCTGATCCCGAATGTAAGGCTAAACCGTCAGTTTCAGCCTGTAAAGTGGGCGCTGAGTTGCAGTTTGGCGTTGACTTTATATCAACCGCTTCGGGCAAAAAAGTGGTGATAATTCCGCTTAAGCCACTCAAAGCTGGCCAATCTTATATTTATGCGACAACGAATCTTATTCAAGATTCTGAAGGTCGTGGTATCGCTCCTTCAACGACCTATGGTTTGTTGAAGCTGGATATCAATACGTTACCTTTAGAAACGCCAGACCAATTGATGCTGCAAACCTTAGTGAACAGTTATGAGAAAGGGATTGCTGCGGCCCATAAGATCGATCCTTTAACCATCAGTTACTCTGGCTTATTTACAACTCAGTCTGTTGCTAACGTCTATGAAACCACCAAATTGCTGATGGCGAAGGGTGCTCCCTATGCACCAAGCTTTGCCCAGATGCCAACACCAACTGGATTGACTGTGGCTCAAGTGGCGGGCTTAACACCGGCTGCTGGAGCTGCCTATGTTGCCGCAAACTTGGCTGATGTGTATACGGCAAAAATTAAACTGCCTATTTACGGTGATTGTTCTTCAGTTGGTTGTTTATCCGCTGAAGGTAAACCATTAATTAATGGTCATTGGAAAGCCCAAGGTGATAGCCCTGTATCTGTGCTACTAGCACTGCAAGCGGGCACACTCAGCCAGAATAATTTTGGTATGCAAGCGGTGGCTAATGGTATTGCTAACCCTGCTGATGCTTTAGCCAATCCCTCGTTAATGGCGGGTAAAACATGGGTTTTAGACGATGGTACGGCAGTTGATAAAACCAAACATCTGACTAAATTCAATCCTATTCCAGCAATCAAAGGTTATGAAACAGTATCTGTACTGATTTCTATGCCCAATGCAACGAAATTGGCCGCTTTTTATCAACAGCAAGGTCGTGAGTTTATTCCTCCTACATCTGGTTGGCCAACAACAATTGCCCTTCACGGTTTAGGTGGCGGCAAAGAAATGTCATTGGCCTATGCCGGCACGTATGCGGCAATGGGGGTTGCGACTGTTGCTATTGATATGCCACTTCACGGTGCACGTTCATTTGATGCTAACGGTGATGGGATTTATGAAGTCTCTGCGACAGATCCTGCCTTCGGTGCAGTTGTCGGTAAACCGGACGCCTTTAAAAATGGTAACCCGTTGGTGTTTGTGAATATTTCTAGCACTTTGTCGGTGCGAGATAACTTCCGTCAAGCGACGATGGACCATTTAGGGGTGCGTCTTGCCCTTACGGGCTTAGCACAGGGCTTAGCACAAGCAGGTCAGCCGCAAGTATTTGATGTGACTAAAATCAGTGCTCAAGGTCTGAGTTTAGGCGCCATTGTGGGCACCGATTTTGCGACCTATGCCAGCACAGGTATGAAGAATCCAGCAACCGGCGATGCCTTGCCAAATGCTTATGTTATCAATGCTGTATCCTTAGTTGCGCCAGCAGGTGGATTAGCAGGATCATTCGCAGGTTCTGCAACCTTTGGCCCAGTACTGTTTAGTAATATTACGGCATCTGCAACTTTCCAAGCACAGGTCGATGCGGCTAATACAGCAGGTTATGAGCCTGGTAGCCCTGAATATGCGGCACTGGTGCAGGGGGTATATGCCCAATTTATTCCGACGTTTGCCTTTGCGGTTCAAACAGCGGTAGATTCTGCAGATCCTGTTAACCATGCTGCTATGTTAAAAGCGACAGGCTTACCTGTTCACTTAATTGAAGTGGCGGGTGATGGTAACGGTAACTTAGCAGATCAAGTGCTGCCTAATCGCGTCGATAACTTCCCATTATCGGGCACTGAGCCGCTGATCGCTGCCATCGGGCTACCTTGTGCCGATAGCACGAGCAAAGGTCATGGCGTTGTGCGTTTCGCTAAAGGTCACCACAGTTCGATTGTTGATCCTAAAGAAAAGGAATCAACGGATGGTATGGCCGCGGCTGCCACGGTTGAAATGCAGACTCAAGTGGCAACCTATGCTGCTACTGCAGGTAAGGACGACGTGACGATTTTAGTGACAAACAGTGGGGTCATTGCGACTTGTCCTAACTAATCTTGCCTTAATCGGAAAAACCCAGCCTTTGCTGGGTTTTTTTATGGGCCTTTAGGCTGTTAGAATAGCGCGCAATTGATTGAATGATGTAACGCCCTAACGGAGAACACTTTGGAATTTTTATACGAGTATGGAATGTTTTTGGCGAAAGCCGTCACAATAGTGGTCGCAATCGTTGCCGTTATTATTGTGGTGTTGGCTTCCACTGTAAAACACAAGTCAGATAAGGGCGAGCTGAGGATCACTAACTTGTCTGAAGAGTTAGAAGAACTTAAGCATGGCTTAAAAGAAGAACTTCTGTCAAAGAAACAATTCAAAGCCTATGAAAAGCAATTAAAAGCTGACGAAAAGGCAAAAGACAAAGCCGCAGATGAAGCCTGCACGGGCAAAGTGTTCGTGATTGATTTTAAGGGCAGTATCGATGCCGCTGAGGTCGCATCACTGCGTGAAGAAATCAGTGCAATTATCGCTATCGCAGAAAAAGGCGATGAAGTGGTTGTTAATGTTGAGAGTGGCGGTGGTATGGTGCATGGTTATGGTTTAGCCTCCAGCCAGTTAGATCGCTTACGTCAAGCTGATATTACATTGACTGTCTGTGTTGATAAAGTCGCCGCCAGTGGTGGTTATATGATGGCCTGTGTTGCGAATAAAATTTATGCTGCGCCTTTTGCCATTGTCGGTTCTATTGGTGTTGTTGCTCAACTGCCTAACTTTAATCGCCTGCTGAAAAAGCATGAAATTGATTATGAGCAACATACGGCTGGTAATTTTAAGCGCACCTTGACAGTATTTGGTGAAAACTCCGATGAGGGAAGACAGAAGTTTCAAGAAGAACTCGAAGAAACCCACGTCTTATTTAAAGCGTTTGTTGGTAAGTATCGCCCTGAGTTGGATTTAGTGAAAGTCGCTACTGGCGAGCATTGGTACGGTCAGCAAGCTATTGAATTAGGTTTAGTTGATGCGATTTCGACCAGCGATGATGTGATAATGTCACTCGCCACAGAGCGTACTGTGTACAAGATACGTTATCAGGTGAGAAAGAAACTTGCCGATAAAATTGCCCACGGTGCTTCTTTGTCTGTGAACGCTATTTTCAATCGCCTCATAGAAAAAAATCGTCCTATGTAATTCTGTCTATTGGTGAATAAAAGTAAAAACGCCTGCATTTGCAGGCGTTTTCATTTGCTTAGCTTTCGCGGCTAATACCGAAGTGGGTTAGATTTGATAGCTGATATGTTGATGGAAGCGTACGATGAGATCTTCACGCTCCGGATCGACACCTATGTCCGCAGCAAAGGCCTTCAGGGCTGTTTCAACATTGTTCATAAAGCGACCGAAACCCGAATCGTCACAGTCCTTAGTACCTGCCACTATGGTAAAGTGCGCGGCTTCGACCAAGTTATCGGCATCCCAGCGACGGATAACTTGTTGCTCAGTCGCATTAGGATCGAACCCTATCATTTGTACTTCGGCTTTGCTGTCGAGCTTTTCAAACTTACTGTTACGCACAAGCGGTGTTAAGCCGTTCGCTATCATAGCAAGGCGTGTCAGCTGTCTATTAGCTGCCGCTTTGAGGAAGCAGTCTTCAAGATGCTGATATAAAGGCGTAAAGTCAGTGGCTGAGTCAGGTAATAAACCCTGTTTGAGTTTGCGGCTCAGCGGCAAGCTCACCGTCACATAGGTAAGAGAGCTAACGTTTTCTGGTAACTCACATTTTCTGGCTTTATATCTTGGGCCGATGGCGCGCAGTTTATAACCATAGGTTTCTTTATAGCCCTTAGCTTTTGCGAACAGATCATAGGATAAATGCTGATGGTCGCGGACCTTAACCTTAAGATCGCTTATTGGCATTAAGGGCATTAATTCAGTGAGCAATTCACGCACCTTGATATGGAAACTGGCGGAATTACTGCGAATATCGTCACCTGTGGCGAGAAACACAATGCGCAGTTTACGGGCGCGATAGTTTTCTTGCGAGAATAAGTTTTGGGCTTCGTGGTAGGCTGGGTTATAAAAAAATAGAATTTGTTCAGTGGTTTGGAAGCAATATGCTTCGGTATGGTAACGCACTACTGGCAGTTTATCGTTAGTGATCACGTGAACATTACGGAGATCGTGTTGTTCTGCCAAATTAAATATCAAACGGCTTAACGTTTGATAACAGCTTTGATAATCGGGATATTGATTGAGTAGCTCATCCGTCACCTTGATTTCGGCTGTGATGTATTGATTGGTACGGGCTTCCTTGGGTATGTACACTTTTTGCTGATGGCTAAGGGACATATTGACTCCTTGTTTGAGTTAACCATTTGCTAACACGAATTTTACTGTTTATCTATAGGGTTAATCTTGCGTTAGAACACGTTTTTATCCGTTGAGTATGAGTTTAGCTAAGTAAGCGGTTCGTTAGCTTAAAATAGCAGCTATTTTATTGGGTTAACGCATTTTCTATCCATGGTTGCATCCAAGCCGCAATCTGAGCTTGTGCCTTTTCGTTGGGATGAATGCCATCCCTTTGCATTAATTCTGGATGGGGCGCGATATCCTGCATAAAGAAGGGGATCAACACTATATCCTGGGTTTTAGATATGTCTTGATACACTTGGGTGAACTTTTGGGTATAGCGAGGGCCATAGTTAGGCGGTACCATGATCTCGGTCAGCAGCACTTTTGCGCCGCTATCTTTGGCTAGGGTAATGATTTGGATTAGATTATTTTCGAGTTGCGTTGGGGGGAATCCACGTAAACCATCATTACCTCCTAGCTCAACGACCACAAGATCGGGAGCAACAGAATCGAGCAAGGCGGGTAATCGGCGTAGGCCGCCCGCTGTGGTTTCGCCGCTCACTGAGCCATTGGTAAACTGATGTTCGGGCAGATTTTTTTGCAGTAGTGCTACCCAGCCTGACTGTTCTGCCATGCCGTAGCTAGCGCCTAAGCTATCGCCGAGGATCAGTATCTTTGCCGCGTGAGCGGGCGTGACCATGAGTACACTCAGTAGGATGAATGCCCCTAGGGTCTTCGCCATTGATTTTAATCTTAGCGATTGATACCAGAACGATTTATATAAGAAGGATCCTATGTCTAACGTCATCTTAAAAAACAGTGCCATTAATGTTGTTAACCTCGAAAAATCAGTGATTACTCAGGAAGGAACGCTCACTATCCTCAAGGGCATTAACTTAGATGTCAAGCAAGGTGAGAGTGTGGCTATTCTCGGCCCATCAGGTTCAGGCAAATCCACCTTATTGGGATTGCTTGCGGCGCTTGATACGCCTACGTCGGGGGAGATTTGGCTCGATGGTGTGGCATTATCACCATTGAATGAAGAGCAAAAAGCGGCACTGCGTAAACAGAAGGTCAGCTTTATTTTTCAATCCTTTATGTTAGTGGATACCTTAACTGCACTCGAGAACGTCATGTTACCCGCCGAGCTTGCGGGCGTGAGCAATGCCAAGGAAAAAGCGCAGGCCATGTTGGTGCGTGTTGGTTTATCCCATCGCTTGACCCATTTACCCAAACAGCTTTCGGGTGGTGAACAGCAAAGGGTGGCGATTGCCCGCGCTTTTATCTGTGAGCCTACAGTTTTGTTTGCCGATGAACCAACTGGCAATTTAGACAGCGTCAACGGCCATAAGATTGCCGATATGTTGTTTGAGCTTAATCAAGAAAGCCATACAACCTTAGTCCTTGTTACCCATGATCTGCTGCTGGCCAAGCGATGTGAGCGTCAACTAGTGATGGATAACGGCTATTTACAGGAAGATATCACTCAAACAGAACTGCTAGCTGATGTTAAGGAGGCTTAATAATGGAGTTAAGTCTGGCATGGCGCCTGTTTAAACGCGAGTTACAGCAGGGACAATTGTTATTGATTATCCTCGCTATTACGCTCGCGGTTTTGTCTGTGAGTGGCTTGGCGCGGGTGAGTGAACGTCTGCAAGTGGCAATTAGTGGTCAAGCGTCACAGTTTATTGCTGCTGACCGTATTATCGATTCACCGGTTAAAATTGATGCGGCGATTTTATCCAAAGCCGAAGCGCTTGGGCTTAAGCATGTGACTAACATGCAATTTAATTCCATGGTCTATTCGGGAGATAAGTTTCAGTTAGTCACAGTACGCGCCGTAGAGTCGGGTTACCCGCTTAAGGGCGATATTGAACTCACCAGCGGTAAAACAAAGGCGTTACCTCAAGCGGATCAAATTTGGTTTGAGACTCGCTTAGGCGGACTTTTGGGTTATCCCAAATCCATCGAACTAGGTAACAGCGAATTTGTGCTCAGCAATGAGATCAGCCGCTTACCCGACGCAGGTTTTAATCCTTTTGCTTCATCGCCTGTGGTATTGATGCGGATGGAGGATGTCGCCAAAACGGGAGTGATTCAACCGGGCAGTCGCGTGACTTATCTGTATCAATTTGCCGGAGATGAAGCCTCGCTTACGGCCTTTGAACAAAGTGTTAAACCGCTTTTGAATAGTACCCAGCGTTGGGTCGATGTGCAATCCGGTGACTCGCCGATTGCGGGGGCCGTTAAGCGAGCGGAGCGCTTCTTACTGCTGGCAAGTTTGATGGGCATTGCATTGGCCTGCGCGGCGATAGGTATTGCCGCCCAGCGTTATTGTCAGCGCCATTACGATGTGGTTGCCATGCTGAAAACCTTTGGCGCCTCGGCAAAGCAAATTCGCCTGTTGTTTGGTACTCATTTATTGTTGGTAACGCTACTGGGAATTGGTCTAGGTCTAATTGGGGGAGGGTTACTCGATTTTGGGATCAGTTATCTATTGCCACCCGAAATTGCGGCCTATTCACCGCCACTCACACGGCCATTTTTACTCGGTATCAGCACTGGGCTCATCAGCGCCTTTATGTTTTCGGCTTATCCATTGATGCGTTTACTGGCTATTCCGCCACTGCGGGTGTTGCAGCGCCAGTTAGAAGGCTTACAGCTTGGTATGTGGCTGCATTTGCTACTGAGTCTAGGGGCTATGGCGCTACTGGGCTATTTGTATTCCCAAAGTTGGACTTTGACTCTGACTGTGGTCGCGGCTGTGCTATTGCTGGCTGCGCTATTAAGTCTGCTTGGATTTGTGATGATACGAGCAGGACACAGTGTTGGTATGAAGACTACCAATCCTTTGCAATTAGCGCTGGCGGGGCTAAGGCGTCGTGCGCGGCAAAATGCGGTGCAATTGGTTGGCTTTAGCGCTGCACTGGTACTGTTATTGACTATTTTGGCGTTAAGACAAGATTTACTTAACGAATGGCAAAAACAGTTGCCCGAAAATGCGCCTAATTATTTCCTTGTCAATATTGCGCCTGATGATGCAAAGCCCTTGAATGATTTCATGACGGCGAAGGGGATAGTGGCGACAGATATTTATCCGGTGATCCGTGGCCGATTAACTCAAATTAACGGTGAAGCGCTGATTTCGAATGAACAGTCCGAAGCGGGTGAAAAGGGAAGAGTGGGCATTTCGCGCGAGTTAAACCTAACGTGGCGCAATACACTGCCTGCTAACAACGAACTGTTAGAGGGGCATTTTAATCAAGCCGCTGATGAAGTATCGGTGGAGTCCGGCGTGGCGGAGCGTCTAGGTATTGGTCTTGGCGATAAGCTGACTTACGTGATTGATAATCAAGAGCTCACAGTTAAAGTTGCCAGTATTCGTGCTGTACACTGGGAAACGCTGCAACCGAACTTCTTTATGATTTTCACCCAAGAAGCGCTCGCGCCTTTTGCGTATACCTCGATGGCGAGTTTCTATCTGAATGATCAGGCGACTAACGATAAGACTATGAATGCTGATGGTACGCCTAAGGATGCAGTGATCCTTGCGCTTATTCAGCAATTTCCGACGATATCTATCATAGATGTTGGCGCTATGGTGGGGCAGTTGCGGCAGATAATTGAGCAAGTGTCGCTGTCCTTGTCTTTAGTGCTGGCCTTAGTGTTATTAGCCAGTGCCTTAGTCTTGATTGCACAGACTGAGGCTGGCATGGCAACTCGGCAACGTGAACTCGCTGTGTTGCGTACCTTTGGTGCTTCAGGATGGTTATTGCGCAGTGCAACGGGTTTAGAGTTCGCCTTGCTTGGCGGTATTGCGGGTGTGTTAGCCGTAATTGTGGCCGAATTTGCGTTATATCTACTTAAGACACAAGTGTTTGAGCTTAATGTATACATGCACTGGCCTTGGTGGGGTATTGCCCCAGTTTCTGGAGCCTTAATTGTCGCCTTACTTGGGGTGTGGCGTTGCCGACAATTGCTCAGCCAATCCTGTTCCGAGCTATTGAAAGCTGGGATCTAGGGCGGTTTGTGAACTCTGTTGATGGGCTAAAACATAAAGCTTATTAAAACAACAAGCTGAGCCAACAATAAAAGCACTGATGCCACATAAGCTCAGTGCTTTTTTGTTATGGGGTTGATTCTGCTGCACTTGAATTGAATATGCTTTTTACATCGGCTTACAAATTGATCTGTGCTTAAGCAGGTAGCAACAGAACTTAGTGCAACGCAATGGGTCTATCTAACTGAGAACAGCGACTAGCTTATATATGCCATAGAGGGAATATTATGTTCAAAGGAATAACAAAACTGCTTAAGGATAATCGCTCCTTTTTTCTGTTTATCAGCTTAATGTTAGTGTTCAGGAGCGCTGTGGCCGATTGGAATACTGTGCCATCGGGTTCTATGCTGCCGACTATCGTCGAGGGTGATCGCATTCTTGTTAATAAGATGGCTTATGATCTTAGGGTGCCATTTACGCATATCGCATTAGTTAAACTGGCAGATCCTGTTCGCGGCGATATCGTGGTATTTGACTCGAAAAAGGCCGATAAAAAACTGATTAAGCGGGTAATAGCTGTGCCAGGCGATACTGTGATGATGCAGGATAATCGCTTGTATTTAAACGGTGAACTGCTTAGCTACACATCCCAAGCATTGAGTGCTTATGCTCCCGCTGATGTGACAGAAATGCAGGAAAATTTACTCGGTATGGTCCACAGTATTCGCCTTAACCCTGTACCCTCAAGGCTTGCCAATTTTGGACCTGTCACAGTGCCAGATGCGCATTATTTAGCCCTGGGTGATAATCGTGATAACAGCGCTGACTCTCGGGTTATTGGCTTCGTACCCCGTGATGAGATTGTTGGCCGTTCAAGTTCAGTCGTTTTCTCCCTTGATTATGATGATTATTACCTGCCTCGGCCTGAACGCTTAATGCGTGAATTCTAGTCTTAACTATTTTGAACCATGAAATAGGGCGCCAAAGTCGGCGCCCTATTTTTTAAGTGATTGGTTTATTCGCAACTACTTCATAAAGCTCAGATAGCCCTGTAAGACAATTAAGTTAACTATGTCGATAAAGAAAGCTCCGACGATAGGTACTACCATAAAGGCTTGGGGTGATGGCCCTGTGCGTGAGACTAGCGCGCCCATATTCATTACCGCTGTTGGGGTTGCACCCATACCAAAGCCGCAGTGGCCACCGGTGATCACCGCAGCATCGTAATTACTGCCCATGACTTTGAACGTCACGAAATAGGCAAAAATGGCTAACACTGCGGTTTGTACCAGTAAAATCACCAATAGCGGGATCGCTAAATCAAAAATTTCCCATAATTTTAAAGTCATTAAGGCCATTGAGAGGAAGAGAGACAGTGCGACCGTCCCTATCACATCGATACTTTCGGTATGGGGTTTGTAACCGCGGGTGAGTTCTGTGAGATTAGCGATGAGCACGCCAAGAAAAAGAGCATATACAAAGTCGGGCATTTTTAGCCATGCAATACCCGATTGGCTGATCCACAGCGTGAGCCATTTTGATCCTGCAACACACAACAACAGCACAAACAGAGTTTCTAATATGGTTTTGGCGGTGACTTGGTCTTCTTCTAAGTGATCATAAGTGACTAAATGTGGATGTTCACTGTGATGCTTGCGGCCAACCCCATAGCGAGAAACAAGATTATGCTTACCGATTAATCGCTGCGCGACGGGGCCACCGATGATCCCACCCATGATCAAACCAAAGGTTGCCGCGGCCATAGCAAACTCTAAGGTGTTGATACCGTAGCGCTCAGCAAAGGTTTGTGACCAAGCGACGCCGGTACCATGGCCGCCCGACAGGGTAATTGATCCTGCGATAAGTCCCATGATGGGATCGAGCCCCAATAGGCTGGCTAAACTGACGCCGACGGCATTTTGAATCACAATATACACTGAGGCCACACCTAAAAAGATGAAGACTTTTTTACCACCGCTGAGCAATAGCTTGTAGTTTGCCGAGAGGCCAATGGTGCTAAAAAACATCAGCATTAAGGTATTTTGCAGTGATAGGCTGAAGTCGAGACTGATATTTTGAAAGTGAAGAAATGTGACTCCCGCGGCGACAACAAGGCCACCCACTATGGGTTCGGGGATATTATATTGCCTGAAGACACGTACATGGCGATTGATAGAGTGGCCGATAAACAGCACGAAAATGGCAATTAAAAATGATTCTAGCTCGCCAATCATATAGGTCGTGTGCATGAAAATTCCTTACAAACTGTCTTAGTGCGGGCGTTTCATTGGGCACAATGTCCAATGAGAAGTAACCCATCTTGTTATTAAGTACCTGCTAATGCTGGATGTTAAGCGCTTGATGTCGAGGACAGATCAGTGTCAATCCGATAAAAAATTTAAAGGACGAGTAGGCGCGAGTGTGTATCGTTTTATGGTCTACAGACCAAGAACAGCAGATTAAATAGCCTGTTCCTGAGCATAAATAACTGTCTATTTATGAGGTGTTGCTGAGTCTATCTGTGGTCAAGGCTGAGGCGATTAATGCGTGCCTCCTATGACCGAATGAAGGCGAGTTTAGCAGAAAATGGACGGATTGTCGCTAAATCATAATATAAATCATGATGTTACATTCTTGTTTTTCTAGTGTTGCTAAAATAATGGCAAGATTGACGTTACAATATACCTGGCTGTTGAGCGGATTTGAGTACTAAGATCCGCCTGCATTAGCGACTGATTTTATCAGCATATTTAAGCTGAGTTTAGGCTCTAGCGTGCTAGCCTATTTGGCTAACACGTTTGTTAAGGCGTTATCAAGATCACTGAATTGAAACTGAAAACCCGCTTCGAGGGCACGTTTGGGGTAAACAAATTGCCCTTCCGTCAGCAGCTCCGACATTTCGCCCATCGCTAAGCGTAATGCAAGCGGTGGGGTCGTGATTAACGCTGGGCGATTAAGTGCTTTTCCGAGCGCTTTGGTAAACACAGCGTTACTCACTGGATTGGGTGCAGTGGCATTAAATATGCCTTTACAGTGTTGTTGAGTGAGTAAAAAATCAATAAGGGAAATGAGATCCTGCACATGGATCCAGCTCATACCTTGGCGTCCATGGCCAATTGGGCCACCGAGTCCGAGTTTAAATGGCGGTAACATTTTCTCTAAGGCACCACCTTTGCCTAGCACGATACCAATACGGATAATACAGACGCGTGTGTGCTCTGAGGTTGCATTTAGCGCCTCTTGTTCCCATTTTCGACAGATGTCATGGCTAAACTCAACATGGGCGCCACTAGACTCATCGAGTAATTTATCATCGTGCCGCCCGTAATAACCTACTGCCGAACCACTCACCATGATCTGAGGAGGAGTGCTACTCTGTTGTATTAACTGAGTTAATCTTGCCGTAATATTCCAGCGACTATCACAAATGCGCTGCTTCTGGTTTTTACTCCAACGTTTAGCGACTATGGGTTCACCCGCAAGATTTACAATGGCATCAATGTGATTTAAGTCGCTTAGCGCATCGAGACTCTCGAGGTAATGGTGCTGACTACCGAGCACTTTTTGTGTTTGTTGCACTGAGCGAGTTAATAACGTCAGTTGATGATATGGCGCCAGTCGTTCGACTAATTGGCGACCAATAAAGCCGCTTGCGCCGGTGATCAGTATATTCATGGAACCTCTCTTAATTGGTTAAGCTCTGCGGATATATACCAAAATGCGGTGTGCAACGATCACTTAGTCGGAGTATTTTTAGCCAGATTATTTTTGATAACATAACTCCATCGAGACTGAATCGGCAAAGCGTAGTGCATGGGGCTTGTCGATTTCGACACTGGCAAATTCAACCCAAGGATGCTCACTGGCGATGGCCAGCGTTTGGCTGGTGAGATTTTCGAGTAATGAGAAACGGTTATTCTCAATCAGTTCAATGATCTTTTTGGTGATTGTGCGGTAATTGAGCGCATCCTCGACATTGTCACTGTTGCGGGCACGTTCGGCACAATAATGGATCACGACATTAATGATCACGTCTTGGCGATTTTGGATTTCATCTTCTTTAATGCCAATAAAAGTACGAAGTCTTAAGTTTTTAATGCGTATAATCGCGGTTTCTGGTTTCATAATGACAAATGGCTATCTTAAGCTAAAGTTTCTGAGGTTAAGTGGTTTCAAGGGTTAGCCTAACAATTTTATCTAAGATCAAGAAGGATTTTTAATAAATGACTCGACCTAATGCGCCCTCTGCTGCTTATCGTGGCTTTGCGGTTATGGCCTTTGTAGTGATTATTTTGGCAGGGATTAAGGCGGCGAGCCCGATTGTGGTGCCGTTTGTGCTGTCCAGTTTTCTTGCGGTGATTTGTAATCCTGCAATCGGTTTGATGACAAAGTTCCGTGTGCCTAAATGGCTGGCAGTAATTCTCTTGATGGGTTTTATTGTGTTGATGGGCCTATGGTTAGCCTCAGTCGTCGGCAGTTCTGTCAATGAGTTTTCTAAACAATTGCCCCAATATCGCGATCAGCTGGTGGAGCAGTTTTCGTGGATTATCCATAAATTACAGGCATTAAATATTCAGATTTCGAAGGATCAGGTATTAGCCTATTTTGACCCAGGTATGGCCTTGTCTATGACCACGAATATGCTATCGGGTGTCGGCAATGTGATGGCGAATTTATTTCTGATCATCCTCACTATCGTCTTTATGCTGTTTGAAGCTCAGTCGCTGCCAAAGAAATTGCATCTGGCATTGGACGATCCTGATATGCGCTTAAAGCAGATTGACCGTTTTTTACAATCTGTGAATCAGTACATGGTGATCAAGACTTTAGTGAGTTTGGCTACTGGGATCATTGTTGGTGTGGGGTTGACCTTCATCGGCGTGGATTACGCCATGTTATGGGCGGTGATTGCTTTCCTGTTTAATTACATTCCCAATATTGGTTCTATCATTGCCGCCATTCCAGCGGTGTTGTTGGCCTTTATTCAGCTTGGCCCTGCGGCTGCGGGGGGGACTGCACTTTTGTACGTGGGTGCCAACATGGTGATGGGCAATATCATTGAGCCTAAATTTATGGGGCGCGGCCTGGGGTTATCGACCTTAGTGGTATTTTTATCATTAATTTTCTGGGGCTGGTTATTAGGTTCTGTGGGCATGTTGCTGTCAGTGCCATTGACTATGGTGGTTAAAATTGCCCTCGAATCGAGTAAGAGTGGTAATTGGTTAGCCATTTTATTATCGGACGATATCGAAGATAAGTTCTTGGCCAGTAACACGGAAAATTCAATTCCCAATGGCGATGAAGCCAATACAAGTGCAACTGAGAGTAAGTAGTAGAAGATGCAAAGTTTTATACAAGCGCTAGCGACAATTGAGTTAGGTGATGATGCGGTGCGGTTATTCCACGGCCGCGGTGGGCATTACGTGGGTTGTGAGCACCTATGTTTAGATTGGTTTGCACCCGTACTATTGCTGACCAGCTTTACTCCCTTGGAGGATACGGATTTAACCCTCTGCCAACAGGCGATTGCAGCGCGCTGGCAAGCTATTAGGCCAGATAGCCAATTGAATTTAGTCTACCAATACCGTAGTGCGGGGGAGACGTTTACCCAATTATTGCAAGGTGAAGTGCCTGAGCCGCATATCGTTAGCGAAAATGGTGCACGGTTTCAGGTGCACCTAATGCGCGGACAAAACCACGGACTCTTCCTCGATATGGCTAATGGTCGTGAGTGGGTTAGAGCAAACGCCCGTTATAAAAAGGTGCTTAATTTGTTCGCTTATACCTGTGGTTTCTCGGTCGCGGCATTACAAGGGGGCGCCGATGAAGTTGTGAATATGGACATGAGCAAAGGCGCATTAGGCATAGGTAAGCAGAACCATTTGCTGAATGGCTTTAGCGCGGGAGCCCGTTTTTTAGGCCATGATATTTTTAAATCTTGGGGCAAACTGAAAAAGCTCGGTCCCTACGACATTGTTGTTGCCGATCCACCGAGCAATCAGAAGGGCAGTTTTGTCGCGACTAAGGATTATGTGCGTTTAATTAGGCGTTTACCTGAGTTGCTTGTCGAGAATGGCGAAGTATTACTGTGTCTAAATGCACCTGAACTCGATACCGCTTTCCTGCGTCAACAGGTAGCGGAAGCTGCACCTGCACTCGAATACATAGAGCGCTTAGCCAATCCGCTAGCCTTTATGGATGTGTCGGAAGAGAAGTCACTTAAGGTGCTTCGCTACCGCTTATCGACTCAAGCCTAGGCCTGATTTAACTTAACTGGCCAGTATTAACTGGCCTTTTTTGTCGGCTTAGGTTGAGTGTTTAGCTTTCTACACTGTCGCTTATTACACAGC
Organism: Shewanella sp. NKUCC06_TVS; assembly: GCF_019345515.1. Lineage (NCBI taxonomy): Bacteria > Pseudomonadati > Pseudomonadota > Gammaproteobacteria > Alteromonadales > Shewanellaceae > Shewanella > Shewanella sp. NKUCC06_TVS. The sequence continues at coordinate 44,215 of NZ_JAHKQX010000012.1, read as the reverse complement.
ACTTATTCTTCAGTAGCTTAATCGCTCAGATAGCTGCGATCGCCCATAGGTTTCAATCACTTTACTGACTTGATGTTGGTCTAAGTGTTTGAGGGTAGAAATTTCACCATAAAGCCTGCCCTGAACATCTAATGGCATTCCCTAGATTCATTTTATGTAAGCGATTTCTGTTAATCGCTTTTGTGTATAAAGCGAATGATGAAATGGCGTCAGCATGGCCTCAATATCCTCGTAGAAAGTGAAAGTCTTTCATGTTTAATCACTGATTTTGAGCTATTTAAATGACAATCAGCCTTAAATGCCATGCTTTGTGGTACAAAACTGAAAGTTTTCTGTAATTATAACTTTTGCTTTGTTATACTCCCGCCCACGGAATGTATCCCTTTCCTCATAGGCAAAATGTCAGCATAGAATGGCAAGCCTCTGCGACCTTACCCAATCAAGCAGGAGTTGTTATGGAAGTTCATGAATACGAAAATGCTTATTATCAAGTGAAAGACGATGTACTAACGTCTTTACCTGTTGAAAGCGAAGAAGAAGTGATCCAAGCTTAATCGATAACGATTAAACTGACGGTACTTATGAGTCGGAAATAACAGAACAAGCACAAAAAATAGCAACCTTAGGGTTGCTATTTTTTTGGTTGAAAGTAAGCAGAATGATTGTATGACAAGGTATGCGCGGTGAAAGCAGGCAAGAAAGGGGGTTAACCGTTAACTTTGCGCTTTTCAGGCAGAAGTTCGACGATAATCCATTGGCTACCAATTTTGTGTAGGCGTATGGTCCTGTCATCAATCCATGGTTGACCACCTTTAAGACCTTTCATTTTGACCACAACAATGACGTCTTTGGTAAATTTGCGGAAGAAGTCGATATCGATATCATCAATTTCCATTTCAACATTGGTCATAGATAGGCCGAGCATATTACGCTGTACGGCTGCGGCAATGTGGTAATGGGTGAGCACTTGTTTAATGGGATCGTCGACGTATTGCTTGGCTTGTTCAACATTACGATCAACATAAATCGCTTGAAAAAAGCCTAAGCTCACTTCTTCCGGTGATAACTGGCGTTGCTCTTGCGTTGAGGGATCGCCACAACCGAAGAGGAACAGGAGGGAGAAAAAAAATAGAGTTCGCATAAGTTTTAGTTATTGGAATTTGTTCCGAGTATCGCGATTTTAGCTGTAATGTACAAGTCTTGTCGTGATTCGCTGTCTATTGTGAAAAGCATTGACTCAAACCTCATGTGTGTGGCATATAGTTAGGAGTCACATAAAAAGGTTATCCACAGAAACTGTGGAAAACTATGTTGAAGACTTCAGTGATACTTTGTAAGTCACTGATATTGTCTTGCTTTATTTGCTGGTTAAAAAGTGACGCTTTTCTGCTTTCCATTATGTTCCACTTCTACTTGTGGATATTTTTCGCAATTTTCCGAGCTTATTCACACTGCATAATTTGATATTTCTCGTTTTTTCTTCATCTTTTGCAATTTAGACTTATCCATTAAGCGATTCTTACGATCAACGGTATGGTTTACGCTAAATTTGAGCATAAAAAAAGCACCGGTAATAACCAGTGCTTTTTTGTGCGTAACGCTATGCAGATTTAATGCTGTTAGCCTTTAGCTGCGTCGTTTTGTGCAGCTTGAATTGCCGTTAGTGCGATAGTGTAGACGATGTCATCGACTAACGCGCCGCGAGACAAGTCGTTCACAGGTTTGCGCATACCTTGCAGCATAGGACCAATACTGATCAGATCGGCGCTTCGCTGTACGGCCTTGTAAGTCGTGTTGCCTGTATTAAGATCTGGGAACACGAAAACGGTAGCTTGACCAGCGACAGGGCTATTAGGTGCCTTAGAGCGGGCAACGTTTGGCATAACCGCCGCATCGTATTGCAATGGACCATCAATAATCAGATCTGGGCGTTTTTCTTTGGCAATACGGGTTGCTTCACGCACTTTATCAACATCAGAACCTGTACCTGAGTTGCCAGTTGAGTAGCTGATCATTGCCACTCTTGGCTCGATACCGAAGGCTTTTGCTGATTCTGCCGATTGGATGGCGATATCTGCTAACTGCTCAGCATTGGGATCTGGGTTAATCGCACAGTCACCGTAAACAAGCACTTGATCTGGCATCAGCATAAAGAAGATGGATGAAACTAAGCTTGAGCCCGGTGCCGTTTTGATCAATTGCAGTGGTGGGCGAATGGTATTGGCTGTGGTGTTAACCGCACCAGAAACGATACCGTCGACTTCGTTTTGCGCCAACATCATAGTGCCGAGCACCATGTTGTCTTCTAACTGTTCACGGGCAACGACTTCAGTTAAGCCTTTGCTGCGACGCAGTTCCAACATAGGTTCTACGTAACGGTCGCGCACCTCTTCTGGATCGATAATGATCACGCCTTCGCCAAGCACCACATCTTGCTGTGCGGCGATACGCAGGATTTCATCTTTTTTACCTAAAAGTACACAGCGAGCAATACCGCGTTCTGCACAAATGGCCGCCGCTTTAATGGTACGCGGCTCATCACCTTCAGGTAGCACCACAGTCTTGTGGGCGGCGCGCGCCAATTCCGTGAGTTTGTAACGGAAAGCCGGTGGTGACAGGCGATGCTCACGGGGTGAGTTTTTAGTCACGCTTTCAATCCACGTTTGATCGATGTGGCTGGCCACATAATCCTGCACCAGATCGATACGAACCGCGTCATCGACGGGTACTTCATGGTCGAAACGTTGAATGTTGAGCGAGGTTTGCCAAGTGTTACTGTCGATCAAGAACACAGGTAAACCAGTTTCAAAGGCCTGTTCACACAGCTTAAGGATTTCCGGCTCTGGCTCGTAGCTACCGGTCAACAACAGGGCACCAATTTTCACGCCGTTCATGGCCGCAAGACAGGCTGATACGATCACATCTGAGCGATCGCCTGAGGTTACAAGCAAGGAGTCAGTCTTAATATGAGTGACCATGTTCGGGATACTGCGGGCACAAAACGTTACTTTACGCAGGCGGCGGGTATGCATTTCACCAGCATTCAGAATGCGTGCACTTAAATGTTTCGCTAAATCCGACGCACGAGGAGCGACAAGATCAAGATTGTAGGGCACGCTGCCTAAGATACGCAGTGGGCTCTTACCCGGCAGTTGGAACATGCTGGCCGCATCTGAGCGTTGAACACCTTGGTGATCAAAGACTTCAGATAAGTCAGGGCGCGCGCGACCTTCGTCGTCCACGGGTGCTCCAATCTTGTTAATCACAGCGCCAATTAAGCGTTTATTCTTTTTCCCGCCCCAAGAGTTATAGGCGATTTCGAGGCGATTCATTAGCCCTGTGGCCGTATCACTGCCTGGTGTGGCAATAAAAATCACGTCGGCATCCATGGCTTTAGCGATGGCATAGTTCACATCATCGGCGAAGGGATGATTACGCGTTGGCACTAAACCTTCGACAATTAAGGTCTCTGTGTTGCTAGCGCAATCGGCCGCACGGGCGATGATTTGCTCCATTAAGACGTCGATTTGATCGGCGCGAATTAAGGCTTCGGCATGGGCCATGTCGAAGGGCTCTAAGGGATTTACTGTTGGCGATTTGCTCAGAATAGTGGTCGAGCGTTCTGGGCCATTATCGTTTGGACGAAGCTGAGAAATAGGCTTAAAGAACTGAACCTTAACCCCGTGGCGCTCCAGTGCGCGCACCATCCCAAGGCTTAAGGAGGTCAGGCCGACTCCGGTACCTATGGGGATTAACATAATATTACGAGACATAAAAACCTCTAGTTTCGATGGTTTTTGGCAGAATAGTTTCTGCAAATTTGCTTGTGAGTACGGCTACGTAAGGTATAAAGCCGTTTGGGTGAGCAAACGGCTTCGGCCTTTTTATTTGTTGATAAGTTTAATGGAATCTTCGGCGATAACCCATTCTTCGTTCGTTGGTATCACCATGGCAATCGTGCCTTTATCTTGGGTGATGATACCTTTCTTACCGAAACGCGCCGCTTTGTTGCGCTCACTATCGACATGGAAATTGAATATTTCCAGCATGTTGAGCACTTTTTCACGGATTAAATCTGAGTTTTCACCAATACCACCGGTGAAGACGACTGCATCTAAACGGCCCAGTGGCACAGTGTAAGAGGCGATGTACTTGGCTAAGCGGTAGCAGAAGATTTCTAAGGCTAAGGTCGCGCCTTTATGGCCCTCGGCGTAACCTTCCTCAATGCCACGGCAATCGTTGGTCAGCTCGGAAATACCCAGCAGACCACTTTGCTTGTTCATCAGGTTATTCACTTCTTCTAAGGTGTAACCCAGTTGATGGACTAAGTGATAGATGATTGAAGGGTCAATATCGCCACAACGTGTGCCCATCACTAAACCTTCTAATGGGGTTAAGCCCATAGAAGTGTCGACACTTTTGCCGCCTTTGATGGCAGTGACTGATGCACCGTTGCCTAAGTGAGCACAGATAACATTCGTTTCTTCAATTGGCTTGTTGAGCATTTTTGCCGCTTCACGGCTAACAAATAAATGACTCGTGCCATGCATGCCATAACGGCGGATACCGTGTTCACGGTATAACTTGTAAGGCAGGGCGTAGACATAAGCTCTGTCTGGCATGCTTTGGTGGAAAGCGGTATCAAATACAGCAACCTGTGGCAATTTAGGGAAAGAGGCCATTGCCGCGCGGATGCCGATAAGGTGAGCAGGATTGTGCAGTGGGGCTAATGAAGCACAGTCTTCGATACCTTTGATCACGCTCTCATCGATGATCACTGAGCGAGTGAATTTCTCACCACCGTGAACGATACGATGGCCAACGGCTTGAATTTTTGCTGCTAATTCAGGTTGTTCCGCAAGAATTTTATTAACAATGTATTCAACTGCTTCACGGTGAGCCGTAAATGCACCTAAGGCTGCTTCATGTTTTTCGCCGTTGATTTTCCATTTAATGCGAGAGTCTTCTAAACCAAAACATTCGGCTAAGCCAGAAATTTGGTCGTCACCTGTTTGCGCGTCAATGACGGCAAATTTGAGAGAAGAGCTACCGCAATTGAGAACTAAAACCAGTTTATTTGACATGTGTAAACCCTTTGCCATTGTGTTTAATATAACGATTCAAAATAATGAGGAACTGCGGTGTTTTTACCATATCAGTCTTGGGGCGATTCGCCAGATTGTGCTATGGTAAGAGCAGTATTCCATTGTAGTTGGTGTCTAAGATTGAGCATTAAGATCCTCAAAACCTTAGGTGATGGTCATCAGTATATGAAGACTTGGCCTATGGTTAGACAACTGGGTTTTTATTTTCCTGAGTATCGGGTCGTCCGAGCAACTCAGCTCGCCATACTGGTGATGCCAGTGCTGGCGATTTTTGTGAGCATGAGCCAGCTGTATATTCACGGTTGGGCATTTCTGCCCCAAGCTGTCACTCTCGGTTTATTTTTCATCAGCTTACCGTTACAGGGGCTGCTGTGGTTAGGCTGGCGAGCTCGCCATCCATTACCGTTAACGCTGTTCGACTGGATTAACCAGTTGAGTGCGAAGTTGTCATCCATGGGTATCAATTGCCACACTTTAGGCGCTAAGGCCTGTTACCTCGATATGGCACTGATTTTAAAAATAGCTTTTGAGCGTCTAGATGCTAGTTATTGGGAAGAACTTTAGGCCGTTGCCGCTGTTATCCCTTTTGGCTCTTTTGTTACTGTGGATTAATAAATCGCGTTAATCCCTTGCTGGACAAATACCGCTTTGATCTTTTCCATGGTTTCTCGACTCGGGGGGGATATCCCATCGAGTTGATAGCTTTCGCCCATGGCTTCCCACTTATGTTTACCTAATTCGTGATAGGGTAGTAACTCTACCTTTTCAATGTTTTTCATGGGCTTGATAAACTCGGCCAGTTGTAATGCCGATGCTTCATCGTCGGTAAATCCGCCCACTACGACATAACGTATCCACGTCGCTTGATTACGCTCTGCTAAATACTGCGCAAACTGTAATGTTCTATGATTGCTGACTTTAGTTAACTCAATATGTTTTTCATCGTCCATGTGCTTGATGTCGAGCAGGACCAAGTCAGTATGGTCGAGCAACTCATCAATCACTGGCGTGTACTTACGTACAAAACCATTGGTATCTAAACAGGTATGAATACCTTCTTGCTGACAAGCCGTGAATAATTCGGCGACAAATTCGGCCTGTAAAATGGCTTCACCACCACTGGCCGTAACACCACCATTGCTGGCATCGAGAAAAGGCCGATAGCTGATGATTTGACTCATTAACTCATCGACCAGAACTTCTTTTCCGCCATCAAGATCCCAAGTGTCACGGTTGTGGCAATATTGGCAGCGCATTAAACAGCCCTGCATAAAGGTGATAAACCGTATGCCTGGACCATCTACTGTGCCAAAGGATTCCACCGAGTGGATCCGACCGATAACTGCCATTGTGACTCCTGTTAAAATAAGTGAGGCTGTAGCACAGTGTACTACAGCCTTGACTAATTTAGCTTACAGACCTTTTGTGAATGTACGCGTGATCACATCTTGTTGCTGCTCTGGCGTCAGTGAATTGAAGCGCACTGCATAGCCAGAAACACGGATGGTCAGCTGTGGATACTTGTCTGGATGCTTAACGGCATCTTCGAGCATCTCGCGGTTCATCACGTTGACGTTCAAGTGTTGGCCACCTTCTTTTTTGTCATTGTGGTCGAAGTATCCGTCCATCAATGCCGCTAAGTTGGTACGGCGAGCATCATCATCTTTACCCAGCGCATTTGGCACGATTGAGAAGGTATAAGAAATACCGTCTTGAGCGTGGGCAAATGGGAGTTTTGCCACTGAGGTTAAAGAAGCGATTGCGCCTTTTTCATCACGGCCATGCATAGGGTTTGCACCCGGTGCAAATGGCGCACCTGAACGACGACCATCTGGTGTGTTACCGGTTTTCTTACCATAAACCACGTTTGAGGTGATGGTCAGAATTGACTGCGTTGGGATTGCATTGCGATACATTTTACGGTCACGAATTTTCGCCATAAAACGTTCAACTAAGTCACAGGCTATATCATCTACACGTGGGTCGTTGTTACCAAATTTTGGATAGTCACCGCTGATATCGAAATCAACTGCTATGCCGTTTTCATCACGCACTGGTTTTACGGTGGCGTATTTGATGGCAGACAGTGAGTCGGCTGCGATAGATAAACCCGCAATACCACAAGCCATAGTGCGACGTACGTCTCTGTCGTGCAGCGCCATAAGCGCGGCTTCGTAAGAATACTTATCGTGCATGTAGTGGATTGAGTTCAGTGCAGTGACATATTGAGTCGCTAACCAATCCATTAAACCGTCTAAGCGATTCATCACATCATCAAAGTTGAGCACTTCGTCTGTGATCATGTCTGCTTTAGGGGCAATTTGGATTTTCAGTTTTTCGTCTACGCCGCCGTTAATCGCATACAGCATGGTTTTCGCTAAGTTAGCGCGAGCACCGAAGAACTGCATGTGTTTACCCACAACCATAGGGCTCACGCAACAGGCGATTGCATAGTCGTCTGATTGGAAATCAGGACGCATTAAGTCATCGTTTTCGTATTGGATTGAGCTAGTGTCGATAGACACTTTGGCGCAATATTTTTTGAAACCGATTGGCAGTTTATCTGACCATAATACTGTGATGTTTGGCTCTGGACTTGGACCCATAGTGTAAAGGGTGTTCAAGAAACGGAAGCTTGATTTCGTCACTAACGTACGGCCATCTAAGCCCATACCGCCGATTGACTCCGTCGCCCAAATTGGGTCGCCTGAGAACAATTCGTCGTATTCAGGGGTACGTAGGAAACGCACCATACGCAATTTCATCACGAAATGGTCAACCATTTCCTGAGCTTGTTGCTCAGTTAAGGTGCCATTTTTCAGATCACGTTCAATATAGATGTCGAGGAATGAAGAGGTACGACCTAATGACATGGCAGCGCCGTTTTGGCTCTTCACTGCAGCTAAATAGCCGAAGTAAGTCCATTGGATCGCTTCTTGTGCATTGGTCGCAGGACGAGAAATATCGAAGCCATACTTGGCAGCCATTTTCTTCATTTGGCCTAATGCACGGTGTTGCTCGGCAATTTCTTCACGTAATTGGATAACGCTAGATAACTCTTCACCCGCTTCGAACTGCGCTTGCAGTGAGCTAAATTGGGCAAACTTATCTTTCATCAGGTAATCGATACCGTAAAGTGCCACACGGCGATAGTCACCAATGATACGGCCACGGCCATAAGCATCGGGTAAGCCCGTTAAAATACCTGATTTACGACAGGCCATAATTTCGGGGGTGTAAACATCGAACACACCTTGGTTATGGGTTTTGCGCAGTTCTGAATAAACGTATTTAACATCTTCATCCAGTACACGATCGTAGGCGGCGCATGAGCTTTCCACCATACGAATACCACCGTTAGGCAACATAGCGCGTTTTAGCGGCGCGTCTGTTTGTAAGCCAACGATAGTTTCTAATTCTTTGTTGATATAGCCAGCGTCGTGGGAAGTGATGGTTGAAACCATCTTAGTGTCGAAATCAACAGGCGCGTGGGTACGGTTTTCCTGTTTGATGCCTTCCATGACTTTATCCCACAATTTTGTGGTCGCTTCGGTGGCACCGGCGAGGAAGGACTCGTCGCCTTCAAAAGGCGCGTAGTTTTGTTGGATAAAGTCACGTACATTGACTTCAGATTTCCAATCGCCAGGAGTAAAGCCTTCCCATGCGTTGGCAAACAGTTCAGTTTTGTCGGTCATCGTACTAATACCTTCTGGTTGAGATAAAAGGTTATTGGCGATCAGCGTTAAGCAATGCTGAGTATAAGCCAATAGCTAATTCCTGAAATAAAGCTCCCTTCATGATGACGCCCTATGATGGGAACTGGATTTTGAAGCGCTCGTCACTCCAAAAGTCTGTCTATTGATACCCGATAAGATGACAAATATTCGCTTACTTTGATTATCGGCTACTGATAAATCTTTATAATTGGTAAGACCAATTGTCCATAAGCATATTAACATAGGTCTGTCGCTATCGCATCTTAAACGGCTTGGTTTATGCTCTGTTAATCCCAAATTTGCTAGCTAGGTAGCATTTTTTTACCACAATAGGGAATACGGCACGCTTTTTAAGTTGGTGTGACATCTGAACCCCATTATCTCTTAAATCAGCCTGCCTATATTGTTCCCATTTACTGTCCACCTTTAGCGAGGATAAATCTATCCTCGTATAGGCTGATTTTGATTGGTGGGAGTCACGGCTCGATAATGGATGCTGTCACAGTAGGCGCAGTGGTTATGATATTAAAAATAAGTTTGATGTTAGCTATTTGTATTAATTTATTTTTATTTGCTAACTTAGTGTCGATTTAGGAGACGGCATGTCATAACGCCATCAAATAAAGCATGCAATGCTTAAATCATTCAGGAAGGGTTAGAGAGTGGCTAAATATGGTAGTTTGCTATGATGCAGGCAACTTGTTACTTGCTGTTGGACTAAACTGTCAATGCTAAAGTATCGGTTCAATTTAATGAATACTGAGATACACGCATCAAGCTATTGGTCATTTAATGTGTCATTGCTGAGGTTAACTTGAATCTATAGGGCATTAATTTAAGCGTTAGTTCGCTAAATATGAGATGGAAACGTGCAGGATTTGCATCGTATACCATCTTAATTAAGCCACATTCTCGCGATGAAAATTGTGTCACCATGGTAAGACCAATTAACCTTTTGTGTTTTTGGCTTCAAAGTTTTCACATTTTGGGTGTGAATAGCATCACGCTTTAGCAATATCTGCTTCACAGCATAAGCGCGTTGTATGATACAAAGCGAGACTTTAGTGAATCATCATTTAAGCAAATCATTATCTCGGTTTTGATTCGTGTTATCTGCGCAATGGCGCTGCTGGAGATACCTATGCTACGCGTTCAAGTTTGTTTATCTGAAGTTGGAGTTATGCAATGAAAAGCCCAAATCCATCGTCATCAGTTCCAACTGTGACAAACAGCGCACATGAAGCGCCACAGGTTTCAGCTCATTTTAGTTGTTACAATCAGGCTGAAATTTACGGGACAAGCAAAGTGGTTAAAGCACCTTGGCAGTCCTTTGGCTTAGCCGTGTTTGCTGGCGCATTTATCGCTTTAGCCTTTGTTTTTTATTTAACCGTAACCACTGGCGCAGGCGATGCGTCTTGGGGTTTAGTTCGTTTCGTTGGCGGAATAGCCTTTAGTTTAGGTTTAATCTTAGTGGTTGTTTGCGGTGGAGAACTGTTCACCAGTTCTGTGCTCAGTACCGTCGCCTGGGCACAAAAACAGGTTACTGGCGCTGAATTACTCAAATGTTGGTGCCGCGTATATGCCGGCAATTTTGTCGGCGCTATGTTGATGGTTTGCTTGATCACTGCCGCAGGTATGTATGATCTCGATGGTGGTAATTGGGGATTAAATGCCCTTAAAGTGGCACAGCACAAACTGCACCATACTTGGGTCCAAGCCTTTAGTTTAGGCATTTTATGTAACATGTTGGTGTGTTTAGGTGTGTGGATGACCTTTGCTAGCCGTGATGTGCTGACTAAATCGTTACTGTTAATTTTACCTGTGGCTATGTTCGTCAGTAGTGGCTTTGAACACAGTATCGCTAACTTATTTATGGTGCCTATGGGCATGATGATCCAATCTATCGCCAGCCCAGAGTTCTTCGTGTCTTTAGGGGTTACTCAAGCACAATTTGCCGATTTAACCGTGGCAAACTTTATATTCAATAATTTAATACCTGTAACCTTAGGCAATATTGTCGGTGGCGGTGTGATTGTTGGTTTAGGTTATTGGTGGATAGAGCAGGGTAAAGTAACCTTGGCTGAATCACACAAAGCTCATCATGAACATTTTTCTGCACCACATTCACATACTGAAAAACCTCAGCATCAGAGTGAGATTAAGCTGACTAAACATTCCTAAAACGTCTTTAATTATCAGTCTGAAGTGAAAGTGCCCAGCAGGTAGCTGGGCATTTTTATGTCGGTTTACTATGATGTGTAAATAATGAAGTAAATAAAAACGGCATCCGAAGATGCCGTTTTTTGATTAGGTTCTAACTAATAAATGCGAGATTAGAATTTCTGTGTATACGTTGCCGTAAATGTACGGCCATATAAGCTGTACAGAGAAGCATCATATTTAAGGTCCGAATCTAAAACTGGATCTTCATTAGTTAAGTTGCGAATACCCAAACTAATTTTGCCTTCCCATGGTGTAGCATAGCCATAGCTAATGTCGAAAGTTGTTTGCGAAGACAAGCTTCCAACTTGGGCGTATGTATTTGGATCTGTCTTTTCTGATTGGCCATCAATATATTGCGTTAATATAGATGCAGAGTGATCGCCATAGCTCCAGTCGATAACCCAAGTAAATCTGAACTCAGGCATACCATTACGGCCAATTTTATCGTTAACTGGGCCATCAAAATATTCTTCCTCATTATAAGAAAGAATATAAGTTAGATCGTACGAGCTGCTAAAGTCGCCAATAGCTGTTTCAAATCCACTATATGTTAGATTGAAGTCAACACCAGAAGTATCAAAACCGTTGCCATTTGCTTTAGGTGTCGTTGCTGATAATAACTTGCCATTCGGATTATCGCCTACGCGTTTGATTTCACCGCGGCTTAAGTTACCGTAACCAACTTTTTGTTCTTCTTTTAATAGTGAGTCTAAAGAGACAAAAGTAATAACATCTTTGATATCTAAGCTGTAATACTCAACTTTACTACTCAGTTTATCTGTGATATCCCATACTAGTCCTAAGTTGTAGAAATCTGATGTTTCTGGTTGTAATTCGCTATTCGCAGTGCGAGTCACATCATATTGTTTGGCTTTACAGTCAGCTACATTCGTGCCTAGCACATCACAGTAATGGTAATCCGTTGCTGTATCTGCACTGAAAGAATCTGCTGCAAGTAGATCTGATAATGATGGAGCGCGGAAACCTTGACCCCAAGATGCTCTGAATACAACATCATCTAAGACTTGATATCTTAGAGCGACTTTTGGTGTTGTTGCAGAGCCAAAGTCAGAGTAGTTATCGTAGCGATAAGCTAAGTTTAATTCTAAATCTTCGGTTACAGGGATAATTGATTCAGCGAACAGTGCATAGACATCACGGTCACCTGAAGAGCCATTACCTGATGAACCAATAACGTCACCAGCAGCGGTTTGCGCATCAACGTTAGCTTCATACTTGTATTGGAGTGCTTCAGTTCCTATGTACCAACCAATGCTACCAGCAGGTAATTCAATGGCTTCAAAGTTCACACCAGCATTAATACTTTGGAACTCCATTATGTCTTGCTTGAGGGTTTCGTGAGTCATATCTGCTATGACAGATGCACTATTTCCTTCAGGACCAAAGTTGAAAATACCATCTTTCACATATCTTTCAACCGTAGGTCTGTGTACATATCCAGTACCATAGTTACTGTTTTCAGCTAAATTGTAATGGTATGTGAAGTCCCAACCAAAGCTGTCATGCGTGCCAACTAAACCCAATTGAATATCGGTGCTGTAATCGACAGTTTTTGCATCACGAGTACCAACATCTGTGAAGCGATAATAAGCTCGCCCAGCATTTTCGTTTAAACTGTTGCCAGTGTATTTCCCATTAGCATCATAATTTTTTACTTCAACTTGACCTGGAGCGACATTAAACCAGCCTGCTGCCGGAGCATATCGACCGAAAGTTTCATTGCGAGAGAATAGACCTAAGCCTTGAAATACGATTTCATCAGAAAGTTCATATTCTCCATTTACATAGCCAGCAGTATAGGAACGTGCAGCATGGTCAGCAGCTTCTGCTGTAAAATCGTAACCACAAACATAGTCACCATCGCCAGCATCATAGATATGTCCACCACCAACCATCTTAGGGTTATCACAAGCCGTCATAGGTTTAAATTGGCCTGTTTTTCCATCTAGGAAATTACGAGCATAAGTTGAAACGCCAGTGGTATCGTCAAATTTTGGTGCTAGGATATTGGAAGAACTTGAAAACCAACGATCACGTTGATAAATGATTTCGCGGTTTAAGTGTTCAAAAGAGAAAGTTACACTGCCTTTTTCACCAACAGTACCACCCACAATTTGTGTTTTCCATTCTTCACCACCGTCTTGCTCTGGTTGTGAGCTTGTAGCTGAAACTTCAAGGCCTTCAAAGCCTTTTTTAAGAATAATATTGACTACACCTGCAACGGCATCTGAGCCATATACTGCGGAAGCTCCATCAGTTAATACCTCAATTCTTTCAATTGCAGCAGTTGGGATAGTATTAAGGTTGACAGCGGTGCCACCTAGCGTAGGAGAGCCAGGCATACGCTTGCCATTTAACAGTACTAAAGTACGATCTGAACCCGCACCGCGGAGGTTAATTGTCGCTTGTGATTGAGCACTACTACCTGAACGTTCTGAAGTAGACCCGAAGCTGTTTAAATTACTTCTACGTAATACATCAGCAACAGACATTTCACCCGTTTTCTCAATATCGGATGCACTGATAGTTGTAACTGGTGATGAGCCCTCCATGTCGGTACGCTTAATACGTGAACCTGTTACTTCAATACGTTCAACTTTGGCACCATCTTCAGCTGCATATACTATCGAAGTGGTTAACGCGGCAGTAGCTGCTCCGCTTATTAATGCAAAGCGAACGGCTTTGGCTAATGTAGAATTTGCACGCATTTTATTCTCCCTTAACACATGTTGTATGTTTATTTTTTATTTTTCTTAAATGGTTACTTATGTAAAGAATTAAGCTCTCATTTAATTGAATTCAGGATATAACCACAAGAAAATAACAAGTGCAACATTGGTCATGCTGGAGTTTTGTTTAGAATTTGTTATTTATTCTCTTTTTAAAATGCAGATATAAGTAGGGTGTGTGTGTAATCGGTGGCAGATAAGGTTTTAATCTGAGGGTTTTGTTTTTTATTTGGCTTTTTGTTTTTATTATTGGTTCTTTGTGTTTTTTTATTGTTGCTAATATTTTGTTTTATTGTTTTTTAATTTTGTTGTTTTCAATAATAGTTTGAAACTATTTTATGTGAAAAAGTAAAAATTAATAACGATATGGTTTGTCATTCCATATATTTTAGATTGGATGATTGAGGAGTGTTATCAATAAGGGTTTTCATGCGGTTTAATTTTGTATGGTGATATTTTACACCGCGTCAGGAAGCTAGAAGTAAAATTATGGAATGAAATGTTGTAAAGAATAAAAACTAATCAAATGCTATTTCTGATTATTTAATTTTGACCGTTTAAATATAAAAGCGAAGTGAATATCTATTCACTTCGCTTTCGGTTTATTCACTTCGCTTTCGGTTTATTGTTTAGTTTTTTGAGTGAACAATTCATTTGTATGGTTATTTTTTTTTACAAAAAGCTGTTCTGTTTATTTGCTATTTAGAACTGATTTGTGCTCTACCACGTTAAATTGCAGTGGAAAGTAGTGTCCTAAATAACGTATGGCGACATAGGCAACCACTAAGGTGGCGATTACCAGTTCGAATTCTGCTAAGTATTTTATCCATATCGCTAACTCACCCATGCTATTGAACTGCGTTAACCAAGCAGCGGTTTTAAAGAGGGCGGTTGCACCGATTACCATAGGGAAGGTAAAAGCAGCATAGCCTGGGCTAAAGGGCAGCTTTAGCAGGTGAAAGAAGGCTAAGTAGATGATGCTGGTCATCAGAATGGCGATGCTCAGTAGTAAGGCGACTAAGGGAATCGACGCCTGCTCGCAAACGGTCAGATAACCTGCAAGTGATAAACTGGCGGGCGCCGCGAGAATGGCAATGGTTGGTTTAGCGGCATCGGGTATCGCCTGACAGAAAATGAGGCGATAGAGCATCAAAGGCAGCATGATTAAGTAAGCCAACATCCCAAAAACCAAAATGGCATTTGCTAACCATTGGTAGTCAGACACAGGGAAAGACACTGCCGCGACGATAATGCCAATCGGTGGTACAAACCAGCTTGGAACCATGTGCTCGAGTTTAAAATCAATGGCGCGATAATAGATAAACGCGCTTAGGAAGATCACATGGATACCAATGGCGACTAGCCACAGAGTTAAGCCTGCATGGGGGAAATAATCGCCGAGTGATTTAGACACCACCATCAAGCCCATGGCGAAGGTGGGGATCACACTACCAATCACAGGGTGACTCAGCTCGTCCTTTAAAATATTAGGATGAAGCATGAATTTACCCATGAGCAATAACAGTAACACAGAGGCTATGATGGCACCTGTGAGTTGTCCTGCGCCATTAAGTGAAGGTGTCATGTTCTCCCATGTCCAACCTAAGCTGGCAATTGCCAGTGCCAACCCAGCCATAGGGCTGGGAAGTTTAGCTGCGTGGGATGTCCAGCGTTTGCGTTTTGAAGTCATTTTGAATACCTCTCAATACTGACAATGCTTAACATCGCTTTATTGGGGCGCTGTTTTGATGTATTTAGTGTACTGCGGGTATCTATGATAAATAAATTTGATTAATTTTATTCATTGCATAAGTTTTATTTACTTTAATGTTGCTATTAAACTTAAGGTTTGAGTTTACAACGCAGTAGCGTGTGCCCTAGGCCAAGATTGTCTGTGTCTTCATCCACATACAGTCCCGCTTGGTGAAGCAGGGCCAATAAATCCTTAGAGTGATACATGCGGCTATTGCCATTGGCCATGGCGCTGAAATAGAGGCTAGTGGCATTTACGCAATAGGCGGAGGCGGCCGATGGCTGTCTATCCCAAAAGGTTTCGACGATAAAGAGTTGGCTGCTTGATGTCATTGCCTTTGCCGTGCGTTGTAAAATGCTCAGGATTTGGCTTTTTGAGAAGCAATCCAGAAATTGACTCATCCAGTAAGTATCGGCGCCTTCGACAAAGGGTTGGGAGTCGTCCAGCAGATCGGTGGCAAAGGTATGCACTCGTGCTGCAAAACCTCGTGCGAGTGCATTTTGTGTGGCTACCTCTAGTTGCCCCGGAAAATCCATAATCGTGACTTCAACGTTTGCGTCATAATCACAGCAGCTCAGTGCCCATTTTCCCGTATTGCCGCCTATATCCACTAAATGGATTGGCTTATGGGCAAACACTAATGGCAGAAGGTGTGGAAAGGCATGATCCGAATAGTAATGATCGAAGGCAAACCAGCTCTGTTTCGCTTTGGGTGGTAGATCTTTTAAGGCGGGGTAGATGGTATTCCAGTCACCGAACACCTTAAGTCCTGCGGCCTTGCCTTCGAGTAGCGCGGTATCAAGGTTAAAAAGGCCTTGATAGCAAACATCCTGCACAAAGTTAAGATTGATGGCGGCCATGTCGTCATGGAGTAAAAAGTGCCCCGTTTTATCGAGCACATAGCCATTTTCATGTTGCCAAACGAGCCCCATGCTGAGTCCCATATCCAGCAATACCCCCAAGGCATATTCACTCAGTGGGGTGGATTGCCTTAACTCGGCCGCAGTGATCCCATGCTCGGCCGCTTTATCTATTTGCGCCAGCACATCGAATTTGAGTAGGCAGTGGGCGACTTGAAAGCTGATGGGGCCAAAGGCAATTTTTTGAGCTTCAAACTTTGCATTGAAGGCGCTGATATTACTTGGTGTTCGGTAAAAAGACATAAAAAGGAATGAATTGGCGAGCGGGTCCGTTCTTTATAACCAAGTTAGCCGTGAAAGCCAGTTGAGATACGAAGAACTATGAGCTGTATCCAAACTTGAGCAGTAACTTATTTATGCTCTGTAATCGAGATCTAAATAATGGAATGCCATAAATAAAAATACCCAGCCAAAGCTGGGTATTTTAAGGACGAGAAAACGTCGTTTATTGAACGTTTTCTTCGTCGCCGAATTGGCCTTGGAACAAGACTGAAGATAGGTAACGCTCGGCAGCCGATGGCAAAATCACCACAATGGTTTTGCCTGCAAACTCTGGCAACTCAGCGATGCGGTTGGCGGCGACAACGGCGGCACCCGATGAAATACCCACTAAAATGCCTTCTTCTTGCATTAAGCGGCGGGCCATGTCGATGGCTTCATCGTTAGTTACAGCCTCAACACGGTCAATCAATTCTAAATCTAAGTTACCTGGGATAAAGCCAGCACCAATACCTTGGATTTTATGCGGCCCTGGTTGCACAGGTAAACCCGCTAAGGTTTGAGCTATAACAGGAGAATCTGCTGGCTCAACCGCAACTGAGGTGATGGTTTTACCGGCCACTTTTTTCAAGTAACGGCTTACACCAGTAATTGTACCGCCAGTACCTACACCGGCAACAAACACATCCACTTCACCATCGGTATCATTCCAGATTTCTGGACCTGTGGTTTTTTCATGGATTTCTGGGTTAGCAGGGTTATTAAACTGCTGCAATAAAATATATTTTTCAGGAGCCGATTGGCGAATTTCTTCCGCTTTATCAATCGCACCTTTCATGCCTTTCGCGCCTTCAGTCAGCACGAGAGTTGCGCCTAGGGCTTTGAGTAGCTTACGACGCTCTAAACTCATGGTATTTGGCATGGTCAGGGTCAGTTTATAGCCACGGGCCGCGGCAACATACGCTAATGCAATACCTGTGTTGCCTGATGTCGGCTCAATCAGCTCGTGATTTTTTGTTAATAGACCTTTCTTCTCGGCATCCCAAATCATATTGGCACCGATACGGCATTTAACACTGAAACTTGGGTTACGGGCTTCGACTTTGGCCAGCACTTTACCTTGGCTAACACGGTTTAAACGTACTAGTGGTGTATTACCAATAGTATATGAATTATCTTCGAAAATTTTGCTCATGGATTGCTTGCTCCTATGTTGGCACTACTGAATCATAATCTGCTGTGGCGCTTTTAGAAGTGATTGTTTGTTCTTCTTTATTCGATTTGGTTATTAAAGGGGGTGCTGTTATTCGCAAACCCTGATTGGCAGCCAGTTTAACTGTGTTAACCTCTTGCTAACATAAAAAAGATTGTGGCATTAACAGGGATAACTTCTTGATGTCTCAATCGTAAAACTAGCCTATCACTCGTATCGGACAAGCGCAAAGATGAAGCAGCAACAAATGGATCTGGGTAAAGATCCAAAAACGATGGTAACACCAAAGGCATTTACCATTGCAGCATCCGTGTTATACACCCCATTGGCGACACCGTTGAAGCGGATGTTAGCCATACTGATTGATGGTTTGCTGATCACTGTGTTAGCTGAACAGATGGATTGGATGTTTGTCTTGCTGGTGGTCAGTATTATCTGGATTGAAAAGCGAAGTCGTAAGTTTGGTCGTTTATTAAAGTGGGGACTTTATGCCCTGATGTTGGTTTTTATGTTGCTGACAACCGCCAATAATCTGTTTGATTTTAATGGAACAGACGTTAAAAGCAGTGAGGGAGTAGAGCAACAATTGGCATTAGGTGAACAAATCATTACGTCACTACCAGCATTGATGTCGTTGAGCCAGTGCAATAATTATGCTTGTGGTAAAACTCAAGTTCAATCCCTACATGAAGCGATAAAAAGCGCTTCAGTATCAAAGGGCATGACAGAAAATGATCAACGTGAAATGGTGCTAGAAACCATAGCCAACAGTAGTTTGCCTGCCGTAGACAGTGAAAAGTTACAGGCGGAGGTGCTTAATGGCAGCCTATGGCCTGTTATTACACTTCCTGTTGAGTTGGCGACAACAGATTCTCCGCCTGAGCCACTTCAGCCTATTCAAGCTATTTCGCCGGATGTACAGCTGCAAAGTGCGGCTGATGCAGTGAATGTGAGCTCTTCGCAATATTCTCGCCTCAGAACCGTTGATGAAGCTACAACCCATAGTGTTCTCGCTTGGGTGAAAGGCTTTCTGAGTGATATGGGGTTGGGTTTTGGGTGGGCAGCGTTTTACTTTACCGTCTTTACTGCACGATTTGATGGTCAAACCTTAGGTAAGAAGATGTTGGGCATTCGGGTGATCCAGCTCGATGGTGCCAACATCAGTTTATGGGCCGCGTTTGGCCGTTATGGTGGCTATGCCGCAGGCTTTACCACAGGCTTACTTGGTTTTATGCAAATATTTTGGGATGCTAATCGGCAGGGGATCCAAGATAAAATATCTTCAACAGTCGTGATAGACTTAGTGCAAATGCATAAAAAGCAACGATTAGAGCAACAAGCGCAGAGGCAAAATGAGTTAGCACCTGTGCTTACGAGTGATGATGCATCCTCTGCTCACCTTACAACCAGTACCCGTTTGGAGCATTTATGAAACAGGTCGTCATTTCGGGGAGTGGCCTATTTACGCCGCCCCACAGTATTTCCAATGAAGCCTTAGTTGAGAGCTTCAATGCTTATGTGGATATTTTCAATCTTGAAAATGCAGGCTTAATTGAGCAAGGCCATGTTGCGGCTTTGTCCTATTCATCGAGCGAGTTTATTGAAAAAGCCTCAGGTATCAAGCACAGATATGTGATGGTGAAAGAGGGCATTCTGGATCCCGAAGTCATGATGCCGTTGATTCCTGAGCGCAGTAGTGACGAATTATCTATGCAGGCTGAGATTGGCCTTGAAGCTGCCTTGATGGCACTAAAGAATGCCAATCTCAAGGCTGAGCAAATTGACTTAGTGATTGTTGCCTGCGCTTATACTCAGCGTGCGTATCCTGCTATGGCGATTGAAATTCAACGTGCACTGGGAACGCGGGGTTATGGTTACGACATGCAGGTAGCGTGTTCATCGGCGACGTTTGCAATTGTCGCCGCGGCTAATGCCATTGCTACGGGTTCTGCCTCTAGAGTGCTAGTGATCAACCCTGAAATTTGCTCGGCACAGGTGAATTATCGCGACCGTGACAGCCATTTTATCTTCGGTGATGTAGCGACGGCTCTGGTACTGGAAGAACGAAGCTTAGCCCAGTCTGACCATGTGTTTAAGATCCTCTCGAGCCGCTGTTTTACCGATTACTCGAACAATATTCGCAGTAATTTCGGTTTCTTGAACCGCTGCGATCCGAGTGCGGCCCATCAAGCCGATAAGTTATTCCACCAACAAGGGCGCAAGGTATTTAAAGAGCTGTTGCCGATGATTTATCAACATTTGGATGAACATCTGGCCGAACAAGCGTTAACGCCACAGTCCTTCAAACGTTTGTGGTTACATCAAGCCAACATCAACATGAATCAGTTCGTGGTGAGAAAGCTGTTAGGGGATGATGTGTCAGCGGAACAAGCGCCCGTGGTACTAGATGAATATGCCAATACGGCTTCCGCGGGTTCTGTGATTGCATTTCATAAGTTTTCCGGTGACTTTAAGACTGGCGATTTAGGTTTATTGAGTTCGTTTGGCGCAGGATATTCTATTGGTAGTGTTATTCTGCAGAAGGTCTAAGATTCTCACCGTCATAATAAAAAGCCCACATCGAGGAAGATGTGGGCTTTTTTATGTCAGTTGTTTGCCTAAGTTGCTTTCTGTTTAAGGCAATGATTGTTTATAGCAGCCATGCGTAACTTAACTTCATAAAGTAGGTTTTCTCGTCCCGTGTCAGGCGGCTTAACTCATCATTAGCCTGCAAACTATCAGAGTATCCGAGGTAGAACACACTCTGCGGATTGAGTTTATAACCGTAGAGGAGCTCATTGCCTAAATGCGCTTCCTCACTCTGCGGCGCTGAATATAAATACTGCGCCACATTGCGATTTATCCGGGTGTAAATGCTAGAAAGGCGAATAAAACTGTGTAGACTGAATTGCCAGTTGAGGCGTACATCGCTCAGATTAGCGGTAAAAAGCGCACCTTGTTCCACATCCATTTGCTGATAAAGATGGGATATATCGATAGAAAGTCCATTAGCAATTTTCCAATTGATACTCGGGTTCATTTGCGTTTTAGTGCCCAGCCTATCATTGATAAAATCAATTTCATCGCCGTAGTACATTTCAAGCTCCATACTCAGGGGCGATAACGGGGTTACTGCGCCATAAAACCACACTTGGGTTTCATCATATAGTTGACTATTTCCGGCGATAGTGAGTTGTGAAGCATCGCGGCGAGGGCCCACACGTTCACGGGTTTCTATACCAAAGGTGATTTCGCTTTGTAATGCGCCGAGGATTTCTATGTAGGCTTCATACTCTTCTTCAAGTCGTTCGCCTGCTTGGTTATGAGTGATATCCCAATCTCCCGCTAATTCTACCTTGTTAAAGGTGCCCGTAGGATACCAAATCAAACCCGCACCAGCCTCAAAGGTGCGGTAATCGATTTTTTCGACAAAGCCTAAATCGGCACGAAAATCGGGATCAACGGCGTTGTATTCACTGTAAGCAAACCAATTTCGTTCTTCGTGCTTAAAGGTTAACTGATATAAATTGCCGCCAAAGCGGCTATCAGATTGGCTACGTAATACTTGTTCGTTGAGTTGGCAGTGACCGAGTTCGCAATCAAGCTGAGATTGGCCACAGGGCAACCCATTACTAGGGGCCTTTTCAGTGTCAGTACAAAATTGACGATAGACTCCAGTGGGGTACTGAGTATCCGATTGGGCCACTTGTGCAGTGAAACTGTCCTGTGGTGTTGGTTGATATTTCGCATCCAGACTAATGACATAGTTGTGGTAATCGGGTTGGCTGTTAATCCCATCGTGTGGGTTATTTACTGTACCATTGTGAGTGTTGTCACTGCTTGTTTTCGCGGTAAGTAATCCGCCGATGGAGAAAGTTTTGCTCATGTCGAAACGATAACGTCCAGCAAGGTTCAAACTTTCTTGATCAAGCGAGGCAACCTCTGAGCTTAAATTTCCCGGTACCAAAAACGTGGTTTGGCTATCGTTACTTGCTAGCAGAGCTAAGGTGTGATCATCGCTCTTACTTGTCAGTTTGATACCATAGTCAGGTGCAACAATATTGCGGGTGTGCAGCAGATTCACCTGTGTGTCGAAATAGTCTTTATTATCCAAAAAGAACGGCCGTTTCTCATCATAGAACAAGGAGAAAGTGCTGTTCACATCGAGCTGGCCAGCATCGGATTCCACTTGGGAAAAATCGGGATTAATGGTGGCATTGAGTAAGGTGCTGGAATTAATGCCCCAGCGCAAGTCTACACCTGGCTCGAGATTGTTATCAGCTTCCCAGCCATCCGCCTGTTTATGTTCGTTACGGTTGGCGATAAAAGTCGGGGTGATTTGTACATCCTGTCCTTGTTCTGCCCCCGCCAAGCCAGAAGCCACACCTAACTGACAAAGTTGACAACTCGTATTACGGTCAATCTTATGGGTCGATAGGCGATGTTTTTCATTGCGTGGATAATAACGAATTAACTCAAAGCCCCATTCTTGCAGGCTTTTCTTGTCGTCAAAGTTGAACAGTCTCAGTGGTAACTCGACTTCGACCTGATAGCCATCGGCGGTGATCTTGCCTGCGGATTTCCAAATACCATCCCATGCTTCGCTTTCTTCACCCGTTAGTTCGTTTTCAATTGAGTCTAATTGCACGCCAAGGGGATTAATAAAAAATTGGTATGCTAAACGGGCATTATTAAAAGTATCGAGTTTAATTCCGACTAAATCATCACTCCACAGTTTGTCTCTGTCCTTGAGTGTGGCGCGAATGAGTTTGGGATTAATGTCTTTGGCAGTAAATGCCACAAAAAGACTGGTTTTAGTCGCATAGACTCGCGCCTCGGTTTTCACTAATGCGGCAATGTTTTCCCCTGGTTGGGTTTCGTATTTGAGCTCTGTGACTGCGGCTTGTTGCCAAATGGCATCGTCCAACTCACCGTCGATATTGGCAGCACTGTTAAGTGTTGGAATGGCTAACTGAAATTGGCTGGCATAGCCAGCAAGACAAGTTACAGGTAGAAAAGTAAGACTAGATAAGATGATGGCTAAGATTGATTTCAACAAAAAAGACTCAAATAACACATTCGTGGCGCGCATTTTGCCAGAAAATGTGAAGTTAACAATAGCGAGTAATTGTTACAAGGTTTGCGTTGATTTTAACGAGGCGAAACATGATTGGATTATTGGGTCTAAAAAATTGGGGAGCAGTGCTGAGCCATGACTCAGCACTGCTGGTGTTACTACTCGGGTGCGATGGCATGGTTGCGATATGCTTCACGATACTTATCGACCCACATGGCCGTCGCGCCACAAATCGCCACTGGCATGACGATAAAGTTGACTATGGGGATCATCGAAAATAGCGTCACAGTTGCGCCAAAGCTAAAACTGGTGCCACGGGTTTGATTCAAGGCAAAGCGCATATCTTTAAAACTGACCTTGTGGTTATCGAAGGGATAATCGCAGTACTGAATCGCCATCATCCAAGCGCTGAACAGAAACCATAAAATCGGCGCCAGCGTCTGGCCTACCATAGGCACTAAAAACAATAACAAAAATACCAGTGCGCGGGGCAGATAGTATTTGAGTTTGATCCACTCACGCCCAAGGATACGCGGTAAGTCTTTGATTAAATCAATACCAGAACCGGTATTCAGCTGCTTACCAGTTAATAGCTGCTCGACTTTTTCAGCCAACAGACCATTAAAGGGGGCAGCGAGCCAGTTCATGACGGAGCTAAATACAAAAGCAAGCATCACCAGCATAGTGGTGACGGCGAGTGGCCAAAGCAAAAAGTTTAACCAGCTTAAGTAGTCAGGGAGCTGGGCAGTCATCCAAGTGAATAGCGTATCTAACTGGCCTATGGCTACATAAATGACGCCAGCAAACAGCAGAAGGTTAATCATTAACGGAATAAATACGAAAGTGCGCAGGCCTTTACGTGTGATTAAACCAAAGCCATCGAGAAAATAATTAACGCCACTTTTGGCTGGGAAGGGCAAGGTTTTTTTCTGTGTCATATCGTTTTTCCAAAAAGTTAAGCGACAGCTATATGCGATTGTGATCAACTCATGGACAGATGACAAGCTAAAAGCCGCATGAATTCAATAAAAAGCGTTACAAAATGCTGCCTGCTTTGTTAAAGTTGGCCGATAAATGCATTTGCACCGCTTGGCTCATTTTCGGGCCAGACTTCAGAGACGCGCTAACTGGCACCATGAGATTAAAACAGATAAAACTTGCCGGCTTTAAGTCGTTTGTCGATCCCACGAAAATTCCTTTTTTACAGGCATTAACCGCCATTATTGGCCCAAATGGCTGCGGCAAATCGAACGTGATCGATGCCGTGCGTTGGGTGCTCGGTGAAAGCTCGGCGAAGCACCTACGCGGTGATTCTATGGCCGATGTGATATTTAACGGTTCAAGCGCGCGAAAACCTGTGTCTGTGGCGGGTGTTGAACTTATTTTTGAAAACAAAGAGGGTCGCCTCGCTGGTCAGTATGCCAGTTATGAAGAAATCGCCGTTAAGCGTCAGGTGAGCCGCGACGGTGAGTCTTGGTATTTTCTCAATGGTCAAAAGTGTCGTCGTAAAGACATTACCGACTTGTTTATGGGCACAGGTCTTGGCCCGCGAAGTTATGCCATTATCGAGCAAGGCACTATTTCCCGCCTGATTGAATCTAAACCCCAAGACTTGCGCACCTTTATTGAGGAAGCCGCTGGGATTTCCCGCTATAAAGAGCGTCGGCGCGAAACTGAAAACCGTATTCGCCATACCCGCGAAAACCTCGAGCGTTTGGGCGATATTCGCAGTGAACTCGGTAAGCAGTTAGATAAACTCGCGCAGCAGGCTAAAGCCGCTAAACAATATCGTGAGCTTAAACAGGCCGAGCGTAAGACCCATGCTGAACTCCTTGTGATGCGCTATCAAGAGTTGCAAGCTCAGATGGCGAGCCTATCTGAGCAGATAAGTGCTATTGAAGTGCAGCAAGCGGCGGCGCAGTCACTCGCGCAAACCGATGAATTACAAACCACTGAACTGCAAGTGCAACTCGCGCAACTGGCGGAGCAAGAGCAGCGAGCCGTTGAAGCCTATTATCTGACTGGTACTGAAATCGCTAAGTTAGAGCAACAGCTACAGAATCAAAAGCAGCGCGACGCCCAGCTCGAAACCCAGTTGGCGCAAGTCAAAGAGCAGATCCAACAAAATACCGACAAGCTTAACGGCTATAAAGCGAGTCTTAGCGCGTTGGAGCTTGAGCTTGCCAAACTTGGGCCACAGCATGATGAGCAACAAGAGCTCATGGATGAGCTGCAATCCCAATGGGAAATGAGCATAGAACGTAGTCAGCAGCAGGCCGAAGTGGCGCGCCAACAGGCAGCGGATGTTTCTCAGCATAAGTTGCAGCTTGAACTACGTCGCAGCCAGTTAGCGCATCAGCAGCAATTACTGCAACACAAACAGCAGCAAAGTCGTGAGCAGCAGGCGCAACTTTCGGCGTTAATGGACGGTGATCTCGCATCGAGTATTACACCATTGCAGCAAGATATTGAGTCTTTGGATGATGCGCTCACACTGCAAAATGAAATTAATCATCAGCAAGAACAAAGTGTAAGTGCAAGTACGCAAGCTTTAGATGTAGCCCGTCATAGCGCTGAGCACATTCAGCAGCAATTAACCGCGACTAAAGCGCGCCATGAGCTGGTTGAACAGTGGTTGACTAAGCAAGAACAGCAGAGTGATAAACCGCAGTTATGGCAGAGTTTAACCGTTGAAAATGGTTGGGAAACAGCGGCGGAACTCGCCCTAAATGGCTTGTTGACCTTGCCCGTTGGCGTCACTGAAACTGAAATGGGGTTTCAAGCGTTAGCGTCACAATCAAGCCAAAGTGAATTTTTACAGGCTAAGGTGAATCTCGCCCCTTGGTTAGCGGGGCTTAAGTGGGCAAAGGATATCCATGCAGCGAAAGAACTGCTGCCACAGCTAACATCCGATCAACGGATTGTCACTGCCGACGGTTATCTACTGGGACAAGGTTTTTTAATCACGAAAACAGAGGGCGCCCAGTCACTGGTGCAACTCAGTAAAGAGCAAGCTCAGTTAGCGCAAAATATCCTCGATTTGCAACAATCCCTGCAGATTCGGCAAGACAAGATGACAGATCTTGCGGCTATTTTGCAGCAACAAAGACTGCAACTGACCGATGGCGCGCAAAAATTACATCAATTGCAGTTAGACAAAGCGACTAAGTCGATGCAGCTTAGTGGTTTAATCGAGCAAGTGAAGGCGCGCGTCGAACAGCAAAGTAAACTCGACGCGGCTTTAAGTACGAGTTTGATTGATATTGAACGCTTAAGCGAGCAATGCGAATTATTAGCAGAACAAGAAATGGAGCTCGATGAGACGCTGCAGGCAAGTGAAGATATTCAACGGCAACTCATCCAAGACACGCAGGCCGATAGTGTGCGCCATCAAGCATTAAAAGGGCGTATTACTGAGGTAGAACGTCAATTATCAGCCACTGCGACGGGTTTGCAAGCCGTGACGATGCGCATGGCCGTGAGCACGGAGCAAATTGAATTACAGCAAGTGCGTGTCAATGAACTCATCCACTCCCGCGAGTCTGTGTTAACAGAACTTGCCAAAGTTGCCCAATTGAGTGGGGTGCAAAATAGTGGGCAGCTGACTGAACAGTTAACGCAGTTACTAAAGCAACAACATGAGCAACAACAGGGCTTAAAAGAGGTTCGTCAGCAGCAAAGTGTGCTCACAGACACATTAAACCGTATAGGAATAAAGCAAAAACAAGAGCTTGGTAAGCTTGAGGACTTGACTCAAAGCCTGAGCACGTTAAAGTTACGTCGTGAAGGAATAAAAGGCCAAGCGAATAGTCAGCTGGAAGCCTTACAGGAACAGCAAATCATTCTGTCTGAAATCCTTGGAAACTTGCCCGCAGAGGGGATGCCAGACAAGTGGCAGAGTGATTTAGATCAAATACGGCAGAAAATTGTTCGTTTAGGTGCCATTAACCTTGCGGCGATCGAAGAATTTGAACAGCAAAGTGAGCGAAAATCTTATCTTGATCATCAAGATGACGATTTAAATAAAGGGCTTGCAACCTTAGAGGAAGCGATCCGTAAAATAGATAAGGAAACCCGAAGCCGCTTTAAGACGACATTTGATTCAGTCAACGAAGATCTCGGACGCTTATTTCCGAAAGTGTTTGGCGGCGGCCGAGCTTATTTAGCGTTAACTGACGACGATTTGCTAGAAACGGGCGTGACTATCATGGCCCAACCACCGGGGAAGAAGAACAGCACAATCCATCTTCTTTCGGGTGGTGAAAAAGCATTAACCGCTTTATCATTGGTATTCGCCATTTTTAGGCTGAATCCTGCTCCCTTCTGTATGTTAGATGAAGTGGATGCGCCATTAGACGATGCCAACGTAGAACGCTTCTGTCGATTGCTAAAAGAAATGTCACAGAGCGTACAGTTTATTTATATCAGCCATAACAAAATAACCATGGAAATGGCGGATCAACTTATTGGCGTGACTATGCACGAGCCCGGTGTGTCTCGTATAGTTGCGGTAGACATAGAGCAAGCGGTGGCGATGGCTGACGCTGGATAACTAGAAGAAAGACAGGGTAACCAATGGAAGATTTGCAACTAGTATTGTTCGTTTTAGGCGCCATAGCCATAGTTGCTGTGCTGGTGCATGGATTTTGGTCTATCAGAAGACAACAGCCTAAATCATTGAAAGATAGCCCAATGAGCAACTTTTATAAGAAACAGGCTGAGAAAGGTGAGCCGAGTCCGAAGCGGATCGATTCAGAAGGGTTTGATGCCGATGGTATTGGCGCCGTACGCGTGCGCAAAGCCGGTGAACTTGCACCTAACAACGAAACTCCTGCGACCAATCCTTATTTGAAGCAGGAAGTAAAGCTAGAACCTAAGCCTGAATTTAAACCACAAGAGTTTAAATCAGCAGAATTTAAACCAGAGTTGAAAGTTGGCCCTAAACACGAGCCTGTAACAGCTCAGCCTGATTTTAGCTTGCAGCCACCCGTGGCAAAAGAGCAACACCGTGGCCCGAAAGTCTCGCGTCAAGAGCCCGTTTTGAACACTCAAGTGAGTACGCAAACTCCGCCAATGGGTCAATCTCATGCGGCTATCGTCGCGCAAAAAGCGGCTGAGCAGGAACATGCGTTACGTAGTGCAGCTCCGCAGCAAACGGCCTTGTTTGACGAAAATGAATATAAAGAAGATAGATATCAAGAAGAGGTTGTCGAACAAGCCGCTGAAGATGAGTTAGGTGAACCACGCGACGTACTGGTATTACACGTGGTCGCTAAAGAGGGTCTACAGCTTAACGGCGCCGAATTGCTACCTTGTTTCTTAACCTTGAATTTTAAATATGGCGATATGAATATTTTCCATCGCCATGTGGATAATGCTGGCAATGGTAAAGTATTGTTCTCGATAGCGAATATGCTAAAGCCTGGCGTGTTTGATCCGGATAATATGGAGCAGTTCAGTACCCAAGGTGTGGTGTTTTTCATGACTTTGCCTTGCTACGGTGACGCCCTAATGAATTTCTCGATTATGCTTAACTCGGCGCGTCAACTCGCGGATGATATCGATGCGGTCGTGCTTGACGGACAACGCCAACCTTGGGGTGAGTTCACTAAGCAAGATTATTTACACCGCATTCGCGCTAACGCTTAAGCCGACGCCGCAACTTGGCGGTTAATACATTGATGAGGCCGCGATTGCGGCCTCATTTTTTGTGATCTACTTTTTGTGATCTAAAGAATTCTGGATAAAGAATATGCAAGACATTCAAATCGATACACTTCTGTCTAAAGACGTCACCCCAGAAAACGCATCGCAGGTGATGCAGGCGCTCAGCCAATCGCTGAACGAGCACAACATTCGTTACTATGTAGACGATGCACCGAGCATTACCGATTCTGAGTACGACAGGTTGATGCAGCGTTTACTCAAGTTAGAAGCCTTGTATCCCCATTTGATTGTCGCTGATTCACCGACTCAAAGGGTGGGCGGATTAGCGCTCGCCAAATTTGATCAAATCACGCACCTTAAGCCTATGTTGAGTTTAGATAACGCCTTCGATGAGGCGGATTTCAGTGCTTTCCATAAGCGTGTCACCGATAAAGTCGGTGAGGTGAGCTTTTGTTGTGAGCCTAAACTCGATGGCCTTGCCGTGAGTATCTTGTATCGCCATGGTGTGCTCGAGCGTGCGGCGACGCGCGGCGATGGTTCAGTAGGTGAAGACATCACTGAAAATGTGAAAACTATTAAATCGATCCCGCTTAAATTACGTGGTCATGATTTTCCCGAGGTCGTTGAAGTGCGCGGCGAGGCTTTTATGCCAAAAGCCGCTTTTGAAGCTTTGAATGACAGGGCGCGCGCCAAAGATGAAAAACTTTTTGTTAATCCGCGTAACGCAGCAGCCGGTAGCTTGCGACAACTCGACAGTAAAATTACTGCTGCCCGTTCATTGGCTTTTTATGCCTATGCGCTCGGTGTGGTGGAGCCCGACTCCCATCCGTTAGCTAAAACCCATTTTGAACAGTTGCAACAGCTTAAGTCGTGGGGTTTACCCGTAAGTAGTGAAATTAAAGTCTGCGCTGAACTAAGCCAAGTCTATGATTACTACAAAGACATTCTCAGCCGTCGCGGCGATTTAGCCTTTGAAATTGATGGCGTAGTGATGAAAGTTAACGACATTGCCCAGCAGCAACGTTTAGGCTTTGTGGCTAAATCTCCCCGCTGGGCGATTGCCTATAAGTTCCCCGCACAGGAAGAAATGACCCAACTTGAAGGCGTTGATTTTCAAGTGGGCCGCACAGGTGCCGTGACGCCAGTGGCGCGCTTAAAGCCAGTGTTTGTTGGTGGCGTGACGGTATCAAATGCAACGCTGCACAATGCCGATGAAATTGCCCGTTTAGGCATTAAGGTCGGTGACACTGTGATCATCCGCCGCGCTGGCGATGTTATCCCACAAATTGTTGCCATAGTGCCTGAAAGACGCCCTGAAACGGCGACTGACATTGTATTTCCGCATAATTGCCCTGTATGTGGCAGTTTAGTTGAGCGCCTAGAAGGTGAGGCTGTGGCTCGCTGTAGCGGTGGTTTATTCTGCGAAGCGCAGCGTAAAGAAGCGATTAAGCATTTTGCATCCCGCAAGGCTTTAGATATCGATGGCATGGGCGACAAAGTCGTTGAGCAATTGATTGATAAAGAGTTAGTTCAAAGTCCTGCGGATCTGTTTAAGCTCACCGCTTCTATGATGACGATGCTTGACCGCATGGGGATGAAGTCGGCAACCAATTTAGCGGCCGCGATTGAAGCAGCCAAAACCACCACTCTTGCGCGTTTCTTATATGGCTTAGGTATTCGCGAAGTGGGTGAGGCGACGGCAGCAAACCTGGCGGCGCACTTTGCCAGTCTAGATGCGCTGCGGGTGGCAACTGTGGAGCAGTTAACTGAAGTGGAAGATGTTGGTGCTGTTGTTGCCCAGCATGTGGCCCATTTTTTTGCCCAGCCCCATAACCTTGAAGTTATTGATGCTTTAATCGCTGCTGGTGTGCATTGGCCCGCCATTGAAGCGCCAAGTGCAGATGCACAGCCGCTTAAAGGCCAAACTTGGGTATTGACTGGCACCTTAAATCAGCTCAATCGCAATGATGCTAAAGCTCAGTTGCAGGCGCTGGGGGCGAAAGTGGCAGGCAGTGTCTCCAAAAATACCGATTGTTTAGTGGCAGGTGAGGCGGCAGGTTCAAAACTGGCTAAAGCGCAGGAGCTTGGTGTTAAAGTGATGGATGAAGACGCGTTGTTAGCCCTTCTCGCCGCGAACGCTTGATTGGCGTCATTTCAGAGAGGGCGTTGGCTTGATGTTGATTCAATGCCGGCTGTAACGGCTGCAGCCTTGTATCGAGGGGGGAATACCGCCGAATAGCAGATATTAAATAGCGCCTGGCCCAAGGCGCTATTTTTTGTCTGAAAATAATCAAGGTGCGGAAAGATTATCTGCTTTGGCTATTGAATTAACCGCGATTGGCACCATCTCCTTGATATGCTGTTTTAGATTTTGCTGATTGGAAACCTATTTGAATTTTAGTCACATCACTTGGCTCGATGATAAAGGCCACATTAAACCGCCCATCTTTTTATATGCGCTTTTGGCTTATCTCGCGCGTGGTTGGTGTATTTTTATCGCCTCGCTGACTCAGATGGGTGACCGTTCTGAGTTAGTGCGGATTTTTTACCCTGAAAAGTCAGATTTTTTGTTAGCACTCGGGGCGGGACTTGGCGCGGTTTTGATTTATCTTGTGGTGATAGCTGAACGTCGACGTTCGCCCCAATGGTTAAGACCGATTTTTGTGCATTTAAAATGGGGGTTGTGGTTGCTGTTGATTATTGATGGCGTCTTGTTGGGTCAGCGGTTAATCCATGGCCAATTTCTGTTTCATTGGAGTCTTGCTTTAGACGCTTTAATGTTGTTTTGGTCGAGCATTTATCTTATTAAATCGAAGCGACTCAGTTATTACCTCCGTGATTGGCCAAAAGAAGAAGCTAAAGAACTTCAGCCTTAGTTTTTATCGTATTGTTATATAATAACTTTATTTAGATCTGAGCGGTGGGGCACATGACGATGTGTTCTATCCCTCAGTTTGATAAGGATTTTTACCTTATTTCTCCATTGAATGCTTTGAATCATCTATAGTTATATGTACTTAGCTTAAATGTGCCCTGTTGGATACGCAGATAAGGCCATCTGTTTATATCCACATTACATTTGAAAGGAGTCATATTGCGTGGCAAAAGTACCTCAAAAAAAGTTGTTACTGTCAGAAATTCAACTTGGCATGAGAGTCAAGTTGCCTTTGTCATGGACGAACCATCCTTTTTTATTTAACCGTGTTGATATTAGCAGTGCCGCTCAAATTGAAATGATCCG
Source organism: Shewanella sp. NKUCC06_TVS (assembly GCF_019345515.1). Classification (NCBI taxonomy): domain Bacteria; kingdom Pseudomonadati; phylum Pseudomonadota; class Gammaproteobacteria; order Alteromonadales; family Shewanellaceae; genus Shewanella; species Shewanella sp. NKUCC06_TVS. The sequence goes on along the minus strand of NZ_JAHKQX010000012.1, from coordinate 12,331 downwards.
TGGCTTAGGCGTCCCCTATGTTTTTTTGTTATCTGAATTGAATGCCGAACTGGATATTGTTGAAGAAGATGACATCGAAGATGAGATAGCAGTTGAACCCGAGCGTGATCTTAAGGCTGATACCCGTAAGGCGATGCGTTTGAGTCAGAAGCGTTTTTTAATGAATGTGAATAACTGCCGTAGTGTGTTTGGTAAAATAGTCAGCGATCCTGAAGGCGCCTATCGTTTATCGGCGGCACTGGTCGAAGACTTACTCAGCCATCTACAGGAAGTTGAAACACCGTTCCTAACATTAGTTGGAATGGATGATAATGATGTCAGTGTGACCCAACATGGCGTCTCTGTGGCTGTGCTGGCAATGATGATAGGTCATGCGCTGGATTTAACTCCAAGAGAGCTGCGTGATATTGCTCTTGGTAGTTTGTTACATGACATTGGTAAACTTAAGGTACCTGATGTTATTCGCCGTAAGCGAGGCTCTTTGACTACACACGAAGCAAGCTATTTGCAAATGCACCCTAATTTTGGCTTTGACATGCTGAATCGTTCCGGATTATTCCCTAAAGAAGTGCTGAATGTCATTTTACACCACCATGAGTTTGTTGATGGTTCAGGATTTCCTGACGGATTGACGGGTCATAAAATCCCTATCATTACGCAGATCGTGAGTTTGGCAAATGACTACGATCAACAGCTCAGTGGTCAGCAAGTGACATCTCCTCAAGTAGCATTAGGTTATTTGTTTAAAAACCGTGCGAGTAAACATTCAGAATCACTGATTTCTGTGTTGGTTAAAATTCTTGGCATCTACCCACCAGGAACCATAGTAAAGCTCTCCGATGACAGTATTGCGAAAGTGATCATGACCACCAAAGAAGTGAGTCAACCCCAAGTGTGGGCCTGCAAAGAGGATGGCAGTGAGCCATCGCTGCGTTTTTTAAGTAATGAAGGCGTGACAGTACAAAAAGCCATCAAGGCGGAAGAGTTGTCCGAGGGGGCGATTCGTACCTTACAAGTCGATAAAGGGATTAGTTTTTATTTTAGTTCGCTACAAACTTGAATCTTATGCGCTAAGTTCCGTATTCTATCCGCTGATGTGATTCCCTTAGGGCTAATATGGCGAATGTAAAAGCAGAAAACAGCGCAGTAAAATCCAGTGTTGCTTTGGTCGGTTGTGGATGGTTTGGTTTTGCTTTGGCAAAGCAACTTGTCCATGAGGGCTATCGAGTCACTGGCTGTAAGCGCAGTGCCGAAGAATTATCGGTATTAACTGAAGTCGGGATTGAAGCCTATCCGCTGCAATTGGGCCACGAAGCATCATCTGCCCCCGATGCTCAGGCGTTGAGCGGTTTATTTCAGACTGATTATCTGGTGGTCAATATTCCTCCCCGATTAAAGCGTGGTAATGCCGCTTATCTTGAAGAATTACAACAACTCATCGCATTAACTCAAGGCTGGAAATATCAGCGGATTGTGTTTATCAGCACTACGGGCGTATATCCGACCCAAGATAAATTGATGACAGAAGCCGATGCGATGGCAGAATCAAGCGATAGCCAAGTGCTGTTAGATGCTGAAGCTTTATTTCAAGCATTGCCCCATACCTGTATCGTTCGTTTTGCTGGACTCGTCGGTCCTAAACGTCATCCTGGGCGTTTTCTTGCTGGAAAAACCGATGTGAGTGGAGCGAATGTCGCGGTAAATTTAGTCCATCTTAGTGACTGTGTGCGCGCCGTTAGCGCAATTCTCGCGGCAACTCATTCTGGATTATCAGTGGCGCCGATTTATAATCTTTGCGCACCTTCACATCCGACTAAAGCTGAGTTTTATCAAGCTGCTGCTGAATCTCTAGGTTTAGTCGCGCCAGAATTTAATCAACAATCTATGCCGAGTAAAGTCATCCAAGCTGACGCGATTGTCACGGATTTAGGCTTTCGATATCAGTATGTTTCGCCGCTGGATATGCTAGCGGCATGTTGAGAAAGGTTCATTACTGTAAAAGGTAAAAGTTGAACTTTTAGGTTATCTTTGAGTTCCAAATTTGCTTGAGCAAATGTGTAATCCTTATTTAAACAAATGACGAATAAAAAGAGACAATATCATGAGCGTGTTTAATCGAGTTCGACCTATAGCAGTATTTGCGTGCGGATTAATGCTGAGTGCCAGCTTTGCCCTGCAGGCTGCAAGTTTCGAAGAAGGCAAGGATTACGTCACTGTGGCGGGCATTACCGAAGCACAAAAGCCAGTGCTGCGGGAGTTTTTTTCTTATAACTGCACACATTGTTATAAGCAAGAACCGCTCATCGAGTCGACAGTAAAGCTGCTTGGCAAAGATGTGGCCTTTGAGCGTACCCCCGTTGGTGCAGGTCGTCCCGCTTGGGAATTGAGCCAGTTTGCCTATTATATGGCGCAAAAATTAAAGATGACTAAGCAAACCCATGGTGCCATTTTTAAGCAAATTCATGAGAAAGGTGAGCAATTTACCACCCTTGAGCAAGTAAAAGCCTTTTTCCTTGCCCAAGGCGCTAAGGCGGATGATGTCGATGCCGCGATGAATTCCGTCGATGCTAAATTTACCCTAATGAATTATGACTCTCAAGCTGAGCTTGCTGGGATCAAGGGGGTACCGTCATTACTGGTTAATGGCCGTTATATGCTGACCTCAACCGCACATACCGCAGAAGAATTGGCGGCGTTAGTGAGGTTTTTAGCTGCGAAGTAACGGCATTTTATAGACGGACGGCACGCGATGTATCATGCGATGAAAGCCGCTTGTTGCGAGTAACGCTTAGTCACGTTTCCTCAAGGTAGATTGAGTAACCCAGCATAGGCTGGGTTATTTTTTGTTGTAAACCTGCAAGGAGGCAGTGAGTCAAACCCTAACATTTTGACGAAATAACATGAGGAAATGAAACGGTAAGCAATTGACCTGACCTAGGTTTGATGAAATGAAATGTCTCTAATTAATTGAGAAACTCATGATTAAAACTCTCAATAATCTAGGCTAAAAATCTCAATTATCTGATTTTTTAACCAGTCTAGAGCCGTATTAAAGGTCATTTAAATTTCTAATTTCCCTAGTTCAGACAATAAGTTATTTCTATTTATTGGTTGCAAATCTTCTTTCTCCATTCACATCCCACTCATTCTTGTTCGACATTGGTCTAACCTGTTAAAAAAGTTAAAACCGTATCGAAATGTAATGCCATTGTTAACTCATTGAATTTGTTTCTATTCGCTATTTTCGGACAGTGTTTTGAATCACGGGTTAGACGAAAGTCGTGATTGTGCTCACACCAGCTGTTGCTAGATTAAACATGACTTAAAATTAAAACAGCACAGGGGAGTCACTATGGGTTTTGAAAACAACGACAAGGCAAAGGGTTATTGGCGCGAGAATATTCGTCTCGTACTGAGCTTATTAGCCATTTGGGCGGCAGTTTCTTTTGGATGCGGCATTTTATTGGTTGATGTACTCAATGAAGTCCATTTCATGGGATTCAAATTAGGTTTCTGGTTTGCACAACAGGGATCTATGTATGTATTCGTTGCGCTTATCTTTGTCTACGCGGCAAAAGCCAACGCCTTAGATAAAAAATATAACGTACAAGAAGACTAAGGAGCTTTGAGATGGATGTTCAAACACTCACATATATTATCGTAGGGCTCTCATTTGCGCTCTACATTGGGATTGCAATCTGGACCCGTGCGGGTTCAACCAAAGAGTTCTATGTTGCTGGCGGCGGTGTTCACCCTGTGGTGAACGGTATGGCAACGGCGGCAGATTGGATGTCAGCGGCGTCATTTATTTCGTTAGCGGGTATTGTGTCTTTCGTCGGTTACGATGGTAGTGTGTACTTGATGGGCTGGACGGGCGGTTACGTATTGCTTGCCCTTTGTATGGCACCGTATTTACGTAAATTTGGTAAGTTTACTGTGCCAGATTTCGTCGGTGAGCGTTATTACTCACAGGCGGCACGTACTGTAGCGGTTATCTGTGCCATCTTTATTTGCTTTACGTATATTGCAGGGCAAATGCGCGGTGTGGGTGTTGTGTTCTCGCGCTTCCTTGAAGTGGAGGTGGATACTGGCGTATATATCGGTATGGCGGTCGTGTTCTTCTACGCGGTACTCGGTGGTATGAAAGGGATTACCTACACTCAGGTTGCCCAATACTGCGTACTGATTTTCGCCTTTATGGTTCCGGCTATTTTCCTTTCAGTGATGATGACAGGCCACTTAGTTCCGCAAATTGGTTTTGGTGCTGAGTTACTGGATGCCGCTGGCAATAATAGCGGTGTGTATTTGTTAGAAAAACTCAATAACGTTTCGGTTGAGCTCGGCTTTGCACCTTACACCGACGGTTCTAAGAGCATGATAGATGTGTTCTGTATTACGGGTGCCTTGATGGTGGGTACTGCGGGTTTACCCCATGTTATCGTGCGTTTCTTCACTGTACCTAAGGTGAAAGATGCACGTATCACTGCAGGATGGTCGCTTGTTTTTATTGCGATTATGTACACCACAGTGCCTGCGTTAGCAGCGTTCTCCCGCGTGAACATGATTGAAACTATTAACGGTCCCGATTCTAAAGGTGTGGCTTATGAGTCTGCACCAGATTGGATTAAGAACTGGGAAAAAACCGGTTTGATTAAGTGGGATGACAAAAATGGCGACGGTAAAATTTACTATTCGTCAGGTAAGATTGAAGATCCCGCTAGCAAAAATGAAATGAAGATTGATAACGATATTATCGTACTTGCTACGCCAGAAATCGCTAATTTACCAGCTTGGGTTATCGCCCTTGTGGCGGCGGGTGGTTTAGCAGCTGCGTTATCAACATCTGCAGGCTTGCTATTGGTGATTTCAACGTCGGTTTCACACGACCTATTGAAAAAGAATTTAATGCCTAACCTTTCCGATAAAAAAGAGCTGCTATATGCTCGCTTGGCGGCAGGTATTGGCATTGTGATTGCGGGTTACTTTGGGGTGAACCCTCCTGGTTTCGTGGCGGCAGTGGTGGCATTCGCCTTCGGATTAGCGGCTTCCTCACTGTTCCCTGCCATTGTTATGGGTATTTTCTCTAAGACAATGAATAAAGAAGGTGCGATTGCTGGTATGTTAACGGGTCTGCTGTTTACTGCTGGTTATATCATCTACTTCAAGTTTGTTGATCCAACGGCTAACATAGCTGCTAACTGGTTCCTGGGTATTTCACCAGAAGGTATTGGTATGGTAGGCATGTTAGTGAACTTCGGTGTGGCAGCGATAGTGAGTCGAGTCACTGCGGCAACACCACTGCATGTTCAGGAGATGGTTGAATCGATTCGTTTCCCTAAAGGTTCGGGTGAAGCAAGCGGCCACTAACCTTACTGCGTAATGGTGAGTATCAACACAAGAGAGCGCTTCGGCGCTCTTTTTTATTGCCTCTTTTGGCCTGCCTTTATGACTCTGTGGGGAGTCACTTTATTATGCTTGCGGCTGACTTTAGTCGAATGTAGCGTAGCGACAATGCAGGCTATAGTGATGACATCTCAGTAAAAATTCGCCTAAAGAAGGTGTTGTCTATGAATGCCAGTGAGTTACAACCCGTAGTGCAATTTCTACAGGGACTTGTGCCCTTTGATGCTCTGCCTGAGGATGTAGTCGTGCGCTGCGCTAAGGCTGTTACTGTTGGGTATTACAGCAAAGCCTCTGGTTATGTTAATTTCGACGCGAATTCGCCTAAGTTGTATATGGTGCGTAGCGGCGCCTTTGAGGTGCGCGATCCTGACGGCGTGTTGGTGGATAGAGTGGGCGAGGGTGAGTTTTTTGGCTTTTCTACTTTGTTATCAGGGGAAAAAGTCGTTAATAAAGTCGCTATTCTTGAAGACGGTCTAGTTTATCATCTGCCCCAAGCCTTGTTTGATAGCCTTAGGAGTGAGAGTCGTCACTTCGATAAGTTTTTTACCCGCGCCTTCGCAAAGCGTTTACGCCATGAGGCTCGCTTTAAGGCAAAGGATCTGACGACCACAAGTCGGATAAGTACCTTGATGTCTTCCACTCCCATCGTTATTGATGCCCAAGCTAGCGTGACTCAGGCGGCACTCTTGATGCGAAATCGCCGAGTATCGTCCTTATTGGTGACGGATAATCATAAATTGGTTGGCATCTTAACCGATAAGGATTTGCGTAATCGCGTGTTAGCTGCAGGGCTTGATGGCAACGTTGCTGTGCATCAAGCCATGACGGTTTCACCTATCTCGATTTCCTCCAATGCATTGATTTTTGAAGCCATGCTGCTGATGAGTGAGCATAACATTCATCACTTACCTATTATCGATCAAGATAAAGCTATCGGTATGGTGACCAGTACTGACATCTTGCGCGGGCAGGGCTCACAACCGCTACTGTTGATTGGTGAGATTGAACGGCAGCAGGATCTTGCCAGTTTAATTGGTGTCAGTAAGCAAATTCCCCTATTGCTGCAAAATCTTATTAGTGCCGATGCTAGAGCTGAAGAAATTGGCCGAGTGTTAACCTCTGTCACCGATGCGCTGACGCGGCGATTAATTGTGCTCAATCAGCAATTACTCGGTGAACCGCCCATGGCCTTTTGCTGGTTGGCATTTGGCTCGCAGGGACGACAAGATCAGGCTGCGTGTTCAGATCAAGATAATGGCTTGTTAGTCGCAGAAGAGATGGATGATTTTGCTAAAGGTTATTTTGATGCCTTAACCCATGCCGTGTGCGCAGGGCTTGACCAATGCGGTTATGAATTTTGTCCCGGCAATATTATGGCGCAAAATCCCCAATGGCGGATGTCACTCAAACAGTGGCAACAGGTATTTGAAAAATGGGTCATAACGCCTGAGCCTAAGGCGTTAATGCACGCCAGCATCTTCTTCGATATGCGATCGGTTTACGGTCCGCAAACCCTTTTTGATGCCTTACAGGATAAAGTCTTAGCTCAAACCCGCGATAACGATATTTTCCTCGCGGGTATGACTGGCAATTCACTAGTGGAGTCGCCGCCGTTAGGATTTTTTCGCAAATTTGTACTAGAGCGGGATGGTAGTGAAGTTAAAGGCATAGATTTGAAGCATAAAGGTAATGCTTTGATTAACGATATTGCCCGTGTTTATGCCTTGTCTGCGGGCATTAAAGAAGTGAATACTGCAAAACGTATTCGTGCCTTGATGGATGCGAATATCCTCAATCGACAAGATGCGCTCAATTTGGCTGATGCCCACGAGTTTATCGCTCATATGCGGTTATCGAACCAAGGTTATCAACATAATCTAGGGGTAGAGGTGAGTAATTATTTGCTGCCTGGGCATTTATCTTCGCTGGTTCGTCATCAGTTACGTGACGCTTTTAAAGTCGTGCATGAGGCGCAGGCGGGGATGAAGATGAAATTTATGCGAAGCTTTTGATATGAATACATTGTTGCTGAAAACTCAGCTCAATTGGCGGGCGCTGCGTTGCCAACATCATTTATTTAAAGGCTATTATCAGTCGCTGTTGCCTCTGCTGGCAATGCCGTTATCCGAAGCGCCGTTAACGGCGATGGATTTGGAGATGACAGGGCTCAATCCACAGCAAGATCAAATTCTCAGTATTGGATTGGTGCCGATTGAGCGCGGTGAGATCCCGTTGGCACGCGCCGAGCAAAAATTAGTGCAAATTCGCGGTAGTGTCGGCCAAAGTGCGACGATCCACGGCATTCTTGATAATCATTTGGTGCAAGCTGTCACTATTGAAGAAGCCATGGGTTGGTTTATCAATCAAACCTATGGCCGCGTGCTGGTGGCACATCATGCCCCTTTAGATTGTCGTTTTTTACAGCAGGATTTATTGACGATTTATCATCAAGCCATTGTTTTACCTGCAATTGATACTTTAATGATTGAAAAGCACCGTTTACTACGGGAACACTCAGTGATTAAAGAGGGGAGTTTGCGCCTTGGCGCTTGTCGCGAGCGTTATGGTTTACCCATTTATACGGCCCATAGTGCGCTGACCGATGCCTTAGCTTGTGGGGAATTATTACTCGCGCAAATGGCCGCCATGGGCGGTGCGGCAAAGCTTACTGTGGCTGATTTACTGCAAAAATCGACTTAGTCAGTGTTAACAGAAATCACTTTTTGTGGTGAGTGAATCCATTTGAGATGGATTGATTTCACCTTGATTTCATCTTAGGTTAATCACTGACAAGCTAAACTCAGTTGACATTTAATCCTCTGTTCAAATTCAACCTGCCGTTAACTTGGCAATCCAACCAACTTGTACTTCACTCTACTAAGTTGAGTGTGTAGGAGAATATGATGCCGTTACCTTTACTTTGGGTGGGTGGTGCCGTAATCGGTGCGGTTTTGCTGGCCGATGAGCGCGAGCAGCGTCAACAGCTTGAGCGTGACAGATTACTCGGTAAGGCCCCTAAGTACCCCGTTGCCAATCGCGCTATGGTGGCACCGCCGAGTCAATGGCAAAAGGGATTAAAACAAGTATCGCCAATTCCTGGCAGTATCGTCTGTTGTTATGTTTTTGGCGTGATTGAGCATACTGGCATTTGGCTTGGTGATGATTGCCTCGTAGAGTTACATGGCTCAGGGCTGGTGCGGGCTGTATCGGTAAAGCGTTTTTTAGCGGGACGGACTGGCAGCCAAATCTATCTTGCCTGTAATCACCAACATCAGCCTCTTATTGCCGAGTCTGTGTTGCCCCGTGCTGAACAGGCGATTTATCAGTATCGGGAATATGATTTATTCGACAATAATTGCCATCGATTTGTCTGGTCTTGTATTAGTGGCAGCGAAGGCGTGGTTAAAGGCTTTAACGAGTTAAATCAAAAACTCGCCGAACATTTTAATCAAGCTATCTATTGGGATGAGATGATCATTAGCAAGCTGAATGAATAAGCTCTGTAGTCATATACTAAAAAAGCCATCGATTAAGATGGCTTTTTGTTTTAGTGAAACACTATGTAATCGTTTTGCAAAAACCGTTTACGGCTTACAAAAATAATCTACAGCGCGTTTGACTAACTCTATGCCTGTTTTGTCACAAGGCGGTAACTCGGCATCACTGATATTGATAGGTGTGACGCGATTTCCCCATTGCAGCAAGAGTGCAGCAGAGGTTAAGCCTGCGCCAAAGGCACAAGAGAGTATGGTTTGATTCGGCTTGATAATGCCTTGTTCTAACGCATCACAAATCGCAATTGGAATCGTCGCCGCCGAGGTATTGCCATAATTAGCGATGTTCACGAAGGCTTTTTCTTTCGGGATTTTCATTCGGCTAACTAAGGTATCAATAATACGTTCGTTGGCTTGATGCGGGATCACGAGATCCACTTCATCCTTATCAACACCACATTTTTCAAGCACTTTAGTGCTCAATTTATTCATTCCGTTAATCGCACGCTTGAAGATTTCTTGGCCATCGAATTCAATGAAAAAGTCCAATGAGTCGGCTGAGAATCTGTCCATCGCCGTGCCAAAGCCCGCTTTCAGAATATCACGACCTTCAGGATCGTTATTTAGCTCATAACCGAGCACGCCACCGGCAACATCTGTCGCTTCAACCACAACGGCACCCGCACCATCACCAAATAGCACTGCAGTTTCGCGGCGCGACCAATCTAAATAGAAAGATAAACGTTCAGCACCAATGACTAATACTTTCTTGCTCTGGCCACTCTTGATTTGTGAGCTGGCTAAACCTAAGCCATATAAGAAGCCACTGCAGGCAGCATTGATATCGAATGCTGCACAACTGGCGCCAATATTAGCTTGTACAGTGGATGCAATATTTGGGATCAAAGTGTCTGGGCTGGCACTGGCAAGAATGATCATGTCGATTTCACTGCCATCAATACCTGCTGCTGCGAGCGCACGTTGTGCTGCAACTGAAGCAAGTTCAGAGGTATTTACATGACTGATATGGCGCTGGCTGATCCCTGTGCGAGATTTAATCCATTCGTCGGATGTCTCGATAAAGGTCGCAAGATCATCGTTGGTCAGCGTGGCTGGTGGAACACATTTGCCCCAACCAGTGATAGTGGCGTACTGCATGGTGGTTTCTCTCAAATAAAAAAGGCAGAACCTGAGCGCTGCCTTGAATCGACAACAAAGCTTATCGGCAACTCTAATGGCCGTCCGTGATCTAGACCACCTGTTTGGCGACGAGATCTCGAATTGTCATTGCGGCATGCAGAATATGATGACGCAGTAGCGCCGTCGCTTTTTCTGTTTCTCTCAGTTTGCAGTGGTTGAGCAAAGCCCTGTGCTCATGCTCTGCGGCAGGAATTCCCCCCGCGAGCAATAACTGCAAACGAATGTATCTATCACAATTAGTATTGAGGCCGTGAACAACCTCAAGGGTGTGTGGGCGATTAGCCGCCTGATATAAGCAAGTGTGAAATTGCGTATTCAACTCGCTCCAACTGGCGACGGCATCTTCATGTTTGAAGGCCGACTCCAATTGCTCGAGTACACGTTCTGCTTTTTCTAAATCAGCCTCTTGAAGTCGTGGGATCGCTTTCGCAAGCAGATCGGTTTCGATCATTGCACGTAATTCAAAGAGTTCGGTGACTTGTTCGACGGATAACACGGTCGCAGTCGCACCTTTATGGGGCTCAAACTTAACGAGTCCTTCGGCTTCGAGTTGCAATAATGCTTCTCTCACCGGAATACGGCTGACATTTAACGCTTCAGCCAAGGCACTTTGTCTGAGGGGTTCTCCTGCGGCTATGTCACCTGAAAGAATTCTCTCTCTGAGCACTTCCACAACTAACTGGGTGCGGGTTTTGTGGACGATAGGCGTAGTTCGACTCATTATTTCCGTCTATTTCGGGTATTTTCTCGTTATTTGCCCAAGATTACCGTTAAAAACACCACAAATAAAGGGAAATGCTTGATTGAGTGCAGCATCTCAGAGACTAACAATGCCCAAAAGACGGGGTTTTTTGTGGTTTTCTCTTACGATTTGAAGCGCATTCCTTGCGAGCGGCTTCGATGGCAACGGTGGCAATTATTTGTAAAAACGCTGTTCAGCTTCTTCGATTGAGTATTTTGATTAAAACAGTGTAATTACACATTTCACTGCTGGATTTTTTTGGACTCTAATTTGGTGGGACAATTGCTATCTCGCATAGACACAAGCTGTGCATAGAGATTTGCCTGTACAGCCACGAAATATCACTAATGCGCAATTTAGCGCTAAAAGCATAACTTCGCGGTGCAATTTCTGATAATGAATGGAATAATAGCGCGATAACGCCTTAGGCGATTTGGGAGTATTACAGTGAGTCGAGCAGTATTTTTAGACCGTGATGGTGTGATTAACAAAGACCATGGTTATGTCCACTTAGTGGATGACTTCGAATATATTGACGGTGTGTTTGAATCTTGCCTCTCTTTAAAAGAAATGGGCTACAAGTTAGTTGTCGTCACTAATCAATCCGGTATTGCCCGTGGCATGTATACTGAAGACCAATTCCACAGCTTAACGGAGTGGATGGATTGGAACTTTGCCGATAAAGGGGTCGAGCTCGATGGTATTTACTATTGCCCGCACCATGCCGAAAAAGGTATAGGGGAATATAAGGTCGACTGTGATTGCCGCAAACCTAAGCCGGGTATGCTTAATGATGCGGCGCAATTCTTAAAAATCGACTTAGCGCACTCAGTCATGGTTGGCGACAAAGCCGAAGATATGCAGGCAGCGAAAGCGGCGGGCGTGACTACACGTATATTAGTGCGCAGTGGTAAGGTTATTGCCGATGACAGTGATGCCACTGTGGTACTCGACAGTATTGCCGATGTGCCGGCTTACTTAAAAAGCCTAGGCTAGTCGCTACGCTACTACTTATAAGCAGATAAACATTTGCTTATAAGTTCATCTCAAGTAGCTACTATTACAGTAGCCAGTAGCGTGGGTTGTTGCTCTTGTTGAATGGAACCTTGCGTTAAAAGCGATCTAACATGGCATAAAGAGCTAACCAATAGGTTGGCTCTTGTCATTTCTAGCGCTGGGTTAACCTCATCTTTTGCCTTAATCCAGCACAAATTCGATAATATTGGCGTTAAAACACACTTTTAGTTTGAAAAGTGTGCGATTGAATCGTTTTTTCGTAATTATTCGCGCCAAAGGGGTTGCGGTAAAATCTGACATCCCTATAATGCGCATCCACTGACCCAGCGGGGTCAAGGGTTAAACGCTGAATAAGCTGATAACCACGCTCTTTAACAATTTATCAAGCAAATCTGTGTGGACACTCACAGGTGTTGAGTTAATCGAAACTGCTTAGCCTTCGGGTTGGCAGTCAAAAATTTAAATCAACCAATTC